>NC_013889.1:0-300000 GCF_000025545.1 Thioalkalivibrio sp. K90mix
AAACTACCGTCAACCGTGCGCGAAGTCAATCAGCGAGCGAGACTTGGCTAGCGCACGGGGTCACCATCGGCGTAGACTCAGGGGCCCCCGAACCCTCGTGATCCCGGAGACCCGCGTGTGACTGCCAATACCCTGTGGACAGCCTGTCTGGATCGCCTGCAGGGTCGTGTGAGTGAGCAGCAGCTGAATACCTGGCTGCGACCCCTGCACGCCGAGGAGGAAGCCGGGGCCTTGCGCCTGCTGGCACCCAACCAGTTTGTCTTCGAACATGTCCGCGACCATCTCCTGAGTTCCATCGAAGAGGCCGTCAGCGAACTGCGCCCCGGCACCGAAGAGACCGATAGGCAACGCGTTCGCCTGGGGATCGGGGGCACGGAGTGGACCGCCGCGGAGCCCGAAGGCTCCGCACCTTCACGGGCACCCGCGAGCGCGCCAGCGCGGCGAGCAGCGGTCCCCAAGGGGCCGGTCAGCAACCTGAACCCGGCCTTCACCTTCGACACCTTCGTCGAGGGCAAATCGAATCAACTGGCGCGGGCGGCCAGTCTGCAGGTGGCCGAAAACCCGGGGGTCGCGTACAACCCGCTGTTCATCTATGGCGGCGTGGGCCTGGGCAAGACCCATCTGATGCACGCGATCGGCAACAGCATCCTGAGCCGGCTGCCGGAAGGCCGGATCATCTACCTGCACTCCGAGCGCTTCGTCGCCGACATGATCAAGGCGCTGCAGCACAACGCGATCGACGACTTCAAGCAGCACTATCGCACGGCCGATGCCCTCCTGATCGACGACATCCAGTTCTTTGCCAACAAGGAACGCTCGCAGGAAGAATTTTTCCATACATTCAATGCGTTGCTTGAAGGCCAGCAGCAGATCATCCTGACCTCGGATCGCTATCCGAAGGAGGTCGAGGGGCTCGAGGAGCGGCTGAAGTCGCGGTTCGGCTGGGGCCTGACCATCGCCATCGAACCCCCGGAGCTGGAGACGCGCGTGGCGATCCTGCAACGCAAGGCGGAACAGGCGGGTATCGAGCTGCCGACCGAAGTCGCCTTTTTCATGGGCAAGCGCATCCGGTCCAACATCCGGGAGCTGGAGGGGTCACTTCGCCGAGTCATCGCGAACGCGCATTTCACCGGCAAGCCGATCACCCTGGACTTCGCCAAAGAGGCGCTGCGCGATCTGCTCGCCGTTCAGAACAAGCTGATTACGCTGGAAAACATCCAGAAGACTGTGGCCGACTATTACCGCATCAAGGTGGCCGATCTGCTCTCCACGCGACGCAGTCGCTCGGTGGCGCGACCGCGCCAGATGGCGATGGCACTCGCGAAGGAACTCACGCAGCACAGCCTGCCGGAGATCGGACAGGCCTTCGGCGGGCGCGACCATACAACGGTCATCCATGCGTGTCGCAAGATTGTCGAGCTGCGCGAGGCCGATGCGAGCCTGGATGAAGACTATGCGAACCTGCTGCGGACGCTGAGCAGCTAAGGCCGCCCGACACCCCGACAGGTTGACGGAGCAAGCTGTGGATAAGATGGGGGGAAGTCGTGCGTACCGAGCGCGAATTTTTGGCGCGTGATTTCATCCACAGGATAGACACAGGTGATACAGAGGTTTGAAAGCCGGTTTCGGGCTAAAAAACGGTTGCTAATCAATTTGTTAAAGGTTTTCCGCACAGGGAGACGCGGACCTTATTATCATCAGTTTTAAATTACTTAAACCCAATTACAGGACACCGCCATGGAACTCTCTTTCCAGCGCGAAGCGATGACTGACGCCCTGCAACGGATTGTCGGGGCGGCCGAGAAACGTTTGACGATGCCGATCCTCGGCAACGTGCGCTTGCGGCCGGACGAACGGGGCGGCATTCGCATGGATACCACCGACCTGGAACTGGCCTGGCAAGGCGAAGCGGCGGGAACCATTCCGGGCGAGTGCGACGTGACGGTATCGGTACGCAAGCTGCTGGATGTAGTGAAAGCGGCACCCGAAGACAGCGAGATCCGGGCAACAATTGACGGGGAACGGATGTCCGTGGGGTTCGCCGGATCGCGCTTCAGCCTGGCCACGTTGCCGGGGGCGGATTTCCCCGATTGGGAGAGCAAGAGCTCGGAGTGGACCCTGGATATCCCGCAGAACCGCCTGCGTCGGTTGCTCGAGGCGACGATGTTCTCGATGGCGCAGCAGGATGTGCGCTATTACCTTCAGGGCCTGTTGCTGGTGGCCAGTGGTCACAGTCTCAGGGCGGTCGCAACCGACGGGCACCGGCTGGCACTGGCCGAGGCCGAGCTCGACCAGGCGATTGATGGACGGCTCGAGAAGATCGTGCCGCGCAAGACCATCGCAGAGCTGCGCCGGAACCTGTCGGATGACGATGTCCCGGTGCGCGTCGGGTTCAGTGAAGATCAGGTGCTGTTCGACCTTGGGAATGCGGTGTTGCGGAGCAAGGTGATCGAGGGGCGGTTTCCCGATTACGAGCGCGTAATTCCGGCGGATCTGCCGGCAACGCTCACGGTAGAACGTGAGCGACTCAAGCAGGCGCTGGCGCGCGTGTCCATCGTCGCGTCGGACAAGTATCGCGGCGTGCGGATGACGCTCGGTGATGAGGGCTGTCAGGTGATGACTCACAACGCCGATCGTGAAGAGGCCCAGGAGTCGGTCGAGGCCGAGTATCAGGGGCCGCCGATGGAAATCGGATTCAACCTCGGTTACCTGGTCGATGTGCTTAATGCGATCGAAACGGATCAGGTTCGGATCGGGCTGCGGGACGGGAACTCCTCGATCCTGGTGCAGGCCGAGCCGCCCGGTGGGGCTCGTTACGTCGTGATGCCGATGCGCCTGTAGCCGCGACCGGGCGGACAGGTACTGTGCTGGAAGGCCTGTGGTGGCGAGGGGTGCGCAATCTCTCGGAGCAGACGTTCGAGCCGGGTGAGGGGATCAATCGGCTGGTGGGGCCAAATGGCGCAGGCAAGACCTCGGTGCTGGAGGCGTGCCATGTGCTTGCCGCAGGACGATCGTTCAGGACACCCCAGCTTCGCCGCGTCGTTCGATCGGGCGAGAAAGGCCTGTGGATCGGGGGACGGGTGCGCGACCTCCATGGCGGTGAGCATCGCCTGGGCGTCAGCTGGGAAGGCACTCGGCGCTCGCGGCTCGACGGGCGATGGATGGAAGGGCATGCCAGTGTCGCGGAATGGCTGCCGGTGCGGGTACTGCATGCGGGTTCCTTTGATCTGCTCACGGGGTCACCAGAGGAACGGCGGCGTTTGCTTGATTGGGGTTGCTTTCATTCGGTGCGAGGGTATCGATGGCACTGGCAACAATGGAGGCGGTCCCACGAACAACGTAACGCCGCGTTGCGCAAGGGTGATCGTCGTGCGGCCCGAGAGTTTGAACGACCACTGGTCGACGCCGGTGAAAACATCACGCAGGCCAGGCAGGCCTATATCGATCGCTGGGAAATCAATACTTCGGAGGCAGCCCGCGTCTTCGGGTTTTCGCAGCGCCTGGGGGACTTCCAGGTGCACCTTCGTGTTGGCTGGGACCGGGATCGTTCGCTTTCGGAAGCGATCGCACGCAGTCGGGATTCGGACGAAGAACGCGGTTTCGGACAGGTCGGGCCGCAGCGAGCGGACATCGATCTCCGCTTTGACGGTCGGGTCGCGGCGGAGGCGTCGCGGGGCGAGCAGAAACGGCTGATCACGGCGTTGACCGGCGGGCAGGCCAGGATGCTAGAACGCGAGGCGGGCAGGGCGCCGGTGGTGCTACTGGATGATGTGGTCTCCGAGCTCGATGTCGCTGCGGTAGAAGGGCTGATGTGCGGCCTTCTGGAGTTCGGATGGCAGGTACTGGTCACCACTGTCGAGCCACATATTCCGGGGTTAGAGGGTGGGCGATCCACGCGATTGTTTCACGTGGAACATGGTGTGGTGACCCCGGACTGAGCCACGCCCCAGCCCTCGGCTTTACGTTATACTGCAGTGTCTGCTACCCGCCGGATGCCGTAATCCATGTCCGAATCTGAACCGCTTGATCCCGAAACCTACGATTCTTCCCAGATCCGTGTCCTTAAGGGCCTGGACGCCGTGCGCAAGCGCCCTGGCATGTACATCGGGGATACCGATGACGGGACCGGCCTCCACCACATGGTGTTCGAGGTCGTCGATAACTCGATTGACGAGGCGCTTGCCGGCCACTGCGACACCATCGAGGTTACGATCCACGAAGACAACGCGGTCTCCGTCTCGGATAACGGGCGCGGTATCCCGGTGGATATCCACGAGGAAGAAGGCAAGTCCGCTGCGGAGGTGATCCTGACGGTCCTTCACGCCGGCGGTAAGTTCGATAACAACTCCTACAAGGTATCCGGCGGGCTTCACGGCGTTGGGGTGTCGGTCGTGAATGCCCTGTCCGAAGAGCTCCGACTGGAGATCCATCGAGCCGGCGAGCGCCACGAGCAGGTCTACCATCTCGGTGTGCCCGACGCCCCTCTGGCGGTCGCAGGGTCCACCGATCGAACTGGCACCAGGATTTGGTTCCGACCCAGTGACGAGATCTTCACGGACATCGAATTTCACTACGAGATCCTCGCGAAGCGCCTGCGGGAACTCTCGTTCCTGAACTCCGGGGTCCGGATCACCCTGCGCGATCAGCGGGACAATCGCGAAGAGACCTTCCTGTTCGAAGGCGGGATTCGCGCCTTTGTCGAGCACCTGAACCAGAAGAAGACGGCGCTGCATCCCACTGTGATCTACGCGAACCAGACCCGCGAGGATGATTACGTCGTCGAGGTTGCGCTGCAGTGGAATGACTCCTATCAGGAGAACATCTTCTGCTACACCAACAACATCCCGCAGCGCGATGGCGGCACCCATATGGCCGGCTTTCGCGCGGCGCTCACCCGGACGGTCAATCAGTACCTGGAGAAAGAGGGGCTGATCAAGAAGGCCAAGGTCGCCACCGCCGGCGACGACATGCGTGAAGGCCTGACGGCCGTGCTGTCGGTCAAGGTACCGGACCCGAAGTTCTCGTCCCAGACCAAGGACAAGCTGGTCTCCTCCGAGGTCAAGCCGATCGTCGAGAGTGTCTTGTCCGATGCGCTAACCAACTTCCTGCTGGAGAACCCGCCCGAGGCCAAGGCGATTACCGACAAGGTCCTCGAGGCGGCGCGTGCCCGCGAGGCCGCGCGCAAGGCGCGCGAGGTGACGCGCCGCAAGGGTGCGCTGGATATCGCCGGCTTGCCGGGCAAGCTGGCCGATTGCCAGGAAAAGGACCCGGCCCATTCAGAGCTTTATCTGGTGGAGGGCGACTCCGCGGGTGGCTCTGCCAAACAGGGACGGGACCGCCATTTCCAGGCGATCCTGCCGTTGAAGGGAAAGATCCTTAACGTCGAACGTGCCCGTTTTGATCGCATGCTCGGCTCCGCCGAGGTCGGTACCCTGATTACCGCGCTGGGTTGCGGGATCGGGAAAGACGAATACGATCCGGACAAGCTGCGCTACCACCGCATCATCATCATGACTGACGCGGATGTGGACGGATCACACATCCGAACCCTGCTGCTGACCTTCTTCTTCCGTCAGATGCCCGAGCTGATTGAGCGTGGGCATGTCTACATTGCCCAGCCACCGCTGTACAAGATCAAGCGCGGTAAGCGCGAGCAGTATGTCCGTGACGAGGCCGAGATGGGCGAAATCGTGGTCTCGCTTGCTTTGGACGGTGCCGCACTGCATCCGGGTCCGGACGCCCCGCCCGTCACGGGAGAGGCCTTCGAGGAACTGGTGAAGGGCTACCAGAAGGCCGCCCGTGCGGTGGAGCGGCTGGGCCGTCTGTACGACTCGCGCATCCTCTGGGCCATGCTCGAGGCCGATGCGATTCCCGAGCCGCGCAGCGTCACCAACCCTGACGTTCAGGCCTGGTTCTCGCGCATCCTGGAATCCATCTCCAGCGATCGCGCCGGTGCCACCCGCTACAGCCTGGGTCCGGTCACCAATGTCGACGGTCATGCCCAGCTGAGCCTGGATCGGCTCGAGCACGGCGCGGCGCTCTCCCAATACATCACCGACGACACGCTCGCCTCGCGCGATTTCCAGACCATTCTCGACCTCTCCGCCCGCCTGAATGCCCTGCTGGAGTCTGGTGCCTACATCAAGCGTGGCGAACGCGTCCATCGCATCCAGGGCTTTTCCGAGGCGATGGAATGGCTGCTCCAGGAGGGCCGCCGGGGTCTGGCCACCCAGCGCTACAAGGGCCTGGGCGAGATGAATCCGGAGCAGCTCTGGGAAACGACGATGAATCCCGAAACCCGTCGCCTGCTGCAGGTCCGGGTCGAGGATGCGATCCGGGCGGACGAAATCTTCACCACCCTGATGGGGGATCAGGTCGAACCGCGCCGAGACTTCATCGAGTCCCGAGCTTTAAGCGCGGAGAACGTAGACGTCTGATCCCGGATGGCGATATTCGTTATCGTCACGATCGTTGGCCTCGTGGGTCTGACTCTGACCATTGCCCGCTTGTACTCCCATCTGGCCGTTCAGGAACGCCAGGTCGTGGGTGCCTGGGATCAACTGGAGCGTTTGCTGGTGCAGCGCAACGGCCATCTGCAGAAGGTTTGCATGGCTGCCGGCAGCGGACCCTCGGCCGTTCAGCATTTGCATCGCTCGTTGCAGCGTCAGGAGACCGCTCGTCGCCGGGGCGACCTGAGCACCGTTGCCAAAGCAGAGCGCGAGATCCGCGCCCTTTGGGATTCGCTATACCAACAAGATATTGATATTAAAAAAGAAAATGTAGAGGAGTCGGCGCGTCGGGTGGTGGCTCTGGATCAGGCCATTCGCGACACCTTGATTCGCTACAACGCCGCCCTGCAGATGTATCGGCACACCTGCCGCTCTCCCTTCTACGCACCGATCGCCTGGCTGGGCGGAATGGGCCGTTACACCCCCTTGCAACCCCCATCCTCGGATCCCGACAACCCTGCCTAGCTTTGGGGTCTTCGGAGACTCGCAACGGTGGAACGCCCTCCCGGCCCCGCGGTCCGAATGGCATAATTCCCGTCCTAGTCGAATCAGGAGTCCCCGTGACGAACCCCCTGCTGCAAACGGATCGCCTGCCCGCGTTTCGATCCATCGCCCCGGAACATGTCCTCCCTGCCATCGATACCGTCCTTCAGGAGAATCGCGACGGAATCGAGGCGCTTGTTGGACAGGCCGGCGACCAGCCCACCTGGGGTGGCCTGGTCGCACCCCTGCAGCACCTGGATGCCCGTCTTTCCCAGGTGTGGGCACCTGTCGGGCATTTGAATGCGGTTATGAACAGCAGCGAACTGCGTCAGGCTTACAACGCCTGTCTGCCCAAGCTGTCCGAGTTCGGTAGCTGGGTTTCGCAGCACCAGGGGCTGTACGCCGCCTTTCGCCGTCTGGCCGATGGCCCCGAATATGCCCGGCTCGCGCCCGAGCGGCGCAAGGTCATCGATGACGCTCTGCGGGACTTTCACCTCAGTGGTGTGGACCTCCCCGAGGATGCGCGCGCCCGCTTGCGGGAGATCGACGCGCGCCTGTCCGCACTCACGGCGCGATTCGAGGAGAACGTCCTTGATGCGACCCAGTCCTGGACCTGGCAGACCGACGATCCGGACGCACTCGCCGGCATACCCGCCGCAGAACAGGCCATGCTGGCCCAGAACGCCCGTGCGCACGAGCGAACCGGGTATCTCGTGACCCTGGATTTTCCGAGCTATTTCGCGGTGATGAGCCATGCTGACGACCGCGAACTGCGCCGCCGCGTCTACGAGGCCTTCGCGACACGGGCATCCGACCAGGGCCCCGATGCAGGCCGCTTCGACAACAGCGAGGTCATGGTCGAGATCCTCCAGCTTCGCGAGGAGCAGGCAAGGATCACCGGATTCGAGCACTACGCGGAGCGCTCGCTGGCGACCAAGATGGCCGAGACTGCGGATCAGGTGGACAGCTTCCTTCAGGATCTGTCCCGGCGGGCCCGTCCTCGGGCCGAGCAGGACCTGGCCGATTTGCGCATCTTCGCCCGCCAAGAGCTCGGGCTCGACTCCCTGGAAGCCTGGGACATGGCCTATGCCGCCGAGAAGATGCGTGAGCGGCGTCTGGGGCTGAGCCAGGAAATGCTGAAGCCCTATTTTCCCGCCAGCCAGGCGGTGGAGGGCCTGTTTCGGCTCGTCGAGCGCCTGTTTGGTGTCCGTTTCGAGGCCGATCCGACTGTCGAATGCTGGCATGACGATGTTCGTTACTATCGTGTATTTGATGTGAACGGGATCGAACGTGCTGGCTTCTACTTTGATCTCTACGCCCGCAAGAACAAGCGTGGCGGCGCCTGGATGGACGTCTGCCGGCAACGCTTTGTCTCGGACACGGCCCAGCAGGTCCCGGTCGCGTTCATGACCTGCAACTCCACCCCGCCGGTGGATGGCAAGCCTGCGCTTTTTACTCACGACGAAGTGATCACCCTGTTCCACGAGTTCGGTCACGGCCTTCACCACATGCTCACGCGGGTGAACGAGCCGGAGATCGCCGGCATCAACGGGGTCGAGTGGGACGCTGTCGAACTGCCGAGCCAGTTCATGGAGAATTGGTGCTGGGAGCGCGAGGCCCTGGACCTGTTCGCCCGACATTACGAGACCGGTGAGCCTATGCCGGACGAGCTCTACCAGCGCCTGGTCGATACTCGCCACTTCCATGCCGCGCTACAGCTCCTGCGACAGGTGGAGTTCTCCCTGTTCGACATGCGTCTGCATGCAGGCCCGGCCCCGGAAACGGCTAAGGCCATCCTCGATCTCCTGGAGACGGTGCGTGACGAGGTTGCGGTGGTCCGGCCGCCGGCCTTCAACCGCTTCCCGCATGGCTTCGCTCATATCTTTGCCGGTGGTTACGCGGCGGGCTACTACAGCTACAAGTGGGCGGAGGTCCTGTCCGCCGATGCCTTTGCGCGCTTCGAGGAGGAGGGCCTGTTCTCGCCGGACGTCGGCGCCGCCTACCTGCGGGAGATCCTGGAGGTTGGAGCCTCGCGGCCTGCCGCCGATTCCTTCCGGGCCTTCCGCGGCCGGGATCCCGAGATCGACGCCCTGCTGCGCCACAGTGGCCTGGAGGATGCCGCGTGAAGATCGCCAGCTGGAACGTCAACTCTCTAAAGGTCCGCCTGCCGCAGGTCCTCGACTGGCTGGGCAGCTCGCGTACGGACATCCTCGCCCTGCAGGAGACCAAGCTGACCGACGAGAACTTCCCGGTCAGTGCCATCCATGAAGCCGGTTACGAGGTGGTCTACTCCGGTCAGAAGACCTACAACGGCGTGGCCATCCTCTCGCGTACGCAGGCAACGGACGTCGTGACCGACCCGCCGGGGCTGGAGGATGCCCAGCGCCGCATCCTCGCGGCTACGATCGGCGACATCCGTGTCGTCAATCTCTATGTGGTGAACGGCGAGAACGTCGGCACCGAGAAGTACGCCTACAAGCTCGACTGGCTGGCGCGCATGCGCAGCTGGCTGGCCGCCGAAATCGAGGCCCACCCGAAACTCGTCGTGCTGGGCGACTTCAACATCGCCCCGGAGGACCGCGACGTGCATGACCCCGAGGCCTGGCACGAGCGCATCCTCTGCTCGACCCCGGAACGCGAGGCCCTGGCGGCGCTCACGGAGCTGGGCCTTGCGGACACCTTCCGTGCGTTTGAACAGCCGGAGGAGGAATTCTCCTGGTTTGACTACCGGGCGGCATCGTTCCGGCGCAACCGCGGCCTTCGGATCGACCTGGTTCTCGCCAGCCCCGCCCTGCTAAAACGCCTGACCGCCGCGGGCATCGACCGCGAACCCCGGGGCTGGGAACGGCCCTCCGACCACGCCCCCGTCTGGGCCGAATTCAGCGACTAGGCCCGGCCGCCGGCCGCGCCCTGGGAGACACCCGTGAAATACAGGGACCTGCGTGATTTCATCGACGGGCTGGAGGCCCGCGGCGAGCTCAAGCGCATCACCACCGAGATCGACCCGAACCTGGAGATGACCGAGATCGCCGATCGCGTCCTGCGCGCCGGCGGCCCCGCGTTGCTGTTCGAGAACCCCAAGGGTTCCGATATCCCGGTACTGGCCAACCTGTTCGGCACGCCGGAGCGGGTGGCCATGGGCATGGGCGAGGACTCCGTGGGGGCCCTGCGCGAGGTCGGCCGGCTGCTGGCCTTTCTCAAGCAGCCGGACCCGCCCAAGGGCCTGAAGGCGGCCTGGGAGCAGCTGCCCGTGTTTCGCAAGGTCCTCGACATGGCGCCGAAGAAGACACGCGGGGCCGCCTGCCAGCGCCACGTAATCGAAGGCGACGATGTGGACCTGTCGACCCTGCCGGTGCAGACCTGCTGGCCGGGGGATGCCGGGCCACTGATCACCTGGGGGCTGGTCGTGACCCGCGGGCCGGAGAAGTCGCGGCAGAACCTCGGCATCTACCGTCAGCAGGTGATCGGCCGCAACCGTGTGATCATGCGCTGGCTGTCGCATCGCGGGGGCGCGCTGGACTACCGGGAATGGTGCCAGGCCCATCCAGGTGAGCCGTTCCCCATTGCGGTGGCCCTGGGGGCCGATCCTGCGACCATCCTCGGCGCGGTCACACCCGTGCCGGATACGCTGTCGGAATACGCCTTTGCCGGGCTGCTGCGCGGCAGCCGCACGGAGGTCACCCGCTGCATCGGCTCCGATCTCGAGGTCCCGGCATCCGCCGAGTTCGTGCTGGAGGGCCATATCCACCCCGGCGAAACCGCGCCCGAGGGCCCGTTCGGCGATCACACGGGGTACTACAACGAGGTGGACGAATTCCCGGTGTTCACCATCGACCGCATCACTCACCGCGACCAGCCGATATATCACTCGACCTACACCGGGCGCCCGCCCGACGAACCGGCGGTCCTGGGGGTCGCCCTGAACGAGGTCTTCATCCCGATCCTGCAGAAGCAGTTTCCGGAGATCGTGGACTTCTACCTGCCACCGGAGGGCTGCTCCTACCGCATGGCGGTGGTCTCCATGCGCAAGCAGTACCCCGGCCACGCGAAGCGTGTGATGATGGGGGTGTGGTCGTTCCTGCGCCAGTTCATGTATACAAAATTCGTGATCGTCGTCGATGATGACGTGAACACGCGCGACTGGAACGATGTGATCTGGGCAATTACCACGCGCATGGACCCCGCGCGTGACACGACGCTGGTGGAGAACACGCCGATCGACTATCTGGATTTCGCCTCGCCGGTCTCGGGGCTGGGCTCCAAAATGGGTATGGACGCGACCTCCAAATGGCCGGGGGAGACCGAGCGCGAGTGGGGCCGCCCGATCACCATGGATCCGGCCGTACGCGAGCGGGTGGATGCCCTGTGGGACGAGCTGGGGCTGTAGCCCTCGCCACAGCCCCGCCCGACAGGGTCCTAGTTACCCAGGTGTGCGCCGTCCTCGGGTAGCCGCACCCAGGCCGCGATGTCGGCGCCCATGGCCCGTACCGTGCGCCCCATCACCGAGCAGCTGCCCTTGAACCCGCCGAATGCCCCGCCACCGGAGACCCGGCGCGAGGTGAACTTGGCCACCGCCTCGCCGTTCTCATACAGCGTGCCCTCGGCCTCCGCCAGGGACCGGTGTCCGGACCAGGCGCTGCCGTCATTGCGGGCCTGGGTGATCTCCACCACCAGTACCTTTCCAGCATCCCCGGGGCTCACGTCCGCGCCGGATTCCACGCGGACATCATGGCGAGCCCCGAACTCCTGCACGAAGCCGGGGAAGCGCTCCTCCAGCTCGCATTCGCGGCGAATGGCTTCGGACACCGTTGCATCGTCGCTGTAGGCGAACCGCTCCGGGACCGCGACGATCACCTCCGGATCGGTGACCTCGGCAGCGGCTTCGGCCCCTGCATCGGTCGTCGTGTCACGGGTTTCGTTGGCTGCACATCCGCCCAGAACCATCACCCCGACGGCGGCCAGTGCGGCTGTCCATTTTTCTCCTTGCATTCCTTTCTCCCTGCCTGTGATTGGCGCCCCCGAGTCTGCCCCATCCCGTCCATGGAATGCACCCCGGGACCGCTACATGCGGCTTCCGGGGTTGCTTGCGTTCGCCCGGACCGTGGAGACAATAGGCCCCCTTGTTGGACCAGCAGCGGGAGCAGCGCATGGCCTTTGACGTGATCATCCAGCCCAGCGGGCAGCAACTCGAGGTCGAAGACGACGAGACCGTACTCGAGGCCGCGTTGCGCCAGGGGTTTGCGTTTCCCTATGGCTGCCGTAACGGCGCCTGCGGATCCTGCAAGGGGCGCGTCCTCGCGGGCGAAGTGGACCACGGGCCGAAAAAGCCGCCGGGCATTACCGAGGCCGAACTGGCCGATGGCTGGGCCCTGTTCTGCCAGGCGGTCCCGGTGGATGACCTGGAGATCGAGGTGCGCGAGATCGGCGCGGCCAAGGATATCGTCGTGAAGACGCTGCCCTGTCGTGTCGCGCAGCTGAACCGCCTGGCCGACGATGTCATGGAGCTGCGTCTTCAGCTCCCCGCAACCGAGCGCATGCAGTTCCTCGCCGGACAGTACCTGGATGTCCTGCTCAAGGGCGGCGGGCGCCGTAGCTACTCGCTGGCCAATGCCCCGCATGACGACGAACCGCTGGTCCTGCATGTGCGCAACCTGGAGGGTGGGCGCTTCTCGAAGATGGTGTTCGAGGAGATGCAGCCCAAGGCGCTGTTACGGATCGAGGGGCCGCTCGGCACGTTCTTTGTCGACGAGGAATCGGAGCGGCCGCGCCTGTTCGTTGGTGGTGGCACGGGCTTCGGCCCGCTCAAGGGGATGCTGGACCATCTGGCGGTCGAGGGCTTCGACCGCCCGCACCACCTGTTCTGGGGCGCGCGCAGTGCAGAAGGGATTTACGCCCCCGATTGGCTCGGCCGCATGAGCGCCGAACACGGTGAGCATTTTCGCTTTACGCCGGTGCTCTCCGATGTGCCGGCGGACACGGCGGGCGGGTTCCCGGCTGTCGCGGGCTGGCCACACGATGCGGTACTGGCCGAATACCCCGACCTGTCCGGCTTCGATGTCTACATGGCCGGTCCGCCGGCGATGATCGAGGCGGCGACCAATGCCTTCCTCGCCGCGGGCCTGCCGACCGAACAGCTCTACTACGACAGCTTCGAGCCGGCCGCGCCCCACGAATAGGGGCGCGCGACCCCGCTGATCAGCTGGTCGCGAGTTGCGCGGCCAGGCGGTGCACCGCCTGCTGCATCGCGGCGTCAGTCGGGTCCTCTGCGACCTCTACGGCGGCCTTGAACCCCAGCTCGTGGGCGATCTCGCCGATCCGTTCGGAACCCACCACCAGCGGTGTCTTGCGCAGCCACATGCGCCCGAGCTTGCCGACCATCTCGTAGAGATTGCGCAGCCCCTCGCCACTGGTGATCGTGATGATGTCGATCTGGTCGCGCGAGAACGCATACATCAGCGCGCCGGTATCGCCCTCCGGGCGCCCGCGCCGATAGGCCTCGGCAAAGGTGACCTCCGCGCCGCGCGACTTCAGCGTATCGCCGAGGTATTCGCGCCCGCCGTCGCCGCGAAAGATCACCACGCGCTGGCCGGCCACGTCCTGCATCGCCGGCTGTTCCAGCAACGCCTCGCTGTCGAAGCGCCGCGGCGGGGCGATATCCACGTTCAGCCCGAAGCCCTTCAGCTCCTTCGCGGTGCGGTTGCCGATGGCTGCGATTCGCGTCCCTTCGGGCCAGGTGCGGTCGGCCAGCGCCAGGTTCAGCACCCGCTGCACCGCGTTCGGGCTGATAAAGACCGCAATATCGAAATTATCCAGCTGATTCAGTACCGCGCGCAGGTCGGTCGGGTCGCTGGGCGCCAGGATCTCCAGCACCGGAAAGCGGATCACCTCGGCGCCATCGCCAGCCAGCAAGGTGCAGAACTCCTCTGCCTGCGCCGCCGGCCGCGTGACCAGGATCCCGCAGCCGTTCAGGGGGCCGTCCGCGGTGGGCTTCATGATATCCAGCTCGGCCATTTTCAGGATCCTTTCGTGGAGGCTGCGTTCTCGGCGTGGGCGGCGGCCAGCAGCTCGCCAGCCCCCAGTTCCAGCAGTTGTTCGGCCAGCTGTACCCCGAGGGCCTCCGCGTCGCCGCGCGGCCCTTCCACCTGCCGTCGCAGGAGCTGGCTGCCATCGACGGCGCCGACCAGACCGTCCAGGCGGAGCCGGTCGCCGTCCAGGGTTGCGTGGCCGGCCAGAGGGACCTGGCAGCCGCCCTCCAGGCGGCGATTGAACGCGCGTTCTGCACGCACGCGGTCGGAGGTGTCGCGGTCGTTCAGGGGTGCGATCAGCGCCGCGATCTCCGGGTCGTTCTCGCGGCACTCGATGGCGATTGCCCCCTGGCCCACTGCCGGCAGGCTGACAGCCGGTTCCAGCCGGGCGCGGATGCGCTCGTCGAACCCAAGGCGCTTCAGCCCGGCCGCCGCCAGCAGGATCGCGTCGTACTCGCCGGCATCCAGCTTGCCCAGCCGGGTGTTCACGTTGCCGCGCAGATCGGTGATCTTCAGGTCCGGCCGCCGTGCCCGCAGCTGGCACTGCCGGCGCAGGCTGGACGAACCCACGCGCGCGCCCTGGGGCAGCTCGTCGACATGGGCATAGGTGTTGGAGACGAACGCATCCAGCGGATCTTCCCGGTCGAGGATCACCGGTAGCACCAGGTCCGCCGGCAGCTCCATGGGCACGTCCTTGACCGAATGGACCGCGATGTCCGCACGATCCTCCAGCATTGCGACCTCCAGCTCCTTCACGAACAGCCCCTTGCCGCCGATACGGGCCAGCGGGGAGTCGAGCACGCGATCGCCCTGGGTCGTCATGCCGACCAGTTCCACCGGAAGATCCGGGTGCAGGCCCCGCAGGCGCGCGGCGACATGTTCCGCCTGCCACATGGCGAGCGGGCTTTTTCGAGTGGCGATACGCAGGGGTTTCATGCGGGGTCCGGCGGCTGGAGAATAAAGCGCCGTAGTATAACGGTTTCGGCGCAGTGGCCCGAACCCTCCCGGATCCAGGGGCTGTCGCTTCTTGCTATGCCAGATTGCCGCGCAGGAAGGCCCTCACCTGTGGCAGCTGACGGCGGCTGACGGCCACCGGATCGAGCTGACCATGAAACAGCAGGCGGTGATCGGCCGGGCCGCGTGTCTCCAGCCCCCGGATCGCCGTGCGCACCACCAGGCAGCCCCGGCGCACGCACAGGAGGGCATCGCCGAACCGGGATTCCAGTTCGTGCAGTCGTGTATCTACAAACCCCTCGAGCTGTTCACCGCGCGCAATCACATAGCCGTCTTCGGCCGTGAAGTAGGCGATACGGTCCAGGGCCACGCGTTCCTCGCGCCGCCCGATGGTCAGGCGAACCGTCCGTGGAGCGGGTGCCGAAGAGCCGGCCTTGTGCCGGGCCGCGCGCTCCAGGGCCTGGGTCAGGCGCTCGCCGCGCACGGGCTTGAGCACGTAGTCGCGCACGCCGGCCTCGAAGGCGTCCAGGCTGAACTGCTCGTGTGCGGTGACCAGGATCACCATCAGGTCGGGTCGCCGGGCGCCGATCTCGGCGGCCAGCTCCATGCCCGACTCACCGGGCATCTCGACATCCAGCAGCACCAGATCGGGTGCCTCGCGGGTGATGGCGTCGCGTGCGCTGATCGCCTCGGCCGCCTGGCCAATCACCTGATGTCCGGCGTCGTTGACCATCCCGGCCAGGCGCTGACGCGCAATCGGTTCGTCGTCCACGATCAGGACGCGCAAGGCTTCACTCGACATGTTGATTCCCCCGTTCCAGTGGCAGGCGAATACGGACTTCGAACTCGCGCTCCCGGGTCACGGTTTCGAAGCGACACCGATCGCCAAACGCATGGTGCAGGCGCAGGCGCACGGCCTCGCTGGCGGTGCCGGTCCCCTCGCTGTGTGCCTCCGGGTCGACGCTGTTGGTCAATGACAGCATCACTGTCCCGGAGTCGAGCCGACAGCGAACGCGCACGAAGCCGGGACCCCGGGCCGGCCCGATCCCGTGCTGGATCGCGTTTTCCGCCAGCGGCTGCAGGATCAGGGTGGGCACGCTGACGTCCAGACCGGCCTGGTCCGGGCAGTCCCATTCCACCTCCAGGCGTTCGCCAAACCGCGTCTGCTCGATATTCAGGAAGGCCCGCACCAGCTCCAGCTCCGCGCGCAGGGACTGGCGATCCGCGGTCGCGAAGGTGGCGCGAAAGAGATCGGCCAGATCCAGCGTGATCTGTTCCGCGCGCGCGGGTTCGCTGCGGCACAGCCCGGCAATGGTGTTCATGCTGTTGTAGAGAAAGTGCGGCCGCAGCCGCGCGCGCATCGCCTGCTCGCGGGCGCGGGAGACGGCCTGGGTCTCGCGCTGCCAGGCCGCCTGCAGGTAGAGGTAATGCATCGCCACCAGGCTCAGGATCGTGGCGACCGCGATCGCCGGCCAGCGCCAGGCCGGATCGGCCAGCTGCAGGCCCTCGGCCCCCAGAAAGACCGCCGCCGTGTTGGCGATCGGCACCAGCGGGGGCAGGACGATCTGGCCCCACAAGGGCAGGCGCACCAGCAGCCGCTTGCCGGCGCACAGGATCAGCAGGCTGGTCAGCGCGACCCAGAAGATGAACAGCGCATGCAGGGCGAGCCCCGGCACCCAGTCCTGCCCGCCTCCGCGCAGCAGAGTTACGGCCAGGGCCAGCAGTACCGCGACCATCAGCACGCGCAACAGCGTCTCGGCGCTGCAGAAATCCGGCAGCGGCGATTGTTTCGCCAGTTCGGTGGTCTCGTCGTCCGGCGCAGGTGCCTTCACGACCCGTCTCCCCTCCGGGTGCCGTCCATCCTTGTATTTGGTCGGGGGACACTGTGCCGCGTCTCCCTTATACTTCCGTGTCTTTCCAACCCGGTTCAGGGTGCACCATGACGCAGGATTCCGCACGCGACAAGCCACAGGCCCCGGCCCCCGAGGGCGAGGCCAAGCTCTGGGGCGGCCGTTTCTCCGAACCCACCGATGCCTTTGTCGAACGCTTTACCGCCTCGGTCGAGTTCGACCAGCGCCTGTACCGGGAGGATATCCAGGGATCGCAGGCGCATGCGCGCATGCTGGCCAAGGTCGGCGTGCTGACCGACGCCGAGGCCGAACAGATCCTGCAGGGGCTGGACGCCATCCGCGACGAGATCGCCGCCGGCAAGTTCGACTGGCAGATCGGCCGCGAAGATGTGCACATGAACATCGAGGCGCGGCTGATCGAGCGGATCGGTGATGTCGGCAAGAAGCTGCACACCGGCCGTTCGCGCAACGACCAGGTGGCGACCGACATCCGCCTGTGGCTGCGCGCCGCCATCGACGACATCCTGAGCCTTGTCCGGGCCTACCAGCGCGGGCTGGTGGATCTGGCCGAGCGCGAGGCCGAGACGGTGATGCCCGGCTTTACCCATCTGCAGACCGCGCAGCCGGTCACCTTCGGGCACCACATGCTGGCCTGGTACGAGATGCTGGAGCGCGATGCCCAGCGCCTGGTCGACTGCCGCGCGCGGGTCAATGTCCTCCCGCTGGGCGCGGCCGCGCTGGCCGGGACACCGTATCCGCTGGATCGCGAGTACACCGCCGAGCTGCTGGGCTTTGACGGGGTGACGCGCAACTCGCTGGACGCGGTCTCGGATCGCGACTTCGCGATTGAGTTCACCGCCGCCGCGGCGACGCTGATGATGCACCTGTCGCGCCAGGCCGAGGAGCTGATCCTCTGGACCAGTGCGCAGTTCGCGTTCATCGACCTGCCGGATCGCTACTGCACCGGCTCGTCGATCATGCCGCAGAAGAAGAACCCGGACGTGCCCGAGCTGGTGCGTGGCAAGACCGGCCGGGTCTATGGCCACCTGATGTCCTTGCTGACCCTGATGAAGGGCCAGCCGCTCGCCTACAACAAGGACAATCAGGAGGACAAGGAACCGCTGTTCGACACCGTGGATACCTTGCTCGGCTCGCTGCGCGCGTTTGCCGACATGGTGCCCAACCTGGAGGTGCGTGCGGAGAACACCCTGGCGGCCACGCGCAAGGGCTTTGCCACCGCGACCGATCTCGCCGACTACCTGGTCGGGCGTGGGGTGGCCTTCCGCGATGCCCACGAGGTCGTAGGTCGCGCAGTGCGGGTGGCGCAGGAGCGTGGGGTCGATCTGGCGGAGTTGCCTCTGGCCGACCTGCAGGCCATCAGTGATGCGGTTGGCGACGATGTCTACACGGTACTGACCCCGGAGGGCTCCGCTGCTGCCCGCAACCTGACCGGTGGTACGGCCCCGGAGCAGGTCCGGCGCCAGGTCGCGGCCGCCCGTGAGCAGCTTGCAAGCACGATGGGCTGAAACACGATCGAGGTGGTGCGAAGGCGCACCACCTGATTTACCAGGACCGTCAGTAGGCCAGCGTCGAGTCGATCACTTCCCACATCACGTTTCCGTGCACCACCTCGTAGCCGAGCAGCACCTGGCCATGGGCGCCGTCGCCCTCGAAGTTCGCCAGCACCCAGCGGTGGTTCAGCACATGGATGCCGTCGGGCCGGAACGCAAAGCCCTCGTCACCCTCGGCCTCGTGCGGGATCAGCTCCGGATGTTCCATCAGATCTGCGCGCAGGCGCTCCTCGGCGCGTGCCATGCCGCGGCGCTGCAGGTCCTGGATATGCGCGTTCGTCAGGCCCAGTTCGACCGGACGCGGGATCTCGTGCCGGGTGTACTCCTGCAGCTGCACCTGGGTCTGGTACAGCTCGCGCTGGGCCTCGGTCACATCCTGCTCCAGGCCTGTTGCGCGGGCGATGTAGATGGCGAGGATGATGACGAAAAACAGCATGAAACCCAGCCAGGCCAGGCGTTCGCTGTTCTTCAGGCCACCCTGATTCTTGTTGTCCTGCTCCTCGGTCACGAGTCTCCTCCCGGAAATGGGGCACATCGCATGAAAGCCGTGCCCGCGTGACGGAACACCCGGGCTGTGTGGGCCCAAAGGTGCAAAATCGAATCGTCGCGCATCATAACGCCTGAAGCCGCGATCTGCCGAGGTATCGATGTCCCGCGCCGAAGCCCCAGCGCCCAGCACCCCCGAACTGCAATGGGTGAACCGCTTTGCGAGTCTGCCGGAGGCCTTTTATGACCGTCCGGCGCCAGCCCCGTTCCCGGATGCCACGTGCCTGGCGACCAGCCCCGGGATGTGCCAGCGCCTGGGGCTGGCCGAGACCGACCTGGCCCGCCAGCCCTGGCTGGGGGCCTGCACCGAAGGGCATCCGATGGAGGGCCCCGAGCCACTCGCCAGTGTCTATGCCGGGCACCAGTTTGGTGTGTTCGTGCCGCAGCTGGGGGACGGACGCGTAAAACTCCTGGGCGAGGTCCGTACCGCCACCGGCGAACACTGGGAACTGCAGGTGAAGGGGGCCGGGCGCACGCGCTACTCGCGCGGCGCCGACGGCCGCGCGGTGCTGCGCTCCTCGATCCGCGAGTACCTGATCTCCGAGGCGATGGCTGCGCTGGGCGTGCCGACCACCCGCGCGGTGGCCCTGTACGGCTCCAGCCTGCAGGTCCTGCGCGAGCGCGTGGAGCCGGGGGCGATCGTGCTGCGTGCGGCGCCCAGCTTCCTGCGCTTCGGGCACTTCGAATACTTCCACTACAGCGGTTACAGCGAACGCCTGCGCGAACTGATCGACTATGCACTGGCGCATGACTACCCCGAGCTGGCGGACGCCGAAGACCCGGTGGCCGCGATGCTCGAACAGGTGATCGCGAATACCGCCGAGATGATCGCCGACTGGCAGGCCGTCGGGTTTTGTCACGGGGTGATGAACACCGACAACATGAGTCTGCTGGGCCTGACCATCGACTACGGCCCGTTCGCGTTCCTGGATGCCTACGACCCGGGCTACATCTGCAACCACACCGATCAGGGCGGGCGTTACGCCTTCGATCAACAGCCGGCCATCGCCCAGTGGAACCTGATCCGTCTGGCCGAGACCCTGGTGATCCATTTCCAGGACACCACCCGCGAGGCCGCGATCGAGCGGGCCAAGGCACTCCTGATGGACTTCATGCCGCGATTCGAGCAGGCCTGGCTGACGCGTATGCGCACGAAGCTGGGGCTGGTGGAGGAACACGAAGGGGACCTCGAGCTGATCCACGACCTGCTGGCGCGTATGGCCGAGGAGGGCGTCGACTACACGCGCTTCTTCCGCCAGTTGCCGGATCTGGAACAGCCCGAGATCCGCGAACAGCTCGAGGCCGAACTGGAGGACGCGGCCGCCTGGCGCGCGTGGTGGTCGCGCTATCAGGCGCGCCTGGAGGCAGAGGCCCGCCCGTTCGAAGCGCGCCGGGCGGCAATGAATGCGGTCAATCCCAAATACATCCTGCGCAACCACCTGGCGCAGGCCGCGATCGAGCAGGCCGAGGCGGGCGATACCTCCGAGCTGCTACGGCTGCAGGCCATCCTCGCGCGCCCGTTCGACGAGCAGCCCGAGTTCGAGGCCTACGCGGACCTGCCGCCTGCCTGGGCCGCTGGCATCCAGCTGAGCTGCTCGTCCTGAGGCCCCGCTGCGTGGTCAGTTGACCGCGCCCTCCGGGGGTAGCTTCTCCTTCATCGAGTCGGACAGGGGTACGTCGTGTACCACCAGCACCGGCAGCCGGGCGTTGCGCACCAGCCACTCGGTGGCCGAGCCGGAGAGCATGTTGGCGATCTGGCTGCGCCCGCGGGTCCCCATTACGATCATGTCCGCGCCCCACTCCTCGGCGTGGCGCGAGATTTCCTCCGGCGCACTGCCGATGGCCACGGCCACCTCGTCGTCCGCCTCGGCCCACGCCTCGAGCTGTGCGCGGACCCGATCTTCCGCCGAGTGGCGCATGTCCTTGGCATTCAGGGGTGAGGAGCCGGCGCCACTGAACGCACCAGCCGAACTGGGCCCTGCCACGTCCGACGGCTTCATCACATACAGCAACCGCTTCTTCGCCCCCGGGCAGTGCTGGCGTGCAACGGCCAGGGCCGCTGCAGAGGCGGGCGAGAAGTCGACGGCGATGATGACGCGCTGCAGCATGAAGATCCCCAATTGAACGCATGAAAGGAGGACCCCGGCAAAGGCTCGAGCGGGGGGTCGGCAAACTTCAGGGCGGGCTTATGAAGTGCTAGACTTTGTCGCCTTTCCTGGCGGTTTCAGTCTGTACCGGCATTGAACCGCTTGCAACCGCGCCATCCACTGGTGGCGACGGGGCCCGGCTACTTCAACCACGAGTCTCTGGTACCTGTCCGTTCACCCGTTGATGCCGACGCATGTCCGCGTCGGCGCGCATGGGTATTGGGGAACATATCGTGCAGCAGACCCTACAAGACTTCCTGGCCCGCCAGCGCAAAGTCTGGTTCTTCAACGTCCGCGGCGACCTGATTGCCGGAATTGTGGTGGCGCTGGCCCTGATTCCCGAGGCGATCGCTTTCTCCATCATCGCCGGAGTGGACCCGAGCGTGGGCCTGTACGCGTCCTTCACCATGGCGGTGGTGATCGCCTTCGCGGGAGGACGCCCCGGCATGATCTCGGCCGCGACCGGGGCCATGGCCCTGCTGATGGTCACACTGATCGCCGAACATGGGCTGCAGTACCTGCTGGCCGCGACCATCCTGACCGGGATCATCCAGATCCTGTTCGCCTGGGCCAAGCTCGCGCGCTACATGATGTTTATCCCGCGCACGGTGCTGGTCGGCTTCGTGAATGCGCTGGCGATCCTGATCTTCCTGTCCCAGGTGCCCTACCTGGTGGATGGCGACACCACCATGTGGGCGCTGGTCACGGCCGGCCTGATCATCCTCTACGGCCTGCCGATGATCCCGGGCTACCCGAAACTGCTGCCGCCGCCGCTGGTCGCGATCGTGGTGCTCAGCGTCGTGGTCTACTTCATGGGCCTGCCGACCCTGGAGGTCGGCGACATGGGCGAGCTGCCGGACGGCCTTCCGGTATTCCTGTTCCCGGACATCCCGCTGAACTGGGAGACCCTGCAGATCATCTTCCCGACCGCCTTCGCGCTGGCGATCGTCGGCCTGCTGGAGTCGCTGCTGACCGCCTCCATCCTCGACGACCTGACCGACACGCCCTCCGGCAAGAACCGAGAGGCCCAGGGCCAGGGCATTGCCAATGTCGTCACCGGCTTCTTCGGCGGCATGGCGGGCTGCGCGATGATTGGCCAGTCGGTGATCAATATCAAGTCCGGGGGGCTGGGGCGGTTGTCCACGCTGTCGGCGGGGATCTTCCTGCTGATCTTCATCGTGTTCCTGGGCGACCTGGTCTCGATCATCCCGATGGCCGCACTGGTCGCGGTGATGATCATGGTCTCCATCGCCACCTTCGACTGGGGCTCGCTGACCACGCTGCACAAGTTGCCGCGCACCGATGCCGTGGTGCTGATCGTGACCGTCGCGGTCACCGTGATCACCCACGACCTGTCGATGGGCGTGTTCGCCGGCGTGCTGCTCGCCGCGATCTTCTTCGCGCGCAAGATGGTCAAGGCGGTGGAAGTGAAGAGTGACCTGTCGGAGGACGGCAAGACCCGCATCTACACCGTGCGCGGCCAGCTCTTCTTCGTCGCCGTGGACAAGTTCATCGACAGCTTCGACTACCGCGAAGGCATCCATAACGTCGAGATCGACCTGACCCGCGCCTCGCTTTGGGACAGTTCGGCCGTGGCCGCGATCGACAAGGTGGTCGGCAAGTTCCGCCGCAACGGCATGGAAGTCGACGTGAAGGCCCCGCACGGCGAGAGCGGCGAACTCCACGACAAGCTTGCCCTGCACGACAAGGGCGCCGACCTGGGGCCGGGCGAGCACTAATCCCGCCGTTCGCCTTCGGCACCGTGATTGCGAGGAGCCGAAGGCGACGCGGCACAAAAGCAGCGGAGCTGGGTTGAACGGCCGCAGGCCGGCCCGAAGGGCGTGCGGAGCGAGTAACCGCCATCCGGAACCACCGGCTCCCGACTCGGTGCCAGCTTTGGGAGGTTGCCACGGCCCCTGCGGGGCCTCGCAATGACGGTGCCAGGGGCGGCGTCCGGGAGCCAGAGAGATTGGACCTCGTGCCCGAGCGTGGCAGGCTAGGCGCATGATGAATCTGCGCCGGCCGGCACCCCCGACCGATCCCAGGGCCGAACGCGAGCGCATTCGGCGCGCCCTGATGTGGCCCATGCTCGGGGCCGGCATCCTGATCGCGATCCACGCGCTGCAGGAGCTGACCGGCGGCGACTGGTCACGCCTGGGCATCCTCCCGCGCGACGCGGTCGGGGTGCTGGGCATCATCACCTCGCCGCTGATCCACGGCTCCTGGGGCCACCTGCTGGCCAATGTCCCGACCCTCTGGGTGCTAGGCATGCTGACCCTCTACGGCTTTCCCCAGGCCACGCGCACGGCGGTGCCGCTGATCTGGCTGATGGGTGGACTGGGCGTGTGGCTGTTTGCCCGCGAGGGGCTGCACATCGGGGCGTCCGGCCTTACCCACGGTCTGATGTTCTTCGCGGTCGTGATCGGGATTCGCCGCCGCGATGCGCTGTCCATCGCGCTCGCTATCATCATCCTGTTCCTTTACGGAAGCATGCTGTGGGGCGTGTTCCCCAGCGGTCCCAAGGTGTCGTTCGAGGCACACCTGTTCGGCGCGGTGGTGGGCGCGGTCTGTGGCGGGCTCCTGTACCGGCGTGACCCGTTACCCCCGGCGCGCCGATCCTCCTGGGAGGACGACGACGAGACCGACCCGGAGACCCTGCGCAAGATCGAGCAGGGGCGCCTGGACGAGATCGAGCCAAGACAGCCGCCGGAGGAACCGGGGCGACGTGATTAGTCGGACACGTGTGTTGATGCGGTTCGCTACGCTCAGCGCATCCTACGATGATGCTTCCGGACCCGCAGATCGTAGGGTGCCGTGAGCGCAGCGAACCGCACCGCCCCCCTCTCACTGTCCGAAATACATCCGCACCCCCGCCATCAAGGTCAGGCCCGGCGCTGGCTCGTAGTAGCGGCCGCCCGCCGCATTGATCCGGATGTTGTCGACATTGTCCGCATCCAGCAGGTTGTTGGCGGCGACGAAGGCCTCGGCGCGGGTATCGCCCTGCTGCCAGAACCGGCCGGCGCGCAGGTTCAGCGTCGTCTGCGGCCCCACCTTCTCCGTGTTCGCGTTATCCGCGTAACGCGACCCCACATGCAGCGCGTCCACGGTCACGAACCAGGGGCCCTCGCGCCAGTCGGCCTCGACGAACAACTGCTCGCGCGGCAGCCCCGGCATCCGGTTGCCGTCATGGCGAACTCCCTCGGCATCCTCGAACTCGCGAAAACGGAAACGATTGAGGCTTGCAGCGGCGCTCAGGGTCCACTGTGGGTTCAACCGCCAGTCTGCGCTTAGCTCAACGCCATCGCGGGCCGTGCGCCCGGCGTTGGTATAGAACGTCCGGTCGCCCTGACCTTCAAGCTGGTACGGCGACAGCTCGTCGCGCACCCGGGTAGCGTAGACCGAGGCCTCCCAGGAGAGCTGCGGATTCTCGCGCCGGATACCGACCTCGATACTGCGCGCCCGTTGTGGGTCGACCTCGGGATTAAAGCCGCCTCCGCCCTCCGGATTGGCAAACTCGGTGAAGGTCGGGGTCTCGAAGTTGGTCGCCACATTCACGTAGGCGCGATACTCCGGCCGAAAGTGCCAGATCAACCCGGCCATGCCGCTGGTCTCGTCAAAGGTCCGCCGGCCCGATCGGTCCGTGACGTCATTACCGTCGTCAAACCGCTCGACGAAGTGATCGTCGATGGACATGCGAATACGATCGTGACGGGCGCCGGCCACCAGGTTCCAGTCCGACCCGAGTGCGGTATCGGTCTGCACGAACACCCCGCGCGAGCGGGCACGCTCCCGCTGGTCGAGCGCCAGGTCGCTCATGGGATCAACCGGGTCCGCGGAACACTCGCCGCCGTCGCGATCGAAAAGCCGGCCAGCAGAACAGCGCCGTGTGCGGTCATCGCGTTGTTCTTCCAGGTCGATGCCGGTGAGCACACGGGTCGCCCCAACGTCGCGCTCGTACTGGGCATTGACTCCAAAGAAATCGCGCTCGTAGGCGACGCGGGAATCCCCGGGGAAGGGGAGCTGCTGCGCATAATCGCGCTGGGTCCAGAATCCGCCCAGGCGCAGCTCGCCCCCGGCCAGCGGCTGCTCCCATTGCAGGCCGGTGGTCAGCTGTTCGGCGGACTGGGTACTGTCCAGCGCCGTGGCCAGCGGGGCCGCGGCACGCCGGTCCTCGCGCATCTCCTCGCGGGTCAGGCCGCCGGGATCGTCGGTGCGTGGCGCATCCAGGTAGCGCAGGTGAAAGTTGAGCGTGCCGGCTTCCAGTTCCGAGGCGGTGTGCAGACGCAGATAGCGCTTCTCGGCGGTGGACTGTTCGCGGTAGCCGTCGATTGCGAAATCATGTGCGGTCAGGGAGTAGCGGTGGGTGCCGTGGTCCTGCTCCGCCACCGCTTCGGCGCGACGATAACCGTAGCTGCCCATCAGCAGACCGCCGCCGAAGCCGCGCGGATCCCGCCCGTCGCGGGTGCGCGCAGCGATCACGCCGCCGGAGGCATTGCCGTACAACGCTGCGCTGGGCCCGCGCAGCACTTCAATGTCGCGCAGGTTCAGCAGGTCGATGGCATCCACCTGCGACTGCCCATCCGGCGTGGTCTCGGGGATGCCGTCCTGCAGGATGCGCAGCCCACGCACCCCGAACGGGGCGCGCGATCCGAACCCGCGGATCGAGATCCGCGCATCCTGCGCGAAGTTGTAGCGGTTCTGCGCGAACAGGCCCGGCACGCGGTTGAGCGCTTCGTCCAGCTGCAGGCCCTGGCGTCCTTCGGTCGCCTGGCGCTGGTCGACCCGACTCACGGCCGCCGGCAGATCCGCCAGCGGGGTCGCCAGACGCGGCACGGTCACCGTGATTTCTACCGGATCGAGCACTGGCGGATCGTCCTCCGCAACGCTCGCCGTTGATACAACCAACAGCGGCAGGAGCATCCAGCCACCCAGGCGGGGGATCGTCGACTTCGATGTGTCCAATGCCCCACCTCCTCTCGCTCGCCCCGGGACCGTCAGTAGATCTGAAACCGCCGCCCCACCGGAAGGCCCTCGCCATGCGGCGGGTTCTGCTCCGGGCCGTGTCATTTCCGCAACGGTGTGGCCTTTTAACGGGATCTTCATCGGCCCTAAACCGGGCTGTCACCCGGCCTCCCCATCCTTCGACCTGTCGAGAGGCACCCGCATCTCGCCAATGTTCAAACGCAAATAGGGGAGAAACCCATGAACCGCAAGCACCTGCTGACCAGCCTGATCGCCGCCGGCCTGGTCGTCCCGGCCCTGGCCACCGCCGACTGGACGCTGTACGGCCGCGCCCACCTGTCCGCCGACATCCTGGACGACGGCGCCGACTACAACGAATTCAACGTCTCCAGCAATGCCAGCCGCCTAGGCTTCAAGGGCGAGCGCGAGTTCCGCGAACAGCTCATCGCCATGTTCCAGATCGAGCAGCAAGTCGACTTCGACACCGCGGCAGACAATGAATTGAGCTTTGCCACGCGCGATACCTTCGTCGGTCTGCGGGGCGACCAGTGGGGCATGCTGAGGATCGGGAAGTTCGACACCCCGTTCAAGCGCGCCCGCGGGCCGGCCAACTTCTTCGGCGATCAGGTCGGTGACCTGCGCAACCTGACCCGGTCGCGCGCCCAGACCGGCCGCTTCGACGAGCGCTTCAACAACAGCATCCATTACCAGACGCCCAGCTTCGGCGGCCTGACCTGGAACATCCAGTACTCGAACGAAACGGACGACGCCACAACCGTGGACGGGGCTGATAACAAGGCCTACTCGACCTCGCTGAACCTGAGCCTGGGCGACCTGACCGGCGCGCTGGCCTACGAAAAGCAGGAAGACGGTGACGTGAATCCGGATGCCTGGCGCCTGGCTGTTGGCTACCGCATCACAGAGGCCTTCCGCATCGGCGGCCTCTACCAGAATTCCGAGACGGTCAATGGTGACGAGGCGGACGTGTACGGACTGGGCGGCCAGTTCCGTCTGAGCCCGAGCATGTACCTGAACGGCCACGTCTTCCAGCTGGATTCCGACCTGGACGATGCCGATGCCACGATGTACGCCCTTGGCCTGGAATATCGTATCGACAGCGACCTGCGCTTCTACGGCAACATTGCCATGGTCGACAATGACGATGCCTCGGCTCTGACCCCATGGGGTGCGGCGCGCAGTTCCGGCCCGGGTGGCGCGATGGGCGAAAACGCTACGGCCTTTTCGCTTGGCATGCGTTACGACTTCTAGATCGTGGCTCCAGCCCGTGTCCTGGATCCCGGGAGAGCGGGACACGGCTGAACAAAAAACCCCGCCGGACTACGCCCCGGCGGGGTTTCCTGTTTCTCCAGTACCGAGAGAGTCTGGCTCGGCATTGCACGGGGCCCATGACCCCGTGCTGGCCTCAAGGATGGAGATCTGCCGGCCTATCCGGTCGCCTCCTTCAGTCGGATCAGCTTGAGTTCGTGGAACAGCCCCATCATCAGGCTGACGCACATGAACAGCAGCACGATCACGAAGGGCAGGCCGGCGCTGACGGCACCGGCCTGCAGGGCCTGCAGCGCGGCCGCGCCACCCACCGCCAGCAGCACACCGGCGATCACGCCCTCGACCGTGGCCCAGAACAGGCGCTGGGACTGCGGGGCGTCGGTCTTGCCGCCGGAGGTGATCGAGTCGATCACCAGCGAGCCGGAGTCTGACGAGGTGATGAAGAAAACCAGGACCAGGGTGATTGCCAGCAGTGAGGTGATCGTGGTCAGCGGCAGGTGCTCGAGCATCTGGAACAGCGCCAGCGAGGAGTCACTGATGCCGTCGGCCAGTGCACCGACCCCGTCGCGGGCCTGATCCAGGCCGGTCCCGCCAAAGGCACTCATCCAGATCACGGTCACGGCCGTTGGCACCAGCAGCACCGCGGTCACGAACTGGCGTACCGTGCGCCCGCGCGAGACCCGTGCGATGAACATGCCGACAAACGGCGACCAGGAGATCCACCAGGCCCAGAAGAAGATCGTCCACTCGTGATAGAAGGTCTGGTCGTCACGACCCACAGGGTTGCTGAGCGGCCACATGTACTGGGCGTAGGCGCTCAGCGTGATGCCGGTATTGGAGAGGAAGGCGATAAAGCCGCCGAACAGGGCCACGAACAGTAGCAGTACCACCGCCAGCGTCAGGTTGATGTTGCTGAGCACGCGCACCCCGCCATGGATGCCGCGCATGATCGACAACAGGGCAATTACCGTGACGCCGATGATGATCGCGACCTGGGTGTTCAGGCCGGCTTCGATGCCGAACACCGACTCCAGCCCCGATGCCGCCTGCTGCGCCCCAAGACCCAGGGAGGTGGCCAGGCCGAACAGGGTGGCCAGTACCGCCAGGGTGTCGATCACATGCCCGAGCGGGCCCCAGATCCGCTCGCCGAAGATCGGGTAGAACGCGGAGCGAATGGTCAGCGGCAGGCCCTTGTTAAAGGCAAAGAACGCCAGCGCCAGGCCTACCACGGCATAGATCGCCCATGGGTGCAGGCCCCAGTGATACATCGTCGCACCCAGGGCCGCGTGCTTCGCTTCCTCGGTGCCGCCCTCGATGCCCAAGGGCGTCCCGAACCACTCGGTGAAGTAGCCTACCGGTTCGGCCACGGCCCAGAACATCAGGCCGATGCCCATGCCGGCGGCGAACAGCATCGAGAACCAGGACAGCACGCTGAAGTCCGGCTTCGCATCCTGGCCGCCAATCCGGATGCTCCCGACCGGCAGCAGGATCAGGGCCAGACAGAACAGCACGAACAGGTTGCCGGCCGACAAGAACAGCCAGTCAAAGGTCTCGCCGATCCAGGCACGCGTGGCGCCCAGGCCCTCGTCGGCCTGTTCCGGGAACATCAGGGACAGGATCACGAACGCGAGGATCAGCAGGGCGCTGACGGCGAATACCGGGTTGTGCAGATCCAGTCCCAGCGGGTTGATGTTCTGTTCCCCGATCTCGTGATCGGTCTCGTAACGGGCCTCGAGCTCCTCGATCTCCCGTTTCGGGTCTTGTGCGTTGTCGCTCACGCTCACCTCCTTGGTGTGATTGGGGGACGCTGGTCCAGACGTTCTCCGGTCCATCGCCTGGAACTGTCTGACCGCCAGGGCGGTAGTCTTCGATTGAGACCGCGTCTCCCGAGGTACGAGTCGTTTCGTTCTGGCATCCGGCCGTCGGAATCCGAAACGAAAAATTCGGGACCTTCATGGCTGACTTCCATTGCTCACCCGCTAGCGGGTGAGCAACAAACGTGCGCGGCGGATTGGCTTCTAGAAGCTGTAGTGCATGCCGACCATGAACACGTTGTTGCTTCCATCCTCGGGAAAGTCAGCCCCGGCCCGGCCGGTGTCTCGGGCCCTTGATGCCGGTACCGCACCGGTTGCTTCTTCTTCGTAGTAGTACTCGGCAAACAGGGACAGCCCGTCCATCCAGTTGAACGCGTAGCCCAGGTGGAAGACGTCTCCGCCGTAGTTGTCGACGTTGGCGTAGGTTCCGTGGAATATATGTTGCCCCACGGCGTAGGCGGCGTAGATGTTCGCGGCGACGTCGCCGTCGTCCCCGAAGGCCCCGGCGTCCTGGTCGCTTTCAATGTATTCGACCTTGGCACCCATCGACCATGGGCCCATGCTGTGCATCGCGGACACCCCCCAGATCCGAGTGTTCTGCTCGCCATTGGCATCATCGACCCCGACGGAAAGAGTCGTGTCGCCGAAGGCGTACGAACCGGTCACCTGGTAGCGATCATCTGGAGAGCCCGATGCATCGTCGTAGCCGCCGTTCGCGCTGTAGGAGGCCGCGAACGAGAAGCCGTTGAAGTCCGGAGAGTAGTACATGAGGCTGTTGCTCTCACGGAAGGTCGTATAGGTCGCGAAGCCGCTCTGGTAGGAGTAGAACATGTCCACCGGGAAGGCGATCGCGTTGTAATACGGCAGCCAATCGCGGCCATACGCCACGGTACCGAATGCGCCGTCGAGCCCGACCTTGCCGATGCGGACGTCCTCGTCTTCGCCACTGAAGGGGTCCTGTACTCGGCCGTTGGCCAGGTCGAGCGGGATTTCCAGCTGCGCAAACGCGTTCAGGCTTTCATTGATCTCATAGTTGGCGTTGAAGCCGATGCGTGAATAGGCATCCCGGAAGCCGTCATAGCTGTCCTCGCCATCCGGGTCCGCCGTTTCGTACTGCAGTCTCAGTGACCCGTAGAAATCGAACTCGACGCCCCCTGCACCCTCCTGTTCTGCGGGGCTGACCGCTGGCGCCAGAAGAAGCGCCGTGGCAACGGCCCCGGCCAGTGGAGTGAGACTCCACGAAATGTTGTTTTTCATTATTCGTTCCTTTTGGCAGTTCGATCCTGGAATCCGAAAGAGAAACAGGCCCCTGTACCCCCGGGGGACCGATGGCGAGCTCCCGAGGAACCGCCACAACCGTTTCTGTCGCGTATGGCTAACGAGAGGCCCGTTTTGTTGCCCAGAGACCGGATCCTGGTGACCTCGGCTAGCCGGAAACCCCATTAATAGAACGCGCTCGCCGCTTTCGCCAGCAAAGGACAAGTTGCAACTCCATTATTTTTGTACAAAACTATATGGCATTTGCCATACTGAGTCCGACTGTGATGTCAGCTGTTTCTGCCCAGAACGAACCTCATCGCCCCGCGACGGAAGGGGAACCGGATCTGTCGCGTTCCGTGATCCGTCAGCTGCGCGTGATCATCCGCGCCCTGCAGGGGCATTCGCGGGCAGTGGAGCGTGCCTGCGGGATCAGTGCCTCGCAGTTGTGGGCCCTGTGGGAGCTGCAGCGCACGCCCGGGCTGAATGTCAGCGACCTTTCGCGCCGGCTGTCGGTGCATGCCTCGACCACCTCGAACCTGCTGGACAAGCTGGAATACAGCGGGCTCGTCGAGCGCCGCCGCCCGGAGAAGGACCAGCGCATCGTGCGGCTGTATGTCACGCCCAAGGGGGAGGCGCTCCTGTCCGACGCCCCGGCAGCCCCCCAGGGCGAGTTGAACCGCGCGTTGCACGCTCTCCCGCCCGAGCGGCTGGCGGATCTGGACGAAGGGCTTACCCTCCTGGTCGAGGCGATGAACACCACCGAGCCTCGTGCCGGTCTGCAGCCGTTCGAGGTGAAAACCTGAGCGGCGTGGCCGCCAGGTAACGCGCCATGCGCTCCCTCCTGCCCGCCAGCCTGCTGCTTCTGCTGCTGCCGCTGGTTGTACTGGCCGAGCCCCGATTCGACGACCCGCCCACGGACTCGCGTGATGGCGGTCTAACCCTCGAATGGAACGCCGAGGGGCCCGTCGAACTCGAACAGGCGAGCGGTCCGGACTTCGACGACGCCCGCGTGATCTATCGCGGTGGCGACACCAGCAGCGTAGTCAGCGGCCTCCCGGACGGCGAATATCGCTTTCGCCTGCGGGCCGATGGCGCGGACGACTGGGCCGACGAGGCCCGGATCGATGTGGCGCACCACAGCCTGGCCCGCGCGTTCGGCTTCTTCGCGCTGGGAGGCGTCGTCTTTCTGGTCCTGATCGTGGCCATCCTGCGCGGTCGCCCGCGCGACTGAATTCACCTGCCCCGCCCCGTCGATCCGCGTGTACCGCGACCGGGGCCGGCGGCCCTATCGGAGAACACGATGCACGAACTCAAGATCAACATGCAGCGCCTGCAGCAGGACATTACCGAGCTGGGGCAGATTGGACGCGATGCCGACCGTGGTTTGCACCGCCGGGCGTTCAGCGAGGGCGACCGCGCGGGGCGCGAGTGGTTTCGCGGCCGCCTGGAGGCCGCGGGCCTCGACGTCTGGCAGGATGGCGCTGCCAACCTGCACGGTCGCCTGGACTACGACGGCAAGCGCCCGGTGGTCGCCATGGGCTCGCATCTCGATACCGTCCCCGGTGGTGGCCCGCTGGATGGTGCCCTGGGGGTGCTGATCGGGCTGGAGGTGCTGCGCACGGCCAAGGAACATGAGGTCGACTTGCAGTACCCGCTGGAGGTCATCGACTTCACTGACGAGGAGGGCCGCTTCGGCGGCATGTTCGGCTCCCAGGCGATGGCCGGAAAGCTGACCCCGGAGAGCATCAGCCATGCCCGTGACCTCGAGGGCATCACCCTGGTCGAGGCGATGGCCAACTGGGGCCTGAATGCCGACGACGCCCTGAGCGCGCGACGCGACCCGCACACCCTGCATGCCTTCATCGAGACCCATATCGAGCAGGGCCCGGTGCTGGATCGCCGCGGCCTGAGCGTGGGCGTGGTCGAGGCCATCACCGGCCTGTTCAAGTGGGAGGTGCGCCTGAAGGGCCAGCCGAACCATGCGGGCACCACGCCGATGGACATGCGCATCGACGCGTTCCAGGGGCTGGCCGAATTCGGCGGCGAGATCAATCGTCTGCTGGAGGAGCACGGCAGCCCGAACTCGCGCGCGACTATCGGCCGCGTAGAGCTCTCGCCGGGCGCGGCGAACACCGTGCCGGGCATGGCGACCTTCTCCTTCGAGGTGCGCGATACCGACGAGAAGGTATTGACCGCGCTGGCCCACGCGGCCCGCCGCACGCTGTCCAGCCTCGCGCGCCGGCGTGACCTGATGTTCGAGTTCGACGTGCTCTCGGAGATCGATCCGGTGCGCTGCGACACGGGCATCGTGCAGACCATCGAGGCGACCGCCGAACGCATGGGGCTGGAGTACCTGACCATGCCCAGCGGCGCTGCGCACGACACCCAGAGCATGAGTGCAATCACGCGTACTGGCATGATCTTCGTACCGAGCCTGCAGGGGCGTAGCCATTCCGCGGCGGAATGGACAAACTGGGAGGACATCGAGACCGGCGCCAACCTGACGCTGCAAAGCGCCCTGGCCCTGGCCGCCCGTTCGTGAGCATCCCCGATCACCGCGACCCAAGGACCGCCCGGCATGGCCAATAACGACAACGTCTCCCAGCTCACTGACTACGACTCCCTGGACCCGCTGCGCGAGCAGTACCAGGAGAGCCTGATCACGACCCCGGTGCTGCGTCAGGAACTGCGCGAGCACCACGTCGCCCTGCTGTGCATTGACCTGCAGTACCTGGATGCCGCGCGCGGTCATGGGGTGTTCGCCGACTCGGTGCAGTCCGGCGTGCCGCCCGAGGCGCAGGAGTACTACTTCAACCGCCTGGAGCAGACGGTGCTGCCGAACGTGCGCCGGCTGCAGGATGCATTCCGCGAGCAGGGGCTGGAGGTCATCCACACGCGTATCCGTTCGCTGACCCACGACGGGCGCGACCGCAGCCCGGGCCACAAGCGCCTGAACCTGCATGCCGCGCCCGGCTCCAAGGATGCGGAGTTCGTCGAGCAGGTCGCACCGGTGGGCGACGAGATCGTGCTGGACAAGACCGCTAGCGGCGTCTTCAATTCGACCAACCTGCACTACATCCTGCGCAACCTGAACATCTCGGCACTGTTCATCGTGGGTGTGTACTCGAACGAGTGCGTATCCACGGCCGTGCGCGATGCCTGTGACCTGGGTTTCTATGTCACGCTGATGGACGACGCCACCGCCACGGTGACCCCGGAGATGCAGAAGGCGACGATCACCACCATCAAGGATCGCTACGCCCGCGTGATGACCACCGACGAGGCGATCCGCGAGATCAAGAAGGTGAAGGAGGCCTCGTGACCGGCCTCGACGACCCGATCCTCCCGAGTTCCATCGCCTGGGGGCTGCTGATCGCGTTCAGCATCCTCTGGGTGGCGCTCGGCTGGTGGCTGGGTCGTCACAACAAGACCGCCGAGGACCACATGCTGGCCGGGCGCAACGTCGGGCTGGCGCTGGCCACCGCGACTGCGATGGCCACCTGGGTGACGGCCAACACCACGATGACCGCCCCGCAGCTGGCGTTGCAGCTGGGCGTCTGGGGCATGCTCGGGTATTCCCTGGGGGCGCTGGGCCTGATCCTGTTCGCGCCGCTGGCTCGTCGCATCCGCGAGCTGATGCCGCGCGGCTTCACCTCCGGGGACTTCATCCGGCTGCGCTTCGGCACCTTTACCTGGCGGGTATTCCTGGTGGTCTCGCTGATCTACGCCTTCGGCTGGCTTGTGTCGATGGCGATGGCCGGCGGGGTGCTGATCAATGCCCTGGCCGGGATCGACTATCGCGTGGGCATGACCGTGATCCTCACGGTCTGCGTGATCTACACCCTGCTGGGCGGTCTGCGCGCGGTTATCGGTACGGACTTCATCCAGACCATCATCATCATCGCGGGTGCGGCGTTCATCGCCTGGCTGACCATCGACAAGGTTGGGTTCGAGGCGATCCATTTCAACCTGATGGAAGAGCGCCCGGAACTGCTGAGTCTGCTGTTCCCGGCCGCAATAATGTTCCTGTTCAACAACCTGCTGTTCGGGGTCGGCGAGATCTTCCACTCCAACGTCTGGTGGTCGCGCGCCTTTGCCTTTGGCCGCAACGTCGGCTTTCGTGCCTACCTGCTGGGCGGGCTGCTGTGGCTGCCGATCCCGATCGTCGCCGGCTTCCTCGCCCTGGCCACGCCGGCGCTGGGCATCAACGTGCCCGCCGCGGACATGGTCGGGCCGCTGGTCGCGGCCGAGGTCCTCGGCCTGACCGGCGCGATCGTGGTCTTCATCGTCGTCTTCGCCGCCTTGGCCTCGAGCCTCGACTCGCTGCTGGCGGCCACCTCGGACCTGGTCACCCGCGATATCTACCGCGGCCATATCCGCCCGCAGGCCAGCGAGCAGAGCCAGTTCCGCGCGACCAAGGTGATCGTTGTGCTGCTGGGTCTGCTGACCTGGCTGGCCGCGAGCTATCGCGGCTCGCTGCCGATCATCGGCTCGCTGGCCGAACTGCTGTACTTTACGGGGGCCTTCGTGGCCTCGGCGATCTGGCCGATCGTCGCCGGGCTGTACTGGCGGCGGGCGAACCCTCAGGGCGCGGCCTGGTCGATGATACTGGGGTCGGGCATTGGGCTGGCCAGCTATTTCCTGATCGGCTTCTATGTCGCGGCACTGGTGGGCGCGGCCGTCTCCCTGGCCGTGATGGTGCTGAGTACCTGGCTGGCGCCGCGGCCGTTCGACTGGGGTCGCCTGTCCCGCGACGCCGCGGCCGAGGAGGTCCGGACCGCATGATGATCTCGTCGACTGCCTTGTCCGTGATCGTTGTGGTTGCCACGCTGGTCGCCACCCTGACCCCGATCCTGCTGCTGGCCCTGTTCATTCGCGACTGGAAAAAAGGATGCCTCTGGTGAACTACACCGAAGATCCCCTGCACGTGCTCCACCCGAAAGACGGCGCCGCCGGCACCGACCGCCCGAAGGCGCTCCTTGAGGCCGTGGAGGAAGACCCGGACCCGCTCCTGAAGCTGGCGGCCGCGCATGTGGTCTCCAGTCAGCAGTTCTCGCGCGATGAACTGCTGCAGCTGTTCCGTCTGGCGGCGCAGTACGAGACCACTCCGGCGCTGATGCACCTGCCGCTGGCCGGCAAGATTCTGATCAGTGCGTTCTACGAGCCGTCCACGCGCACGCGGCTGTCCTTCGAGAGCGCCTGGCACCGGCTTGGCGGGGCGGTGATGTCGATCACCGACCCCAAGAGCACCGGCATCGCCAAGGGCGAGTCGCTGGCGGACATCGCCGAGATGTTCAACAACTACGGCGACGTGCTGGTGCTGCGCTCCTCGGATGGCGAGGCGGCGCACAACATGCTGGAGAACCTGCGCATCCCGCTGGTCAACGCGGGCAACGGGATCGACGAGCATCCGACCCAGGCGCTGGCGGACGTCTACACCCTGGCCAAGTGGCGACCGGAGCTGTTCACCGGCCCGGTGGCGCCGGAGGACCGCATCAAGGTCGGTATCATCGGGGTGCCCTCGCGCATGCGCACGGTGCGTTCGCTGCTGCGCCTGCTAAGCCTGTTCCCGGAGGCAATCGAAGAGGTCGTGATCATCTCGCGCGAGGACGAGAACTTTGACCCGGGTCAGCGCGAGGAGTTGGAAGAGGCCGGCCTGAAGCTGCGCGTGGTGCACGAACTGGACCCGCTGCTGCCGGAGCTGGACGTCGTCTACATCAACGCCATTGCCTGGGTGGGGGATACGTTCGAGTCCATGGGCGAGGGCCTGAAGCTGGATCGCAACTCCCCGCTCAAGAAGGGCGCGGTCATCCTGCACCCGCTGGCACGCGGTGACGAGCTGTCCACGGACCTCGACGACACCCCGCACAACTGGTACTTCGCCCAGGCCCGCGGGGCCGTGTTCGTGCGCATGGCGCTGCTGACCACGGTGGTCCGCCGGATCAGCGCGGTCATGGATACCCCGGAAGACTGAGCCAAAGTCGAACTTGAACCGCGAGCGGCGTGGCGCGCCGTAAACCGCGCCCCGCTCGCACCCACGGAATCGAACCAAGGAGACATGCCATGTGTGGCATCGCCGGAATCTTTCACGCCGACCCCAACCGCAAGGTGGACCCGCAGACCCTGGTCAACATGGCCGCGATCCAGTATCACCGCGGCCCCGACGGCTTCGGCTACAAGACGCTGGACGACCGCGGCGTGGGCTTCTCCCATGCCCGCCTGTCGATCATCGACCTGGACGAAAACCGCGGCCGCCAGCCGTTCTGTATGACCGACGGATCGATCATGACCGCGGTCAACGGCGAGCTGTACGACTACAAGCGCATCCGTACCGACCTGACCTCGCGCGGCGTGCAGTTCCGCACCAAGAGCGACTCCGAGATGGTCATGCACCTGTACCGGCGCGAGGGGCTGGAGGATGCGATCAAGCACTTCCGCGGCGAGTTCGCGATCTCGCTGTATGACCGCGAGCATGATCGCCTGGTGCTGATCCGCGACCGCTTCGGCATCAAGCCGCTGTATTTCACCGAGGCCAATGGCAGCTTCGTGTTCGGCTCCGAGCTGAAGGTGCTGTTCGCCAATCCCGACGTCCCGCGCCAGTTTGCCGATGACGGCCTGTACCACCAGCTGATGCAGACCATGGTCCCGGGCACCACTGCGTTCGAGGGCATCCACCAAGTGAAGCCCGGCCACATGGTCATCGTCGAACGGGCCCACGGCAAGCTGAAGGTGCGCCAGGAGAAGTACTGGGACATGGACTTCCCGCTGGCCTCCGAGCGCCCGCCGGAGGAGGATGCCGACGAGAACTACTGGATCGAGGGCGTGCGGGAACAGTTGATGGAGGCCGTCCAGCTGCGCCTGGAGGCCGACGTGCCGGTCGCCTGCTACCTCTCCGGCGGGATCGACTCCTGCATCACGCTGGGCCTGGCCTCGGCCAGCCAGCAGTCGCCGGTCAAGGCCTTCACCATCGGCTTCGACAACGACGACTACGACGAAACGGCGATTGCCCGCGAGATGGCCGAGAGCGTCGGCGCCGACCAGGACATCCTGAAGCTGAATGCGGACCACCTCTACGACAACTTCGAAGAGGCCCTGTGGCACGCCGAGCGCACCATCTACAACACGCTGGGGGTGGCCAAGCTGTTGATGAGCCGGCACGTGAACGAGGCGGGCTACAAGGTGGTGGTGACCGGCGAGGGCTCGGACGAGCTGTTCGGTGGCTACCCGGCCTTCCGCCGCGACATGTTCCTGCACGGCCTGGACACCCTGCCGGAGGCTGACCGCGCCGCCTGGCAGCAGATGCTGAACGAGTCCAACGAGCTGTTCTCCGGCGCGATGCTGGCCGAGGACGAGGTCGACGACCCCGAGTTCACGAAGATGATGGGCTTTACGCCGTCCTGTCTGCAGCCCTGGCTGGCGGCAGCCGAGCACGTGCCCGGCCTGCTGGCGCCGGAGCGCCGCGAACGCATGCAGGACTACCAGCCCGGCAAGGCGATCGCCAACGCCCTGGACGACGACATGCTGGATGGCCGGCATCCGCTGGACAAGGCCCAGTACGTCTGGATCAAGACCATGCTGGAGGGCCAGATCCTGACCTGGGGTGGCGACCGCATGGACATGGCCAACTCCATGGAGGCGCGCCCGCCGTTTCTCGACCACCACCTGGCCGAGTTCTGCGCCCACCTGCCGCCGACCCTGCGCATCAAGGGCCGCACCGAGAAGTACGTGCTGCGCGAATCGATGAAGGGCCTGCTCCCGAAGGTGCTCTACGAGCGCGAGAAGTTCGCATTCATGGCCCCACCCGCGCACACCGACCCGGTCAAGTGGGCAGCGATGAAGGCCCTGGCCGATCGCTACCTGTCGCCCGAGAAGGTGGCCGAGGCGGGTCTGCTGGACCCGGAAGGCGTGCGTCGTGTGTTCGAGATCCACGAGGACGAGAACACCCCGGCGGCCACCCAGGTACAGCTGGACGCGGTGATCAACCACATGATCGGGGTGCAGGTCCTGCACGAGAAGTTCGTCGCCACCGACATCCCGGCACTGGCCCGCCAGAAGGCCGACGAGTTCGGCTGGCGGCCGTAAACCCGGGTTACGGACGGCCAGGAACTCCCTCGCAAGAGGGGACCGGGTCGTCCGGTGCTCAATCCCAGCTGTTGCGGGCGCCCTGGTAAAAGCCGGGGTCGTCGCTGGTGGCGCCCTGCAGGGTGCAGACCGCCGCCGCGAAGGCCAGCGCGCGTTCGAGCGTGGCGGGCCAGTCCCAGCCCTGCCGCATGCCCAGCAGGACGACACTGGCAAAGGCATCGCCGGCCCCGACCGCATCGCGCAGCTCGGGCACCGACGGGGCCGGGGCGGCAAAGCGCTCGCCGTTGATGGTGCGGATGCTCGCCCCGTCGGCCCCGGCGGTGACGACCAGGGCCTGACGGATGCCCGCCTGCTCGAGCAGGGCGGCCTCCGCCTCGTCATCCTCAGCCCCGGGGACCAGGGTAGCCAGCTCGTCCTGGTTCAGCTTCACCACGTCGGCGTCCCGTATCAGGTCCAGCGTCGTATCTCGCGTATACCAGGGGTCGCGCAGGTTCACGTCCACGAAGCGGTGCCCGGCGCGTTCGCGCAGGCGTGCCAGCAGGTCGTGATTCCCCCGGCGCAGGGCCAGTGTGCCGTGGTAGAGCAGTGGCGTGGAGGCGGGCAGCGCATCGGCCCAGGCTGCGGGTACGTCGTCGTAGGCCTGGTCCGGCACGATGGTGTAGCTGGGCTCGCCGCGGGCGAGTTCGACCCGGACTTCGCCGGTCGGGGCTTCGGGGTGCCGATACAGCCCGCGGGCGTCCATGCCGATCGCATCCATGCGGGCCTGCACCGCGGCGCCCGCCGGGTCGTTGCCTATGCCGCCGACGAAACAGACCGGCTCCCCGAGCTGATGCAGGTTCCAGGCGACATTGAACGGCGCTCCGCCCAGGACGCGCTGTCCATCGGGAAAGACATCGAACAGGACCTCGCCAAAGATCAGCTGGGGGGATGGCTCGGCAATCACAACGGCCTCCTATCAGGGAAATTCTCCCGGGGGATCAGGAAGGGTGTGGCTCGCGGTCGGCCCGCTCCACGCGATCGCGCCCGAGCTTCTTCGCCTGTAGCAGGGCGTGATCCGCGGCGTCGAAGATGGCCGCGGTGGACTGTCCGGCCGCGATCGGGCACATGCCCGCCGAAATGGTCACGCGCAGCCGCGTCTTGCCGGCCCGTACGATCAGGCGATCCACGGCCTCGCGGATCGAATCGGCACGGCGCTGGCAGGTGTCCGGGTCGGAGGTGAGGATCATCACGAATTCCTCGCCCCCGTAGCGCGCAACGAAGTCCTCGCTGCGCACGCCCTCGGCCAGGATCTCTGCGACGGCCTTCAGCACCTTGTCGCCGGCACTGTGGCCGTATTCGTCGTTGATCGCCTTGAAGCGGTCGATGTCCCAGACCAGCAGGCAGGCCGGTTGCTCCGCCCCCAGGTCCTCCCGCAGGCCATCGAGGTAGCGCTCGAAAGCCGTGCGATTGGGCAGCCCGGTCAGGCTGTCGCGGTAGGCCTCCGCCCGCGCCTGATCCAGCCGCTTGCGCAGGGCACTGACCTGCGACTCCAGCGTACGGCCCTTCGCTCGCAGGAGGCGGTTGCGCTCCAGGGCCTCGAGCAGATCGTTCTCCTGCTGATTGCGAAAGGCCGCCACATGTTCGACCACGCGATCCAGACCCCGGCTGATCTCCTGGCGCAGGGTGGCGATGTCCTCCAGGTCGTCCATGCGGCCCTTCATGGCCCGGACATTGTCCGAGATGCCATCGTGCAGGGTGGCAACCGAGGCGCGTGTACGTTCGCTGCGTTTCTCGTCTTCCGACAGGGCCGAGTCGACGTCTTCCAGGCGATGCCAGATCTCGCCCACGACGTCCGACAGCTCGTCGCGCTCGTACATGGCGCGCTCGCACTTGTCGTGCAGCACCCGGAAGAGCTGAGAAAGCGTTCGTTCGATCTCCGAGCGGTCGCGCCGTTCGGTCGCGCGATGCAGGTCATCCAGGCCGGGGTCCAGGAAATCGAACCCGTTCAGTCCGCGGCGCACGACCTCGAGCACAGCGCTGGCCAGGTCCTCGTGGTGATCGGAGCTGCGGACCGCGTCGGCCAGCTGTGCACCCAGCCGATCCATCCAGGCAGAGTCGGGCGGGCTGGACTCCACCGCGCGGGACAGGTCCTGAACCGCGCCATCCAGTGTCGGCACGCGGGCGCTGACCACCGCCAGTGCCCTCAGGGCCACCCGCCTCAGTGCATCCTGCTGGACCTGCTCGCGCTCCAGGCGGCGCTCGAGGTCGATGATGGTCCTGCGCATCTCGCTGGCGGACATGGGGCTCCCGAAAGGGCTGTGGGGTCTGGACGTGCCGGGATCATTTAACCGCGTCCGCGACGCGGACGCCAGCGATGGGACTCAGGCGGTGTGGCGGGTTCCGTGTAGCGACTGGGCGGCTGGCAGCTCGATCTCGATACCGACCGGGAGGTGGTCGGACAGGGCCACGTTGTACACGCGCATGTCGCTGACATGCAGGTCCGGAGTCAGCAGGATGTGGTCGAACACGAGGCGCGGATCCCAGGAGGGGTAGGTGGCCGGGCAGCTGATCGGCTCCAGCAGCCCGGTACGGGCGACCAAACGCCGGATCTCCAGGCTGTCCTGCTGGCAGTTGAGATCCCCCATCACCACGGCGTGGCGTTCCGACTGGATCCGTTCGGCGACGTAGTCCAGCTGGGCCTGGCGTGCGCGCCGGCCGAGTGCCAGGTGCAGCAGAAACAGCACCAGCTCCTCGCCATTTTCCATTGCGTAACGGGCCTCGATGGCCCCGCGCCCCGGCAGCGGCCCGGGCAGGCGGTGCATCTCGACCCGTTCCGGCTCAAGCCGCGAAAACAAGGCCAGCGAGTGTTTGGCGAACTGGCCGAGATTGCGGTTGATGCGATTGTAGGTATGCGGGAAGCGGGCCTTTTCCGACAGATAGGAGGCCAGGTCCACGAAGTTCGAGCGCAGGCTGCCACCGTCCAGCTCCTGGACGCCGACGATGTCGAAGTCGGAGATGAAACGCGCCACGCGATCCAGGTTGCCGATCCGCCCCTTATAGGGAAGGACGTGCTTCCAGGAGTTGGTCAGATAGTGGTGCAGGCGCGACGAGGGGATGCCCACCTGGGCATTGAAACTCAACAGGCGCAGGCGCTGCGCGCCCTGGTCGTGCTGATAGGTCAGTCCGCGTACCTCCGGCGAGGCCGGTTGTGCGCGAACGGGTTCGGCATGCTTGCCGCTGGCCGTGGCCGTCATACTGCTTTGTTCCCCAGAGAACGGCGGAAGGTCCGCCCGGATACTACCTAGAATGGACAGACCAACTCGCCCAAACGTTCCGTCAGCTTCAGGTTTTCGCTGTAGTCGACCGGGCAGTCGATGATGGTGACACCGGGGGTGGCGAGGGCCTCGCGCAGGGCGGCCTCCAGGCTGTCGCCCGGGCCGATGCGCACACCGCTGGCGCCGAACGAGTGCGCCAGCTGGACAAAATCCGGGTTGCCGAAATCGACGAAGGCCTTGCGCCCGTACTCGCGCACCTGCTTCCACTCGATCAGGCCGTACGCATTATCGTTCCAGATCAGCACGACAAAGCTCTGGTTCAGGCGCACCGCCGTTTCCAGTTCCTGCACATTCATCAGGAAGCCGGCGTCTCCGGTGACCGCGATCACCTGGCGTTCGGGGTAGAGCGCCGCCGCCGCGATCGCTCCCGGCAGGGCGATGCCCATGCTGGCGAACCCGTTCGAGATCAGGCAGGTGTTGGGGAGCTCGCAGCGGAACATGCGCGCCATCCAGAGCTTGTGCGCCCCGACATCGGTAATCACCACGGCGTCGAGCTCGGCCGCGGTGCGAAGGTCCCAGATCAACTTCTGCGGCTTCAGCGGGAACTGGGTGTCCTCGCGATGCTCGTTCATGTCGTCGATCAGGTTCTGGCGCAGCGGGCGCAGGATGGTCTCCTCGCGCGGGTCCACGAGATCCGTGAGGCGGGCGAGGCAGGTATTTAGGTCGCCGATCACCTCGGATGAGACATTGTAGTGGCCATCGACCTCGGCCGGGGCGGAGTCGATGTGGATCAGTGTGCGGTCGCCGGTCGGGTGCCAGAGCCTGGGTGGATATTCCACCAGGTCGTAGCCGATACAGACGATGACGTCGGCCTTGTGAAAGCCGAAATTGACGAAATCCTGGCTTTGCAGGCCCACCGAGCCCAGGGCCAGCGGGTGGCGGAACGGCAACACGCCCTTGGCCATGAAGGTGTTCGCGACCGGGATATTCAGCGCGGAGGCCAGCTGCGAAAGGGCTCCGCTGGCTCCCGAGCGGATGACGCCGTTGCCCGCCAGGATCAGCGGATGCTGGGCCTCGTTGAGCAACTTCGCCGCGGCCTCCAGGGAGGCCTCGGCCGGCACCGCCTCGGGTCCGGCATGGACCGGGAGTGGCGGGTTGGGGCATGGCAGGGCGGCCACGTTTTCCGGAAGTTCAATGAAGCTGGCGCCGGGCTTGCCGCCCTCGGCCCACTTGAAGGCTTTGCGGACAACCTCCGGCAGTATCTCGGGCTCGACCACGCTGGAGCTGTACTTGGTGATCGGCTGGAACAGGCCCTTCAGGTCAAGGACCTGGTGCGACTCCTTGTGCAGCCGGTGAGTGCTGGCCTGGCCCGCGATCGCGACCAGCGGGGCGTGATCCATGTTGGCATCGGCGACACCGGTGATCAGGTTGGTCGCCCCCGGGCCAAGGGTCGCCAGGCAGACCCCGGCACGGCCGGACAGGCGACCATGGACGTCGGCCATGAAGGCCGCGCCCTGCTCGTGGCGCGTAGTGATGAACTCGATGGGGGAATCGGCCAGGGCGTCGAGAACGGCCATGTTCTCTTCGCCCGGCAGGCCGAACACGCGCTCGACCTGTTCCTGTTCCAGGCATTCGACCAGTCGCTGGGCCGTAGTGACGGTTGTGCTCACGCGTTACGCCACCCGACGCTGGACCCTGGACATGGGCGGGGTCAGCCCCGGGCCCGTTCGATCAGGAAATCGGCGACGTCGAGCATCTCCTCGTGGCTGCGCGTCATGCTGGCCGAGACCACGGCCTCGCCGTCGATGACCAGGGTGGGCACACCCTCGACGCCGTACTCCTGAACGTCCTGGCCGGCCTCGGTGACCTTGCGGCGGATCTCCTCGGAGCGCATCACCTCGCGGAACTCGTCGGCGTCGAGGCCGCGCTGGTTGATAAAGCGCAGGATGGCGCTTTCCGAGCGCAGCTCGCGACCCTGGTCATGGATGGCGTCGTAGAACGGTTGATGGACCTCGTTCAGCACTTCCAGCTTCTGTGCGGTGTAGAAGACGCGCGCATGCAGGGCCCAGACATCGTTCATCGGCGCGGGCAGATAGACGAACTCGACATCGTCATCCAGCCCCTTCTGCCACTCCTGCACATAGGGCTCGAACGAGTAGCAGTGCGGGCAGCCATACCAGAAGACCTCGACCACCTGGATCTTGCCATCCTCCAGGCCGGTTTCGACCGGCGGCTGGATGGTGCGGAAGTTCTGACCATCCCGGTATTCGCGGGCCAGGCTGGTGCCGGTTGCCAGCAGCAATCCGGCACCGCCCATGGCACCCAGGAAATCACGACGCCTCATTTACAGCTCTCCGTAGGAATGCAGCCCGGACAGGAACATATTCACGCCCAGGAAGGTGAAGGTGGTCACGAACAGACCGATGATGGCCCACCAGGCCATGACCGGGCCGCGCCAGCCCTTGGTGAAGCGCATATGCAGCCAGGACGCGTAGGTCAGCCACAGAATCAGGCTCCAGGTCTCCTTCGGATCCCAGGTCCAGTAGCCGCCCCAGGCCTCGGCCGCCCACATCGCGCCCAGTACGGTGGCGATGGTGAAGAAGGCGAAACCGATCGCGATGGCCTTGTACATCACACTGTCCAGCGCATCCTTGCTGGGCAGCCGATGGGTGATCGCGGCATCCGGCCGGGTGCGCTCGAAACGGTGCTTGATCAGGTAGGCCACACCCAGCATGGCCGCGATGGCAAAGCCGCCGTAGCCGACGAAGTTGGTCGGTACGTGGATCTTCATCCACCAGGAGTTGAGGGCCGGCACCAGCGGTTCGATCTCGTGCGCCTGGCGGTCCCACATGTACCACAGCAGGAAAGTCACCGAGGCGGCGATCACCAGCATCACGAAGGCGCCCATGGTGCGCTGACCGGTGCGCTGCTCGTAGTACAGGTACATGAGCGTGGTCATTACCGCCAGCAGGATGAATACCTCGTAGAGGTTGGACACCGGGATGTAGCCCCAGCTGGGGTCGGTCAGGTAGATCTCGCGCCAGCGCACCATCAGCGCCATCATGCCGGCGCCCGAGCCGATCCAGGCGAAAGCGGCCCCGAGGCGCGACGGGAAGTCGGATTTGCTGAACAGGCCGAGGATGTAGGTCGCGGTGGCCATGTAGAGCATCACGCTCATCCACATCACACCGGCCTGGCCGGAGCCAATGTAGTTCAGCCAGAAGTTGGTGCTGCCCCGGGCCAGATCGTCACCGTACAACCAGACCCCGAACAGCGAGAGCGCGGCGACGATGATCGAAAAGAGCTGCCAGGGGCGCCAGAACCAGCCCAACCAGGCACTCATGCCGGCGGCGAGGATCAGGCCGCCGGTGTCGTAGCGATCCATCAGGTGGCCATACTGCCAGTGAGCGATCACCGCAACGGCGAGCACCAGCGCAAAGTATGCCCAGTCGAGCGGCCGGATGCGCCGGAAGATACTGGGCCGTTCAAAATCCAGGGCCTCATGGGGTACTGACATGGATCGCTCCTCCGACTGCTACCGGTTAGTCGTTCTTATTAGTTGATTCACTTCTGGCCATCGCCCGAGCCGTTGGCCGGCTTCTGATCGATGATCCAACGCTTAAGATGCGCGAAACGGTTCTCGAATTCTACCTTGTGCCGGTTACTGGTTCCGGCCATGGTCACCTGCGTCCCGCTGCCGTCTTCACGGCGTCGGGCGATGATCCACAGACGCTGATACGACACGTAAAACATCAGGAAAATCCCGATGATCAGCATCACGCTGCCGGTGTACACCGTGCTTTGCCCCGGGGCGCGCGCAATCTGGAGACCGGAGGCCTCGCGGTGCTCGAAGTCGCTCAGGTGGAAATAGAACGGTGACTCGTAGAGGCTGATCGCGTTGATTGCGGAGACAGCGTCTTCCAGCCAGCGCTGCTCCTCTTCCTGGATCGAGACCACACCCTCGTCTTCCAGGACCTCCATGTACAGGCCCTGTAGTCCGGCGTGCAGCACCCGCATCAGGAGCTGGCCGACCTGCTCGCGCTGTTCTTCCGGCACGCGGCGGTCAATCTCCGCGTGCACCGCGCCGTATCCGCCCTCGGCGAACAGGCGCATCAGCTCCGAGGTCGTCTGGGCGATCGCGGTGCCGGAGGGATCGTCGGCCGCGACTTCGCGCGCGATGGTGTTGCGCACCTCGGCGTTGTGCAGCATTGCCAGGTAGGTGCGGAAACGGTCCAGCGAGTCATCGGCATCCGCCGGCAGGAACAGGTACACGAACTCGTCACTCGGGCTCTCGCGTACGCCACTGAGGAAGTACATCGCCCCTTCCTGCAGTGCAGGCCGCATGTAGTTGCGGTAGTAAAGCCCGTGCCCGGTGCGATCCATCAGGCGGAAATCGAAGCTCGGGCCCAGCTGACGGTTCTCGCGCTGGCCTTCTTCATTCAGCAGCGGTACGACATTCTGGTCCTTGAAGTCGATGAACTCGATGATGCGCGTGTCACCCTGCGGGGTCGGGATTTCCTGCTCCTGGAATACGCGCCCGGGGACTTCCAGCGAGCGCAGGGCTTCGCCGCCGAGCGGGATCGCCTCGATATCGAGGCGGGTGCCGCCATCGGCGAAGCTGGCCTGGTAGATCGCGTACCCGTTGTAGATCAGCGGGTGGTTGACCGAGATGGTATGCCGCAGCGGCTCGTCGCGGTTGGGGTCATGGATCACGAGATCCGACTCGTAGGAGCTTTCCGCGCCGGTCGAGAAGCGCTCGATTCGGAACTCTTCCAGCTCGATACGAAACGGCAGTTGCTGGACGAAATAGCCCTCGCGCATCGGCAGGAACACCACGTCCGCGGAGGAGCCCTCCGGGATTTCGACCATGCCGCGGAACGAGGGATTGGAGACCGGCACCCAGGCCGAGCGCGGTACTTCGGACACCGGGACGCCCCGGGTCTCGATCTCGATGATGCCCAGCCACTCTTTGGCCTTGAGCAGCGTCGAGCCGTCTGCCAGCGCGCCCACGCAGATCACCACGATCCCGACGTGGGTCAGCAGATAGCCGAGGCGGTTCCAGCGGCCCTTCATGGCCGCGATCACCGTCTGGCCCTCGGATTCCTTCTCGCGTGCCTTGAAGCCCTGGGCCTTCAGCACACGCCGGGCATGATCAATGAATTCTTGCTGCGACTGGTCCAGCTCCCCGGTCGCGCTCGAGTGGAACGAGCGCAGGGACTTTTCCTTCACCTGCAGGTTGTAGCGCCGCAGGTCCTTCAGGATGCCCGGGCTCTGACGGTAGACGCAGAACGAGGTGGAGACCACCAGGAAGGTGACGATCAGCAGGAACCACGTGGCGGAATAGACCTGATAAAGCCCCATGCCGGCAAAGATCTCGTGCCAGAAGGGACCGTAGTCGATCAGGTAGTCGGTATAGGGCTGGTTCTGGACGAGCACTGTACCGATTACGGAGGCGATGGCCAGTGCCACCAGCAGGGTGATCGCCAGGCTCATGGAACCCATGAACTCGACCAGGATGCGGCTGCGCCGCGGGGCGCGGGCGGACTTGCTGCGGGCACCGGTCGCGGGAGCAGACCCGGCCACCTGTTCGTTATTCGACATGCTGAAACCTGCGTTGACCTTCGCGACTATGCGAAGCACCCCTGTCGGGGTTCAATTTCCTAGACAAACTGCACGGAAGTTTCGTGCAAACCCTGTTACTGGAGCTGGCCAGTTTCTCTGATCCGACCTGTCTGACGTGCCGAGCCCCCGCTCCATTCCCGGTGGCGGAAAAATTTGTCTGCCCCGGACAGCAAAAAAGGGGCGGCCTATGGCCGCCCCTTCCCTGGGAGGTTCGCCGCCCGGACTGCACGGCGCTCCGGCACGATCAGTCGGACGACAGCCCGGCCATGTACTGTGACACGGCCTCGATGTCTTCGTCGGACATGCGCTGAACCACATTGCGCATCATCCGACCCGCGTCGTTGGAACGCTCTCCGTCACGGAATTTGTAAAGCTGGTCCGCGCTGTAGGTGGCGTGCTGCCCCGCAACCTTCGGGAACATCGCCTCCGGGTTGCCCTGGCCATTCGGGCCGTGGCATGCGATGCAGGCGGCGACGTTCTGGGAGGGGATGCCGCCACGGTAGATGCGCTCGCCGCGTTCGACGACGTCTTCGTCGGCGGTTTCGGTGGTGATGGACTGCTCGGCGAAGTAGGCCGCCAGGTCGCGCATATCCTGCTCGTCCAGATCCGCGACTTCGCCCGCCATCAGCGAATCATAGCGGGTCTCGCCTTCCTTGAAGTCACGCAGCTGCTTGACGGTGTATTTCGGGTGCTGGCCCGCGAGCTTCGGCCACTCCGGGTTGGTCGAGTTGCCGTCCGCCTGGTGGCAGGCCGCGCAGGACTGGGAGATTTCCTGGCCGCGCTGAGGATCGCCCGCCTGAGCCGCCGACAGCGGGAGCAGCAGGGAGACGGACAGGGCAGCAAAGAGAGCGGAAAGCTTGTGGTTCATGATCGAAGATTCTCCTGCATGTAAATGCGTGCCGGGTCGGACCCGCGTTCCTTGTGCCCCTTGGCAGGGCGATCAACATGAAGGAAACACTGGTCAATGTACACCCTTGCGCTCGAGTCGCTTTTGCATGCGAACAAGCCGCGGCGACTGCCGTGCAGTCACTCTGCACAAGGGAGCCGCAACGCCGTTCGCGCGCAAAAGCGGCCGAGCCCCTGCATTGTAATGGGTTATGGGGTTGGTACCCCAGTTTCCCGATCCTGCGTTGCGCCGCTTGCGGGTAGAACCACTACCCGCAAGCGGCGCGCCTTGTCTCGGAAAACCTGGGGTACCAACGCGAGGGTGTACATTGACCAGTGTTTCCTTGAGCGGCGCAGTTTATAGCACAATGCTAAATTGCGCTCAAAAATATTCCGAGCTCCGCACTCGGCCAAGGACGTCCCCCGCCCCATGGAACCCCGTTTTCGCGAGACCGCCTTTATCAAGGGCGTGGCCCAGGTCGAGCAGCTCCCGGAGGATGACGGCATCGAGATTGCCTTCGCCGGGCGCTCGAATGCCGGCAAATCCAGCGCCCTGAATGCCCTGTGCGGGCGCAAGGCCCTGGCCCGGGTGGGCCGCACGCCCGGGCGCACCCAGGAAATCAACCTGTTCGCCCTGCCGCCGGACGAGGCATGGCGGCTGGTGGATCTGCCCGGCTATGGTTACGCGAAGGTGTCCGCCGGCCAGCGCCAGCATTGGGATCGGCTGCTGGGGGATTACCTGCAGTCGCGCGAGTGCCTGGCAGGGCTGGTGCTGATCATGGACATCCGTCGTCCCCTGACCGAGCTCGACCGTCAGCTGCTGGAGTGGGTGCCGCTGGAGCGTTGCCAGTTGCACTGCCTGCTGACCAAGGCCGACAAGCTCTCGCGGCAGGCGGCCGACAAGCAATTGCACGCGACCCAGCGCGAGCTGGAAGGCTTGGGGATCGAGGCGACCCTGCAGACCTTTTCTTCATTGAAAAATCAGGGGGTCGATGACCTGCGCGGCCTGTTGACCGAGTGGCTCCAGCCGGTCGAAGACTGACCGTGGCGCGAACCATGAACCCCAGACAAAAAAATGCCCCGGCCTTGGGGAGGGCCGGGGCAAGATTCGGCCTCGACAGGGGGGAGCGAGGCCTGCCCGCTCAGGGAGAGAAGCGGGCTCGCGCTGGGCTAGAGCGCTTGTAACGTAAGAAAGCGTCAGTTGCCTTGAGTTCCATCCGTTCCCGAAAATGAACGTGATTGGCTTCACACTCCTGAATGCAGCGCTCCTGTGGCTGTTGCCCCGTCAGTCATCGGTTCCCTGGGACTGGGCGTGTGCCCTCAGGGTCTCGACCAGATCGGCCGCGCTGGTCCCGTGAGGGTGAATCTCCAGCAAGTCGCCTTCGGGCCCGATCAGATAGGTCGATGAACTGTGGTCGATGATGTCGCCCATCGCCGAATCCGTTGCGCGGCGTTCGTAGAAGACACCATAGCGCTTAGCGGCGGGCTTCAAGTCTTCTTCGGATCCGGTGGCCGCGTGAATGTCGGCATGAAAATGGGCCACGTAATCGGCCAGGCGGTCCTCGGTATCTCGTTCCGGATCGACGCTGATAAACACACCGTTCACCTGGCCCTGCAACTCTTCCGGCAAGCGGTTCAGCGCCCCGCCAATCCACCCCAGGCTGGTCGGGCAGGCATCCGGGCAGCTCGTATAGCCGAAATACAGCCAGACGTACTGGTCCGTGTAATCGCCCAGGTCGAAGCGCTCCGCGTGCGTGGCGATCGGCAGCTCGATCGGTCCGCCCTGTACCTCGTCGGCGATGGGCAGTTGCGCATGACCTGCAAGATCGCGCGGCGGCGGCTCGCCCGGCTCCAGAGTGACATACACCAGCAGAGCACCTGCGGCGACCACCGCGAAGGCCCAGAAGAGACTGCTGACGGGGATACGGTTCATAAGGGGTTCATCAGTGATCGCGGGCAGTGACAAAGCGGAATTGTACGAAGGCGGCCTCGGATTTGCCTGCCGGCATCGCGGTGGCTGCCCAGGTCATGGATTCGGTGGTACAGATCGGCAGCGTGGTCGTGCCGCGGTAGCGGCCATCACCCGTGTGTTCCAGGCGCGGGCGCTGGTAGCCCATATACATTTCGACTCCGGCCAGGTCCAGGTCCAGGGCCTCAGGGTTGTTCAGCGCGGTCTTCGCCGCGGCATCCAGCTGCAGGTCCAGCGTCAGCTCCCGCAGCATCGGTACCGGGCGCGGCGTGATCTCCAGGCGCACCTCGCCGCCCTGTGCCAGGGCGGTGCTGCAGGGGCCGGCATTCAGGTCGCAGGCCTGTGGCTGGACGATCGGCACCTCGGCGGCGCCACTGTCCAGGTAGCGTTCGGCCAGCATCCAGGCGCTCGCGAGTAGCAGCAGCGCGACCAGCCAGGCGGCGATTCGGTTGAAGCGATGGGCCAGCATGGGGGCTAGTGGGCGTCGTCCCAGTTGGCGCCGACGCCGACGTCTACGACCAGTTCCACGTCCAGGTCGGCGGCCCCGCTCATGGCCTTGCGCACCAGCGTGGTCAGGTCCTCCACCGCCGCGTCGGCCACCTCGAACACCAGTTCGTCGTGCACCTGCATGATCATGCGCGCGTCAATCCCGGTGTCCTCGAGGTCGTGCGCGACCCGTACCATCGCGCGCTTGATGATGTCGGCGGCCGTGCCCTGCATCGGGGCGTTGATCGCGACACGCTCGGACTGCTGGCGCCGCGCCCCGTTGCGGCTGTTGATCTCCGGCAGGTACAGGCGGCGGCCGAACAGGGTCTCGACGTAGCCGTTCTCGCGCCCGGAGGCGCGCGCCCGTTCCATGTAGTCGTGCACGCCGGGATAGCGGCTGAAGTAGCGGTCGATGTACTCGCGCGCCTCGCCCTGCTCGATGCCGAGGTTGCGCGCCAGGCCCCAGGCGGACATGCCGTAGATCAGGCCGAAGTTGATCGCCTTGGCCGCGCGGCGCTGATCGCCGGAGACCTGCTCCGGGTCCAGCCCGAAGACCTCGGCGGCGGTTGCGCGGTGGATGTCCTGACCCTCGGCAAAGGCCTTCAGCAGGCCGGCATCCTGCGACAGGTGAGCCATGATGCGCAGCTCGATCTGCGAGTAGTCTGCCGCCAGTAGCTGGTGGCCCTCTTCCGCGATGAACGCGCGGCGGATGCGCCGGCCGGCCTCGGTGCGCACCGGGATGTTCTGCAGGTTCGGCTCCGAGGATGACAGCCGCCCGGTGGCCGCCCCCGCCTGGTGATAGGAAGTGTGCACCCGACCGGTCTCCGGGTGGATGCGCCGGGGCAGGGTCTCGGTGTAGGTGCTGCGCAGCTTGGACAGGCCGCGGTGCTCGAGGATCAGGCGCGGCAGGGCGTAGTCGTCCGCCATCTGCTCCAGCACGTCCTCGGCGGTGGAGGGCTGGCCCTTGGGTGTGCGCCGCAGTACCGGCAGGCCCAGGCGTTCGAACAGGATCTCCTGGATCTGTTTGGGCGAGCCGAGGTTGAACTCGCCGCCGGCCTCCTCGAAGGCCTCGCGCTCGATGCGCTCCATCTCGGCCAGCAGCTCCTGGCTCTGCTCGCCGAGCCGATCCGGGTCCACCTTTACGCCGACGCGTTCGATATCCGCCAGCACCGGGACCAGCGGCATCTCGATCTCGCGGTAGACAAACGCGGGGCCTTCGGCCGCCTGCAGACGTGGCTGGAACACCGCATCCAGCTGCAGGCAGATATCAGCGTCCTCGCCGGCGTAATCGGTGGCGATGCCGATATCCACCTCGGCGAACGGGATCTGCTTCACCCCCTTGCCGGCCACGTCCTCGTAGTGCGTGGTCTTGTAGTCCAGGTGGCGCTCGGCCAGGGAGTCGAGGTCGTGGCGGTTGGCCCCGGCATCCAGGCAGAACGACTCGAGCAGGGTGTCGTCGACGATCCCGCGCAGGGTGATGCCGTGATTGCCCAGCACGTTGCGGTCGTACTTCAGGTGATGGCCCAGCTTGCCGTGGCGCTCCGACTCCAGCCACGGTTTCAGGCGCTCGAGCGTCTCCGCGCGCGGCAGCTGCGGGTCGGCGTCCGGCCCGGTGTGGGCCAGCGGCAGATACCACGCGGTGCCCGGCTCGAAGGCGAAGGACATGCCGACGATCTCGGCGCGCATCGCGTCGAGGCTCGTGGTCTCGGTGTCGAAGGCGACTCGGTCGGCCTTGTCCAGACGCTCCAGCAGCTCGGCCAGTTCGGCCTCCTCGCGCAGCGTCCGGTAGTCGCCCTTCGCCTGCGACGGGCCCGGATTGCCGTCAGCGGCCTCGTCCTCGCTACCCTCCAGCTCCGCGCGCCAGCGGGTGAAGCCGTAGCGGCGCACCATCTCCAGCAGGCGCTCGTGATCCGGCTCGCGGATGTTCAGGTCGTTGGGGCCGGCATCCAGCTCGACATCGCGCTTGACCGTGATCAGTTCGCGCGAGGTGGGCAGGCGCTCGGCCGCGGCGCGCAGGTTCTCGCCGATCTTGCCGCCGATGTCGTCGGCCTGCTCGAGGATGGTGTCGAGATCGCCGTACTTCGCGATCCACTTGGCCGCGGTCTTGGGGCCGACCTTGTCTACGCCCGGGATGTTGTCGACGCTGTCGCCCATCAGCGCGAGGTAGTCGACGATCTGCTCCGGGGCCACGCCGAATTTTTCCTGTACGCCCTCGCGGTCCAGCGTGACCCCGCTCATGGTGTTGACCAGGGTGATGCGGTCATTCACCAGCTGGGCGAGGTCCTTGTCGCCGGTGGAGATCACCACGTCATGCCCGGCTGCGGCGGCCTGATCGGCCAGGGTCGCGATCACGTCGTCGGCCTCCACGCCCTCGACGCACAAAAGTGGCAGGCCCATCGCCCGCACGAGTTCGTGCAGCGGCTCGATCTGGGCGGCCAGCTCGTCCGGCATCGGCGGGCGGGTGGCCTTGTATTCCGGGTAGATGTCGTCGCGGAAGGTCTTGCCCTTCGCGTCGAACACCACCGCCATGTGTTCCGGGCCGTAGTCCGCGCGCAGCTTGCGCAGCATGTTCGCCACACCAATCATCGCCCCGGTCGGGGCGCCATCCGGCGCGGTCAGCGGCGGCAGGGCATGGAAGGCCCGAAACAGATACGACGAACCGTCGACCAGAACGAGGGGGGCTTGTGACATCAATGCGGTATCCGTGCGGAAGGTGCGCGCCATTCTACAGCCCCGTTTTGTGCCGCGACCATTTGTACCGACCCGGGGCGCCCGTTACGCTTGGCCTTCGACACGAGGAACCCTCCGCATGAACGACCGCGAACGCGCCGAACACCCCGGCCTGCGCCCGATTGACGACTCCGCTCTGACCCGCGAAAGCTGGAAGATCTTCCAGATCATGGCGGAGTTCGTGGAGGGCTTCGAGCGCCTGGCGCACATCAAGCCATCTGTGAGCATCTTTGGCTCCGCGCGCTTTCCACCCGGACATCCGCATTACCAACTGGGCGAAGAAGTCGCCCGCCAGCTGTCGGATGCCGGCTTCGCGGTGGTGAGTGGCGGCGGCCCGGGCATCATGGAGGCCGCCAACAAGGGCGCCTTCGCCGGGCGCTCCCCCAGCATCGGCCTGAATATCCAGCTCCCCCACGAGCAAAGCGCCAACCCGTATCAGGACATCAGCCTGGGGTTTCGCCACTTCTTCTCGCGCAAGGTGATGTTCGTGAAATACGCCTCCGCCTATGTGGTCCTGCCGGGCGGTTTTGGCACGCTGGACGAACTGGCGGAGATTCTGACGCTGGTGCAGACCGGCAAGACCCGGCGCATCCCGATCGTGCTGGTCGGCTCCGAATTCTGGAAGGGGCTGCTGCACTGGTTCGACGACACTCTTGTGTCCGAAGGCACAATCGATGCCGAGGACCTGAAGCTATACTCGTTGGTGGATGCCCCGGAAGACGTGGTGGACGTGATCTTCGAGCATTACGAGGCGCGCAGCTTCGAGCCTTCCGCGGAAGAAAAGAAACGCATGATGGAGCTGTGAGCATGGCCGCTAAGTGCACCCATTATCCCGCCGCCCTCCTGGTCGGTCTGCTTCTCGCGCCGGCTCTGGCCATTGCCCAGCAGGAGCGCGAGTGGGACGATGCCCCGCCGCCGCCCGAGATGCCGGACGAGGCCGAGGCCGACCCCGCGCCGCCCGTGCTCGACGAACGCGCGCGCGAGCAGCGGGGCCTGGAAGAGGCTGACATTGTGATCATCGAACGCGACGGGGAGACCCGGCGCGAGTACCGCATGGGCGGGCAACTGGTGATGGTGGAGGTGATCCCCGCGGCCGGTCCCTCCTACTACCTGATCGACAGCACCGGCGACGGCCTGCTCGATCGCCGTCAGCGTGAGCTGGAACCCGATTTCGTACCGCCGTCCTGGGTGATTTTCCAATGGTAATGAACGAACACGACTGCCAGGCCTGTGCCGAGGCCTGCGGGGTGAGCATCGAGTTTCGCGAGGGCGAGGCCTTGCTGGCGGGGCAGCCCGTGCAGTGCCTGCGTCTGTCGGCGGATGCCGCCTCCGGTATCGAGGCGGCCCTGAAGGGTGCAGGCATCAGCCCGCTGGCCACCGCTGATGCCGACGGGACGCGGATTCTTTTCCTGGATCAAGGTCAGGCATTGCGCGAACCCCTGTCGGCCGAGGGCCCCGGAAGCCTCAACGCCCTGGGGGAGCGGGCCGCGAGCTGGCAGGCCCTGCACCCGGCGAGTGCGATGCCGGAGGCCACGGGCTATCGCCGCGGGGTGCTGCAGCAGCTTTTGCGCGAACGCGCCGATGCCCTGGGCCAGACGCTGTTGGCCGGCGAGCGGGAGACGCTGGATGCCGAACTCCACCACCAGAGCCTCTATCGTTTCGAGGATCTGCCGCTGGCCGGGAGCTACTGGCACTCGGTGCGGGTCTATTCGGAAGGGGCCGGGCTCGCGGATCTGGTGATGCCGCCGGCGCCGGTGCCCGCTTTCTGGCAGCTCGCGCGCATCGCATTGGCGATTGCGGTGGACGAGGCCGGCGAGATTCGAGCCGATGCCTACCGCGCGTTGCTTGCGGGCTACCATGCCAGACGCCCGTTGGCCGCGATCGAGCGCGGGGCCGCACCGACATTGCTGCGCCTGGCCGCACTGGACGACTGGATCGGTCGTCGCGAATCCGGCGCGACGGGCGAGGCCGAACGCCAGCGGCTCGTTGCGCTGCAGGGGCACGCCGCCCGTGTGCAGGGCATGTGGGTACGTGCCGCGTAGGTGGCTCGGGGGTTTCGGCCCAAGGAGATCGACGATGAACAAGGTCTGGGTGCTGTTTCTAGTCGCGATGTGCCTGCCGGCGCTCACCCAGGCCGAGGTCTATCGCTGGACTGACGACCAGGGCAATGTGCACTTTGGCGACCGTCCTCCCGAGGGCAGCGCCAGCGAGTCGGTCGATGTACGTGAGCCCATGCGCGGGGTGCCGCTCGAGGGTGCCCGAGAGATCCTTGAACGTCCGGTGCGGCCTCAGCAAGAGGAGGCCGATGCCAGTGGCTACGAACGCGTCGCGATTACGCAGCCGGAGGACGGGGCCGGCGTGCGTGCCAATGACGGCAATGTCACCGCCGAGGTGGCGCTGGAGCCCGCCCTGGATACCGAGGCCGGCCATCGCGTCGTCTGGCTGCTGAACGGCGAGGAGGCTGGCGACAGCACCGGCTCCAGTATCACCTTCGAGGGGCTCAACCGCGGCGAATACAGCCTGCAGGCGCGAGTAGAAGACGACGCCGGGCAGGAGCTCGCCAGCAGCGACACCATCCAGTTCAACGTGCTGCGCATCGCGATCCCGCGCGAACAGCAGCAACAACAGCGCCCGCAGCAATTCCCCCAGGGCGGCGCCCCGCAGGCCCCTCGGGCCCCCCAGGCCCCGCGCGCACCTCAGCCCCAGGTCCAGCAGATTCCGCAGAACTAGTCGGCCGCACCAACTCCGTGCGCATTCTGCCCCAATATGGTGCCGTATTTGCACTATAATGGGGCGGCGCTTGGTGATTGCCGCCACGGCCGCCTTGCCTGGGCGCTCTCCTGCCCGCGGATGATCCACCCTGTGCTGTGCCCCTGTTTGGCGCGATTCCTGCTTGAGGCCCGTTGATGAACAATCCTGTTGCCAAGCCCGCCCCAGCGCCATGGCCCTGGTGGGACGACCTGTCAACTGCCGTGCTGGTGACGGATGGCGAGCTGCGCCTGGTCAGCCTGAACAGTGCGGCCGAGGTCCTGCTGGGGCTTAGCCGCGAGCGTATCGTCGGCCACGGACTGGGGCAGTGCCTCAGGCTCGACCGCAGCCTGTCCAATCGGCTGCGGTCGGTGTTGTCACTCGATCAGCCGATTACCCTGCGCGCCCGACAGATGGAGCCACTGCGCGCCGAGCCCTTCCTGGCGGACATCACCATCACGCCTCTGCGCGGTGACGATGGCCGCGAGCCACAACTCTTGTTTGAACTTAACGCCATTGATCGCCATGAACGGATCAGTCGCGAGGAACAGCTGCAAAAGCAGCAGGCGATCACGCGTGCGGTGACCCGGGGGCTGGCCCACGAGATCAAGAACCCGCTGGGCGGCCTGCGCGGGGCGGCGCAGCTATTGGCCAGCGAGCTGGATGACGACGGGCTGAAGGAATACACCGGCATCATCATTCGCGAGGCGGACCGGCTGCGCAGCCTGGTGGATCGCATGCTGGGCCCGAACAACCTGCCCCGCCTCGAGGCCGTAAACCTCCACGAGGTGCTGGAGCACGTGCGCGGCCTGGTCAGTGTGCAACTGCCGCTGGGTCTGAAGATCCGCGGCGACTACGACCCGAGCATCCCGGATGTGCAGGCCGACCGCGACATGCTGGTGCAGGCCATCCTGAATCTGGTGCAGAACGCGGTGCAGGCGTTGAGCGAGGGCGGCGAGATCACCCTGGTCTCGCGCGTACTGCGCCAGTACACCATTTCCGGTCACCGCCACCGCCTGGTGGCACGCCTGAGCGTGCGCGACAACGGCCCGGGCATCCCGGAGGAGATCCGCGAGCGCATCTTCTTCCCGATGGTGACCGGCCGCGCCGCGGGCACCGGCCTGGGCCTGCCCATCGCCCAGAGCCTGATCCAGTTGCACAACGGACTCATTGAATGCCGTTCGCGACCGGGCAGCACCTCGTTCGACATCCTGCTGCCGATCGAACCCCAAAATGCCAAGGAGGCCGGCAACTGATGGACCCCATCGTCTGGATCATTGACGACGACGACTCGATCCGCTGGGTGCTGGATCGCGCCCTGCAGCGCGCCGGTATCAATGTGCGCGGGTTCGAGACGGCCGACGCGGCCTGGGCTGCGCTGGAGACTGACGAGGCCCCGGATACGGTGGTGGCCGACATCCGCATGCCGGGGCTGAACGGCCTCGATTTTCTCGCCCGTATGCAGACCCGCCCGGATCCGCCACCGGTCATCATCATGACGGCGTTTTCGGATCTCGAGAGCGCGGTCGGCGCTTACCAGACCGGGGCTTTCGAGTATCTGCCCAAGCCGTTCGATGTCGACGAGGCCGTGGCCCTTGTTCAGCGTGCGCTGGAGGCGCGGGCGACTGCGCAGCAAAATGCCGAGGGTGGCGCCAGGATCGAGGACACCCCCATCATCGGCGAGGCGCCGGCGATGCAGGAGATGTTCCGCGCGATCGGGCGTCTGTCGCGCAGCAATATCACCGTACTGATCAACGGCGAGTCCGGCACTGGCAAGGAGCTGGTCGCGAGGGCCTTGCACCAGCACAGCCCGCGGGCCGATCAGCCATTGATCGCGTTGAACACCGCCGCGATCCCGAAAGACCTGCTGGAGAGCGAGCTGTTCGGTCATGAGCGTGGCGCCTTTACCGGCGCCAGCCAGAGCCGCAAGGGCCGCTTTGAGCAGGCCGATGGCGGCACACTGTTCCTCGACGAGATCGGCGACATGCCGTTCGACCTGCAGACGCGTTTGCTGCGGGTGCTGGCGGACGGAACCTTCTATCGCGTCGGTGGGCATACCCCGATCCGGGTGGATGTGCGCATCATCGCCGCCACCCACCAGGACCTCGAGGAGCGCGTGCGCGCCGGGCTGTTCCGCGAGGATCTGTTCCATCGCCTGAACGTGATCCGTATCCATGTGCCGTCGTTGCGCGAGCGCCCGGAGGACATCCCGCTGCTGGTGCAGCACTTCATGGCCGAGGTGGCGTGCGAACTGGGGGTCGAGGCGAAGACCATGCGGCCGGAGGTGGTGCGCGAGCTGCAGCGTCTGCCCTGGCCGGGTAATGTTCGCCAGCTGGAGAACACCTGTCGCTGGCTGACGGTCATGGCCTCGGGACGTGAGGTGCACCTGGACGACCTTCCGGCCGAGCTGCATCAGGATGCGCCGCCCATGGAGACCCACGGAGGCCTGTCGGACGCGCAGATGGCCACGCCGCGTGACTGGACCAGCGAGCTGGCCCAGGTCGCTCGGCAGCACTGGCAACAGGGCGAGCGCGACCTGCTCGGCCGGGTTCTGCCACAACTGGAGCGTACGGTGATTCGCGAGGCGCTGAATGTGACCGGTGGGCATCGCCAGCAGGCCGCTGCCCTGCTGGGCTGGGGCCGCAACACCCTGACTCGCAAGATTCAGGAGCTGGGCATCGACGACGAGTAGGGCAGATCAGGTCGTGGGGTCTTCCGGGGCCGGGGCGGCGCAGGCGGAGATCGCGCTGTTGAGCTGCAGGCTCCCGGTCAGCTCGCTGACCTGCTGGATGCCGTGGCGATCCATGTAGTCGCGGATGCCGTCCAGGATCTTCGGCAGGCACAGCGGATCGTAGAACAGCCCGGTACCCACGCCCACGGTGCTGGCGCCCGCGATCAGGAATTCCAGCGCGTCGCGCGCATTCATCACGCCGCCCTGGCCGATGATCGGGACATTATGCGGTGCGGCCACCTGATAGACCTGCTGTACTTTCAACAGCGCGATCGGCTTGATCGCCGGGCCGGAGAGTCCGCCCTGGTTGTTGCCGATCACCGCGCGGCGGTTTTCCACGTCGACGGCCATCCCCATCAGGGTGTTGATCACGGCAAACCCGTCGGTCCCGGCATCGATGCAGCGGCGGCCATTCTCGGCGATGTCGGTCTGGTTGGGCGACAGCTTGGTGATCAACGGCTTGGAGGTCACGGAGCGGCAGGCCTCGACCACGCGCGCCGACATCTCCGGGTCGTTGCCGAACGCCACGCCGCCTTCTTTCACGTTGGGGCAGGAGATATTGATCTCGATGGCATCGATCGGCGAGTCGTCGAAACGCCGGGTGACCTCGATGTACTCCTCGATCGTGGAGCCCGAGACGTTGGCGAAAAAGCGCGTCTCCTCGAAATCCAGCGCGGGCAGGATCTCGTCCACCACCCGGTCCACGCCCGGATTCTGCAGCCCGATCGCGTTCAGCATGCCGTCCGGGGTCTCGTAGACGCGGTGCGGCGGGTTGCCCAGTCGCGCCTGGCCGGTCGTGCCCTTCAGGCAGATCGCACCCGCGTCGCGATTGGAGAACCCGGCAACCCGGGTGTATTCCTCGCCAAAGCCGACACAGCCGGACAGCAGCACCAGCGGCGTGTTCAAATGCAGCCCGCAGAAATCAACGGCCAGCCGCGGATCGGTGCGCGAATCACTCATGCTTCACATCGTCCTTTATGAACCGGAAATCCCGCCGAACACGGGCAATATTATTCGTCTGGCGGCCAACACCGGGGCGGCGTTGCACCTGATCCATCCGCTCGGCTTCGAGCTGGATAGCGCCCGGGCGCGCCGCGCCGGGCTCGACTATCACGAGCTGGCCCGGGTGCAAGAGTATGACAGCCTCGAACGGTGGCGGGAATCGATCCGGCCGCAGCGCGAGTTCGCCCTGACCACGCGCGGGCAGGCCCGTTACGACCAGGCCGGGTTCCAGTCCGGTGATGCCCTGTTGTTTGGGCCGGAGACCCGCGGACTGCCCCAAGCGGTACTCGACGCACTGCCTCCCGAACAGCGATTGCGTCTGCCCATGCAGCCCGATAGCCGCAGCCTGAACCTCTCCAACGCGGTGGCCGTGGTCGTCTACGAGGCCTGGCGCCAACTCGGTTTTCCGGGCGGGGTCTAGGGTCCGATGTGCTGGGCAGGACGCCGTGCTTTGCTCTAAGCTCGAAGGCGTGGCTCACGGCTGCGGGATCCCCAGTTGGGTCTTCTGCGCGGCTCCAATAAGAAGGGGTTCGGGATTCATGGTTTCTGCTTTTCGATCGTTCTGCCTGCTGGCCGCCACCAGCCTCCTCGTCTCGCCGCTCGCCGCGGATGAACCCACCGGTTCTGACAACTGGTGGTGGGATGACGACTGGTGGGAAGACGGCGTGCTGTATTCCGATCTCGAGAATCACGAGGTCGAGATCGAGCGATTCGAGTATGAGCGCGACGGCGTGGACATCCCGGCGCTGGTGGCGCGCCCCGCCGATGGCGAGGCCTATCCCGCGATCCTCTGGGCCCATGGCCGGCGCGGGCTGGACGATCTGGCGATCCTGCATGTGAAGCGCCTGGCCGCGCGCGGCTTCGTGGTGATGGCGCCGGACATGTACACCGGCCGTTTCATGGAAAGCCATCCGCTGGATCATGACTACGAGCTGGAGGGCGACCTGAACAAGGGATTGGATGTCCTGCTCGAGCGTGACGACATCGTCGGTGACCGGGCCTGCCTGGTCTCCATCACGCGCGGGGGCTACAAGACGCTTAAGGTGGCCGTGACCTTTGAGCGGCAGGTCGAGGATGTTGCCTGCTGGGCCGGCTACTACCCGCACCTGCAGGACCCGAACCTCGGCGAGCCGCACCAGGTGTATCGCTACGCCAACGAGGTCAATCAGCTCGAGATCCCGATGATGATCCTGATCGGCGACGAAGAGCAGTATCAGCGCCACCGGACCGCGAAGATGGCCGCGGACGGTCTGGAAAGCCGCGGCGGTGATGTGACCTGGATCGAATATCCAGGCGTTGGCCGCGGCTTCGATTTTCGCAATGGCAGCAACCGCACCTTCGCCGACGATCTCGCCTCTCGTGACGCGATGATCCGGGTCACCCGCTTTGTGAACCAGCATCTGCGCGACTGAGTTCTCCCTCGACTTCCTCCCCTGGCCTGCGAGCCGGCACCACCGACCCATCGGGTTGGTGGTGCCGTTGTGCCTTCAGGTCCTCTCGGGTCAATAAGTCTTTGATAATACAATTAAACGTTTCCGTGCGGAGAGTGCGGAATTTGCTATCTTCGGGCCTTATGTCACTGAGATGCCCGGTCGTTGCGCGGCCGATTCACGGTTGGAACGCACTAAAGTCGCAGAAGGAGGACGAAGATGGCCAAGGTTCTGATCGCCCAGGGTGGAGGCCCGACGGCGGTAATCAATCAATCCATGGTGGGCGCAGTCCTGGAAGCCCGGAAATTTACCGACGTCGAGCTGGTATACGGGGCCTTCCACGGGGTCCGCGGGATCATCGACGAGGAGTTCCTGGACCTGACCCAGGAGACCACCCACAATCTGGAGATGGTCGCGCGGACGCCCTCCTCGGCGCTGGGCTCTACGCGTGACAAGCCGGATCTCGACTACTGCAAGGAGATCTTCAAGGTCCTGAAGGCCCACGAGATCACCTACTTCTTCTATATCGGCGGCAACGACTCCTCCGACACGGTGCGTATCGTCAGCGAGGAGGCGCGCAAGGCCAACTATCCGATGCGTTGCGTGCATATCCCGAAGACGATCGACAATGACCTGGTGGAGAACGACCATACGCCGGGCTTCCCGTCCGCAGCGCGTTTCGTGGCCCAGGCCTTCGTCGGCGCCAACCTCGACAACTATGCCCTGCCGGGAATCTATCTGGCGGTGGTCATGGGCCGCCATGCCGGGTTCCTGACCGCGGCCTCCGCCCTCGGGAAGAAATTCCCGGACGACGGGCCCCACCTGATCTACGTGCCCGAACGCGTATTCGAAGTCGACCGCTTCCTGTCGGACGTCAAGGCGACCATGGACCGTTACGGGCGCTGCGTGATCGCGGTCAGCGAGGGGATCCATGACGCGGACGGTGAGCCGATCGCGACCAAGCTCGCCAAGGACGTGGAGAAGGATGCCCACGGTAATGTTCAGCTCTCGGGCACCGGCGCCCTGGCCGACATGCTCTGTGGCGAGATCCGGGACAAGCTGGGGGTCAAGCGCGTACGCGGCGACACCTTCGGCTATCTGCAGCGTGCCTTTATTGGCTGTGTCTCGGACGTCGACCAGCGCGAGGCCCGGGAAGTGGGCGAGAAGGCCGTGCAGTTTGCGATGTGGCAGGGCCGCGACGGCTCGGTCGCGATCAAGCGTACCGGCTTTTATTCGGTGGACTACGAGTACGTGCCGCTGGAGGCCGTCGCTGGCAAGACCAAGGTCATGCCGGACGAGTTCATCGATGCCTCGGGCACCGACGTCACCGACGCCTTCCGGATGTATCTGCGTCCGCTGCTGGGCTCGGGCATGCCGGATGCCTACCGCCTGCGTCAGAACAAGGTGACCAAGGTGCTCGGTCGCTAATAGCAAGAAAGCCCCTGGTCCCGTGTCCGGGCCCAGGGGCGGCAGGCGCGGGGCCGTGGCCCCAATCAAGACGACCCGCTCGGAATACCAGGCGGGTCGTTTTTTAGCCCAGGGCCTTGAAGATCTGGTCGCGGATGTCTTCCACCGATCCGGTTCCCTTGATGTGGACGTATTGCGGCGCGTCGGGCTCGCCGCTGTCCGCCCACTTCGAGTAGAAGTCCACCAGCGGGCGCGTCTGGCTGTGGTAGGCCTCGAGGCGCTTGCGCACCGTTTCTTCGTTGTCGTCTTCGCGCTGGATCAGGTCCTCGCCGGTGACGTCGTCCTTGCCTTCGACCTTCGGCGGATTGAATTCGACGTGATAGGTGCGGCCGGAGCCCGGATGTACCCGCCGTCCGCTCATGCGGCGGATCACCTCTTCGTCGGGGACATCCACCTCCACGACAAAGTCGAGCGGCACGTTCTGCTCCTTCAGGGCCTCGGCCTGCGGGATGGTGCGCGGGAAGCCATCGAACAGGAAGCCGGTGTCGCAGCAATCGGGCTGCTCCACGCGTTCCTTCACCAGGCCCAGGATGATGTCGTCGGAGACCAGGCCGCCAGCATCCATGACCTCTTTGGCCTTCAGACCCAGTGGGGTGCCTGCCTTGACGGCTGCACGCAGCATATCGCCGGTGGAGATCTGCGGGATGTTGTACTTCTCGCAGATGTACTGGGCCTGGGTGCCCTTGCCGGCGCCAGGCGCCCCCAACAGAATCAGTCGCATGCTCTCGCTCCTATGAGGAGTGGGTGGTTGTGCTATGGTCGCTGCAGACACTCCCGATCCGCGCAAGTTACAGTACAGGGGTTGTGGTTGTCGGTACAACCCTGCCCATCCTTATGTGACACCCGCCCCCTGCAAGGAGTCACCGACCGTTATGCAAGCCGGCCCCCGCGAGATCACCACGCCGTTTCGGCCCATCCCCCTGGATATCCCGGAGGGCATGAAACCGAACGAGTTCTTCAACAGCACCGAGAACCTCGCCGACCTGGTGAACAACAACGGGCTGCTGGTCAATCCGGAAAACCTCCTGCTCTACCGCAAGGCGCTGGGGCACAGCAACGAGTTCGACTGCTCTATCATCTACAACACCTCGCAGACCATCCTCGACCCGATGGGGCGCCCGGTGCGGCGCACCCAGGTGCCGGAGCCGGTGCGGCATGTCTGGAACCGGATGAACGGAGTGATCATCGAGTACATGCTGGAGCAGTACCCGGACCCGGCCGAGGCCCTGGTGCTGGCGGGCGAGGCCAGCCTGGACGCGACCTGGCCGCTGACCGCGCCCGGGGTGCCCAGTATCCGCATGCTGCACAACCATTTCATCGTCTTTCCGATGGCGACGCTGGCTGAAGCGCCGCTGGCCGATCCCGGTAACCCCAACCTGACCGATGGCGGCCAGCACAGCCTGTTCCAGGCCTATATGCGCGATGTCTACCGGGCCTTCTTTACCCGCGCCCTGGACCTGCAGATCCTGCGGCCGGCGCCCGATCACCAGGCCCGACTCGCGCTGACCGGCTACCCGCACGGCCTCCCGAGCTGGGAGATCCAGGGTGGGGTCGAGGCGTTGAAGGACATCCGCTTCTGGCGCGAATACGACGCGGTCCTGCAGGGCTTTCTGGACTTCTACCGCACCTTCTTCTCGCAGGTCTCCACCCGCAATGCCCCGATGCCCGAGGGCGTGCACTTCCCCGATGCGGTGGAGGAGGTCCTGCTGTTCAACAACGATTTCCTCAAGACCGCCAAGAAGGTGCGCGATCGCTGCTTCACCGACGCCAAGTACGCCCATGCGATCCGTTGGCAGCCGGCCTTCAAGCAGCTGATTTACCGCAACGACGAGGGCCGCTTGATCGTCACGATCAGTCAGAATTCGATCGGCAACGCGATCACTGAGCTGCTGGGGGTGGTGGTCAACCGGGTGCCGGACGCGGAGGCCTACGAGCACGTCGAACCGGCCCTGGTCGAGAAGTTGCTGGAGGTGCGCCGCCGCCTGGTAGAGCTCGATCTGGGTGAGGGGATCACGACCGAGGCCTGGTCGGCGGTCTGATCGGAGCGATTTGGGGCTGGGCCTCGAACCTGGATGGGCCGGGAGCGGTCAGGCCGCCCCCGGCTGTGTCCTCAGGCCACCGACTGGTAGTAGATGTTCTGCGGGTGGTTGGCCTGGGCGAAGAAGAACCAGCGCTCGGCGACCATGCCCAGATACTGGATCACGAACGCGGCGATCAGCAGGTTGACCGGGTCGATGCGGGCGACCAGCACGACCAGCAGCAGGATCGCCGGGACCACGAACGCACCCAGCAGGAAGATCCACTTCATCCCGCGCAGGAACGCGGCCGACATGTGGTGGAAGAATTCCCGCGTATTGAATGACCCGCCCATGAAGCCCTGGGACTTCTGCTGGATCTTCGGGTGCTTCACCCCGATCGCGGTTTGCAGCGTGGACTTCGACTTGATACGGGAGTTGCGCACCAGCGATGCGCTGCGGGTACCCAGTCCCAGAAGCGTCAGGACGATCGCGACCGTCGCCAGGAAGGCGACCAGCGGGACACCGGCCCAGGCCGCATAGGCGGCCGCCAGGGTGAAGCCGTTGGCGGCCCCCAGCACGGTGTAGTTGACCACGGTCAGCGGGGAGTGCCATTCCTGCAGGAACTTGATGCAGGCGTAGATCATCGCGGTCGTTACATACAGCACGATGGCCAGCAGCGCCCCGATGGCGCCAAGCACGACGGTCAGCAGGACGGGGACATCCCCGGCCAGCGTACCCAGGGCCGGGTTGAACCCGAACGCATGGGCCGCGCCGTACAGGAACACGACGCCCATGAACGCCGGGAGCACGATCACCTCGCGCGAGAGCCAAGAGGTGCGCCACTTGGTGGCGGTGCGCCAGGCGCGTTCCGGCCGCCCCAGGTGAAAGAATGAGGCGATCAGCCCAAGCACCAGGAAGGCCAGCGCGAGCGCGGAGCCCAGGGCCAGGAAGTCCGAACCCGGGGGCGGCAGCACGCCCAGCAGGCTCAGTGCCTCGGCACCGAACAGGCCGAGAAACAGGCCCTGGCCGGCGCCGATCAGGGTGGTGAGGAAAATGACCGAGAAGGCTGGATGCATAGTGTCTTCGTCCCTGTTTACCAGCTGGTGACGTCGTCGAGCGAGGGTTCGTCCTGCCCGGGCTTCGGCAACTGACTGTCGATCTTCAGCGGGTTGTCCGCGCGTTCGACCTCGTCTTCGCGGATGGTGAGCTGGGTCTTGCGCCGCGGCAGGTAGTGGTTGGCCGGCTTGGACCCCCATTCCGGCATCAGCTGGTAACCACCGGCCTCGCGGATGGCCTTCGAGACGACCGACTCGGGGTCATGGATATCGCCGTAGAGCCGCGCATTGGTCGGGCAGGCCCGCACGCAGGCCGGCTTGCGATCCCATTCCGGCAGCTCCTCGTTGTAGATGCGGTCCACGCACAGGGTGCACTTGGTCATCACCTTGCGTTCGGCATCCACCTCGCGCACGCCATAGGGGCAGGCCCAGGAGCAGTACTTGCAGCCGATGCACTTGTCGTAGTCGACCAGCACGATGCCGTCCGACTCGCGCTTGTAGGACGCCCCGGTCGGGCAGACCGGCACGCAGGGCGGCTCTTCGCAGTGCAGGCAGGACTTGGGAAAGTGCACCGTCTCGGTGTTCGGGTATTCACCCACCTCGAAACTCTGCACCCGGTTGAAGAAGGTGCCGGTGGGGTCCGCGTCGTAGGGGTTCTGGTCGACCAGTGGGCCGGCATCGCCGGAGGTGTTCCATTCCTTGCAACTGGTCACGCAGGCGTGGCAACCCACGCAGACGTTGAGATCGATGACGAGGGCGAGTTGGGTCATTTCTTGCCTCCTGGGGGAACGCTGCACAATGTGCGCACTCGCGCTCGAGTCGCTTTTGCGTGCGAACAAGGCGCGGCGACTGCCGTGCAGTCACTCTGCACAAGGGAGCCGCAACGCCGTGCGCATGCAAAAGCGGCCGAGCCCCTGCTTTTCAATGGTTTGTGGGGTTGGCGCCCCAGGTTCCCCGATCCAGCGTTGCGGCTCTTGCCGGTAGAACCACTACCGGCTGCGCACCGCGCCTTGTCTCGGAAAACCTGGGGTGCCAACGCGAGTGTGTACATTGTTCAGCGTTTCCCCAGGCCCGCAAAGAAGTTCAAAACACGTGCCCGTGTGGACTGGCCGGGGTACGGTTTGAGCGGCTTGAACTGGGGAGAGGTCTCCTGCGGCTCCCCTTCTTCGGCCTTGTAGATTCGTACGCGGACGTCATACCAGGCCGCCTGACCAGTCACCGGATCGGAGTTCGAGATCGGGCCGCTCTGCCCCGGCAGCTCCTCGGAGATCAGGTGGTTCAGCAGAAAGCCCTTGCGTGACTCGTTGGCGCCCGGGGTCAGGTTCCAGGCCCCCGCGGCCTTGCCGATCGCATTCCAGGTCCAGACGGTGCCGGGCTCGACAGCCTCCGAGTACTTGGCCATGCAGCGCACCCGGCCCCAGGGGCTTTCCGCCCAGATCCAGTCCTCGTCTTCGATGCCGGCGGCCCGCGCGGTGCGCGCGTTCACGTACAGCAGGTTGTGGGCGTGGATCTGGCGCAGCCAGGCGTTCTGGGAGTCCCAGGAGTGGTACATCGCCATCGGCCGCTGGGTGACGGCCGCCAGCGGGTAGGTGTGCTTGTCCGTGGACTGGTGTTCCAGCGGGTCATAGTAGAAGGGCAGCGGGTCGAAGAAGGTCTCGACGCGCTTGGCCAGGTGCGCCGGCGCCTTGCGCGTGGGCCCCTTGCCCTGGGCGGCGGCGCGGAACTTCATCAGCACCTCGGAGTAGAGGTGGATCAGCACGGGCTCGCCATAGCGCGTGATGCGGTTGCGCTGCGACCACTCCAGATAGCCCTTGTTCCAGTTACGCATGTACTGGTAGCTGCGCGGCAGTTCGTACTGGAAGACGCAGTTGTTCTTCGCGTACATCTCCCACTGGTTGGGGTTGGGTTCGCCACGCAGGGACTTTTCGCCGCCCTTGCCGCGCCAGCCGGCCAGGAAACCGATGCCGGAGCCCGGCTCGGTCTCGTAGTTGACCACGAAGTCCGGGTAGTCGCGGAACTTGCGATCGCCCTTCTCGTTCACGAAGGCCGGTAGCTTCAGGCGCGACCCGAGCTCGATCAGTACATCCTGGAAGGGCTTGCACTCGCCCTTGGGCGGCACCACCGGGATGCGCACCGAGTCCACCGGGCCGGTGAACTCGGAGATCGGGCGATCCAGCATCGACATTACGTCGTGGCGTTCCAGATAGGTGGTATCCGGCAGCACCAGGTCGGCAAACGCGGTCATCTCGGACTGGAAGGCATCCGCCACGACCAGGAACGGGATCTTGTATTCCCCGTTGTCGTCCTTGTCGTTCAACATCTTGCGGACCTCTTCCGTGTTCATGGTCGAGTTCCACGCCATGTTGGCCATGAAGATCAGCAGGGTGTCGATCGGGTAGGGGTCGCCGCGCCAGGCATTGGTGATCGCGTTGTGCATCATGCCGTGCACGGCCAGCGGGTACTCCCAGGAGAAGGCCTTGTCGAGTCGCACCGGCTCGCCCTTGTCGTCCACGAACAGGTCGTCCGGGCTGGCCGGCCAGCCGAGCACCATGCCGTCCAGCGGCTTGCCGGGCTGAACGCCCTCCGGCCCCTTCGGCGTGCGGGCGCAAGGCGGGATCGGACGCGGGAACGGGGCCTTGTGGCGGAAGCCACCGGGGCGATCGATCGTGCCCAGCAGCGACATCAGGATCGACAGCGAACGGATGGTGTGGAAGCCGTTCGAGTGTGCGGCCAGCCCGCGCATCGCATGGAAGGAGACCGGGTTGCCGGTCACCGACTCGTGCTCCACACCCCAGGAATCGGTCCAGGCGATCGGCAGCTCGATGCGCTGATCGCGCGCGGTCACGCCCATCTCGTGGGCCAGGCGGCGGATATCCTTGGCCGCTATGCCGGTGACGCGCTCGGCCCATTCCGGGGTGTACTCCGCGACCCGGTCCTGCAGCAGCTGGAACGAGGGCTTCGCCCGTGTCCCGTCGTCGAGTGTGAATTCTCCGAGCAGGTAAGGGTCGGCGCCCGGGGTGTGGGTGGCGACCGGGCGCCCGGTCTTGCGATCCCACCAGAGCTGGTTCTGCGCGTCGTAGCAGCCTTCTTCCGGCGGATCCTCGGTGCGCAGGAACATGCCGAACTCGTCCTGGTCCTCGTCCATGTTCACCAGCTGGCCGGCATTGCTGTAGCGGACCAGGAAGTCGCGGTCGTACAGGCCCTTGTTGATGATCTCGTGGATCAGGGCCAGCAGCAGGGCGCCATCGGTCCCCGGACGGATCGGGACCCATTCGTCGGCGATCGCGGAGTAGCCGGTGCGCACCGGATTGATGGAGATAAAGCGCCCGCCCTGGCGCTTGAACTTGGAGATCGCCACCTTCAGCGGGTTGGAGTGGTGGTCCTCCGCGGTGCCGATCATCACGAACAGCTTCGAGCGTTCCAGGTCGGGACCACCGAACTCCCAGAACGAGCCGCCGATCGTGTAGATCATGCCGGCGGCCATGTTCACCGAGCAGAAACCGCCGTGCGCGGCGTAGTTGGGGGTGCCGAACTGCTTGGCGAACAGCCCGGTCAGGGCCTGCATCTGGTCACGCCCGGTGAACAGCGCGAAGCGCTTCGGGTCGGTCTCGCGGATGTGCCCGAGGCGCTCGGCGAGGATCTCGAAGGTCTCCTCCCAGGAGATCGGCTCGAACTCGCCGTCGCCCCGCTCGGCGCCGGGCTTGCGCCGCAGGGGCTGGGTCAGCCGCGCCGGGGAGTGCTGTTTCATGATCCCGGAGGCGCCCTTGGCGCAGATCACGCCCTCGTTGATCGGGTGCTCGGGGTTGCCGTCGATGTACCGTACCTCCCCGTCGCGCAGGTGCACCCGGATGCCGCAGCGGCAGGCGCACATGTAACAGGTGGTGTTCTTGATTTCGTGCGACGGGGTCTGTGCCATAAATCGTCAACGCCTTGTAAGTTAGACAATCGCGATATACTGCAATACCCCTTACTTCGGTCGGGGTTACCCCCACTATGCAGTTCCGGGGTGCCCACCACAAGGGAGTCAAAGATGGATTCTGCGTGCTCGTTCGGATGCCTCGAATTGGGCCCGGGGGCAGGGCGGGGCGCGGCAGTGTTATCGTCCCGGCACTGGAATTTGGCAACAGAGGCCTGCGAACCCATGAAGGTATGCATTGTTTCCGACAGCCATGACCGCGGCCCGATGCTGGCCCGCGCGATCGAGGCCGGTATTGTCGAGGGCGCCGAGGCGGTCATCCACTGTGGCGACGTGATCGGCGGCAATACGCTGCGGGCCTCGCTGAAGCTGGGTGTGCCGATACACGCGGTGCATGGCAACAACCTGGGGGACCCGGTCGCGATCTCGCGCATCGCCCATCAGTCCAACGGCCTGCTGCACTACTACGGGCTGGATGCCACGATCACCCTGGGGGGGCGCCGCATCTTCGTCACGCACTACCCCCATTACGCCCATGCGATGGCATGCACGGGTGACTACGACCTGGTCTGCTGCGGCCACAGCCACGAGACCGAGATCCGTCAGCAGCCGCATGTGCAGGATGGCTCCACTTGGGTCGTGAATCCCGGCACGGTCGCGGGTCTCGGCGCGCCCGAGGCGACCTGGGCGCTGGGGGATCTCGACCGCATGTCGTTCGAGATCCGGCCAACGCCGGAAGAGGCAGCAGCCGGAATCGAGTGACCCATCGGGGTTCCCTGGCGCCTCCCCGGCGCTGCGCCGCCCCGCGGTTTCGTCAGACGGGACCCGCTTGTCAGCGCGCCCATCTCAGGGCATCGTCTAGGTTCCCACCCTGGATGGAGAAATGCGATGACCGCAGAATTCCCGCACAAGCCCCTGCCATCGAGCAAGGCAGCTCCCGGAACCGGGCTTCAGCAGGTAACCGACGAGGAACCGCGGGTTACGCTGGCCTCCTCCGCGTTGTGTGTGCTGACCGACTTCCGCCGAGTGCCGGTGGCCACAATTGGTCCCGACGCGACCCTCGGTCAGGCGACGGAGCAGATGATTGCCAGGGGTGTGCGGTTGCTGATCGTGGTCGACGACGCGCGGCAGGTGCGCGGGTTGATTACGGCTCGCGATACGCAGGGGGAGCGCCCGATCCAGATGGTGAATGAGCGTGGTCTGCGGCATGAGGACCTCCGGGTCCGTGACCTGATGGCGCCCCTGGATGATGTGGATCTTCTGGACATGCAACGGGTGATGCAGGCGGACGTTGGCGACATCATCGCAACCCTGAAGGACTGGGGGCGTCAGCATGCGCTCGTGGGCCAGACGGATCCGGCGACCGGCGAGACCCGCATCCGGGGCATGTTCTCGGCCACGCAGATTGGCCGCCAACTGGGCGTGTCGGTGCAGACCTTTGATGTCGCGCGGACCTTCGCCGAGATCCAGGCGGCATTGTCGAAGACCTACTGAGAACGCAAAAAGGTGGCGGGATCTCCCGCCACCTTTTCTGTTTCCGGGCTTTGACGCAGTCGAGCCCGGTTACTGATTGATGCTCTGGTAGTAGTCCATCAGGATCTCGGCCACCTCCGGGCGGGAAAACTCGGGCGGGGGTGCCTCGCCGCGGCCCAGCATCTCGCGCACCTTGGTGCCGGACAGGAGCACGAAGTCCTCCTTCGTGTGGTCGGGCGCATCACACATCATGACCACGCGGCCGAGCTTCTTCGAGAAGGCGGTGTGGTCCGCTCGGAAGATCTCGATCTCCAGTGCGTCGCTCGGGACCTCCGTGTCGAAGATGGTCTGGGCGTCGAACGGTCCGTAGTAGTCCCCAACCCCGGCGTGATCGCGCCCGATGATGAAGTGGGTCGCCCCCATGTTCTGCCGGAACAGCGCATGGAGCACGGCCTCCCGCGGCCCGGCATAAAGCATGTCGAAGCCGTACCCGGTGATCATCACGGTGTTCGGGGGGAAGTAGATCTCGGCCATCTTGCGAATGGCGGCGTCGCGCACCGGGGCCGGGATATCGCCGGGCTTCAGCTTGCCCAGCAGCATGTGGATCACCAGGCCATCGGCGCCCAGCTGGTCCAGTGCCATGCGGCATAGCTCCTCGTGAGCGCGGTGCATCGGGTTGCGGGTCTGGAAGGCCACCACCTTGTTCCAGCCGCGTTCCGCGATCTCGTTGCGGATCTCGACCGCAGTGCGGAAGGTGTCGGGGAAGTCATCCTGGAAATAGGAGAAGTGGAGCACCTGGATAGGGCCCGACACGCAGACGCGGCCCTCGCTGTTGAAGGCGGCCACCCCGGGGTGTTCCATGTCGGTCGTGCCGTAGACCTTCTGCGTCATGGTCTCCATCTGTTCGGGGGTGAACTCCTCGATGGCCTCGACTTCCTGGATGGCGAGTACCGGGTTCCCCTCCATGTTGGGATCGCGCAGGGCAATTCGCTTGGCCCCGCGGATGGCGTCGGCATTCTCCAACAGGTTTACCACCGGGACCGGGAAAAACAGGCCGCTGGTGGTCCGCATGTTCTCCGCGCAGTTCATCGCATCCGCGACATTCATGAAGCCGGTCAGGGGCGTGAAATAGCCCCCTCCCATCATCACGGCGTTGCCGGCGGCCGCCGAGCTGATCACCACGGAGGGGAGGCTTTCCGCCTCTTTCAGCAGGGCATGGTGTTGTTCGGGGTCGTAGACAAACAGGGGCTTCAGGGTGTCTGCACCGTGCGGTTTGATCATGGGGCTTTATCTCCTGCCGACGCTGGATGTGGGCTGCATGGATTGGGCGGATTATCCCGCCGGGTGTCGTGCTCGGGCCGCATGCGGCCAGCCCGTCTGGTGGCCGGGCGCGCTGCAAATCGACCCTGAACGTAGCACAAGATAGTCCATAAAGCGCCGGGTTACTTGACCCTCTGTCGGGCCGCGACCCCGGCAGGGCTGTGCAGATCAAGTGGTATCGGGGCTTGTAGCCCGGGGCTTAATGCCCCCGGTTCGCTCGGGCGGAATGCCCGCCGCTGCGCGCTTTGCGATTGTTCAGGGGGCTTGATGCGGGCTGCAAAGTAAAGACCGGCTGAAGGGTCGTTGGGGGTGGGCGCCCGTCTGCGGGCGACCTTGATAGATTAGCGTTTCCCTAAATTAGCATATCGACCCATACATTCCCCTTATGTCGAGGCAAGCAACTTTGATTTGAAGCGCAAGAACGATTTATCACAGACTCAGTGGGCCCATTGGACACTCGAGGAGGCCTGACGCCGTGATCACTAGCAATCCCTTTGCCGAACTGGCTGCGTTTATCCCACCAGCCGCAATGCAGGCGTATGTCGTGCTCATGGTCATCTTGGTGGCTGCTGGCACGATCCTCGACATGATGCACAAGAGGAGTGCCAAGTACTTTTTCGAGAACGCCAAGAAAGCCGAGAAGAACGCGACCCGTAGCGTGAGTGGTGGCGAAAAATTCTCGCTCGCGATGCAGACCATTGGGAAAGAGGTCATCACCTCTGGCGAATTCAAAAATCCGACGCGTCGTGCCTCCCATCTTTTCACCATGTGGGGCTTTATTGTTTTCGTCGTCTCTTCCGCCGTGCTGATTTTTGGCTACGCGGCCGAGCCTGCCGCCGGCGTGTGGCCGCTCCTGTGGCATCTGGGCGCCCTGTCGCTCGCCTTCGGTGGCTACTGGTTCTGGTTCTTCATTCGTGTCGATGTGAATTCCGAAGGCCGTCGCTGGTACCAGCTGGTCCGTGCCGATCTGTTCATCGTGTCGCTGCTGGCGATGTCGACGTTCGCCATCCTTTGGTCGCTGACCCAGGGCGCCGGTGCCCTCGGCTGGGTCTTCTTCGCGCTCTTCCTCGCGGCCACCACGACTCTGTTCGCAACGGTTTACTGGTCCAAGTTCGCGCACATGTTCTTCAAGCCCGCTGCGGCCTATCAGAAGCGCCTTACCCGGGCTGACGGTTCCGCCGAGAACCTCCCGACCCTCACGCGTGACGACCCCGAGCAACAGCAGCGCCACTCGATGGAGCTGTTGCGTGACGCGCCGATGGAGATGGGGAAGGGTATCCAGCGTGAAGCGCCCAACCACTACTAAAGCCATTTACCCGAACATCAGCATCGATCGAGGACTACCATGCCAACTTTCGTATACATGACCCGTTGCGATGGCTGTGGGTACTGCGTGGACATCTGCCCGTCAGACATCATGCATATCGACGAAACGACCCGTCGCGCCTACAACATCGAGCCCAACATGTGCTGGGAATGCTATTCCTGCGTGAAGGCCTGTCCGCACCACGCCATTGACGTGCGCGGCTACGCGGACTTCGCGCCACTGGGGCACAGCGTACGCGTCGACCGCGACGAAGAGCGCGGCACCATCGCCTGGAAGATCAAGTTCCGCGACGGCCGGGAAAAGAATTTCCTGTCGCCGATCACCACCAAACCCTGGGGCAAGCATATCCCGCAGCTGGCCGACGTGCCCGCGCCGGATCAGTCGATGCGGGACAGCCAGCTACTGTTCAACGAGCCCAAGTACATCCGCATGGATGAGGGGGATCTGCACACGCTGGAGGCCGCCGGTCTCAAACTGAAAGAAGGGGTGTACTACTGATGGCCTACAAGACAATCGTCGAAGACAACATCGACATCCTGGTCTGCGGCGCCGGGCTCGGTGGCACGGGCGCCGCCTGGGAAGCCCGGTTCTGGGGCCAGGACAAGAAGGTCGTGATTGCCGAAAAGGCCAACATCGACCGCTCCGGGGCCGTGGCCCAGGGCCTGTACGCGATCAACTGCTATATGGGCACCCGCTGGGGCGAAAACAACCCCGAGGACCACGTCCGCTACGCCCGTATCGACCTGATGGGCATGGTGCGCGAGGACCTGCTGTTCGACATGGCGCGGCACGTGGACTCCACCGTGCACCAGTTCGAGGAATGGGGCCTGCCGCTGATGCGCGATCCGAAGACGGGCGCCTACCAGCGTGAAGGCCGCTGGCAGATCATGATCCACGGCGAATCCTACAAGCCGATCGTGGCCGAGGCCGCCAAGAAGTCGGCCGATACGATCTACAACCGCATCTGCGTCACCCATCTGCTGATGGACGAGTCCAAGGAGAACCGGGTGGCCGGTGCCGTGGGCTTCAACGTTCGCACCGGTAACTATCACGTCTTCAAGTCGAAGACGGTGATCGTCGCCGCCGGCGGCGCCTCGATGATCTTCAAGCCGCGTTCCGTGGGCGAAGGTGCGGGCCGTGTGTGGTACGCGCCGTGGTCTTCCGGCTCGGCCTATGGTTTGCTGATCAACGCCGGTGCCAAGATGACCCAGATGGAAAACCGCATCGTGCTGGCCCGCTTCAAGGATGGCTACGGCCCGGTCGGTGCCTACTTCCTGCATCTGAAGACCCGCACGCAGAACTGCAACGGCGAAGAGTACGAGTCCAAGTGGTGGCCACAACTGCAGGAGATGGTCGGCAAGGAGTACCTGGATCCGGAGGCCTCCCACCGAACCCATCGCCCGATCCCGACCTGCCTGCGCAACCACGCATTCCTGAACGAGGTGAATGCCGGTCGTGGCCCGATCCACATGGTCACCATGGAGGCCTTCCAGGATCCGCACCTCGAAGAGGTGGGTTGGGAGAACTTCCTGGGCATGACCGTCGGCCAGGCCGTGCTGTGGGCCGCCACTGACGTCGACCCCAAGAACGAGAACCCCGAACTGACCACCTCGGAGCCCTACGTGATGGGTTCGCACGCCACGGGTTGCGGTGCCTGGTGCTCCGGTCCGGAGGACGTCTCCCCGCCCGAATATTTCTGGGGCTACAACCGCATGACCAGCGTCGAAGGCCTGTTCGGTGCCGGCGATGCCGTGGGCGGGACGCCACATGCGTTCTCCTCCGGTTCGTTCACCGAGGGCCGCCTGGCCGCGAAGGCCGCCTGCAAGTACATCGACGATGGCAAGGCCGATGGCATCCGCGTCTCCGATTCGCAGATCAACAAGCGCAAAGAGGAGATCTACAAGCCGCTGGAACACTACAAGATCTACCGCAACGAGGTCGTGGCCGGTTCGGTCAATCCGAACTACATCAACCCGCGCCAGGGTCTTGACCGCCTGCAGAAGCTGATGGACGAATACTGTGGCGGCGTGACGGTCAGCTACATGACCAACGAAAAGCTGCTCAACATCGGCCTGAAGAAGATGCACATCCTCGAAGAGGACCTGGACAAGCTGGCGGCGGAGGACATCCACGAATTGCTGCGCGCCTGGGAGCTGAAGCACCGCGTGCGCACGGCCGAGAGTGTCTTCCACCACACGCTGTTCCGCAAGGAAACCCGCTGGCCGGGTTACTACTACCGCGGCGACTACATGAAGCTCGACGACAAGAACTGGCATCACCTGACCGTCTCTCGTCGTGACCCGAAGACGGGCGAGTACACCATGGAGAAGGCGCCGTGCTATCACCTGGTCGACAAGGACGAGGCCCCGGCCGAGCCCGAGAAGGCGGAAGCCTAGGGTGCTAACGTGACGGGGTCGGCTGCGGCCCCGTCACCACGGCTGGCAAGCGGCGATGGCCAACGCGTTCGCGCGTTGGTCTTCTCTTTCAACCGTCACCCCCGGGGGTTTCAACATGACCAGTGCAGCTGAAGCACAGCCGATGCCGGAGACCTCGATGAACATCATCGATCACTCCGACGAGGAGATCCTGGAGATCGCCCACCCCATGTGGAACGATCTGATCAAATACTCGAACAAGGGCCAGTACGGCAAATTCGTCCGCCGGTTCTCCTACCACCTGCTGTTCGGCCTTAACGAGGTCGAGGTGGGCAAGCAATTCGCCCAGAGCGAGCTGACCCGCAACCTGAAGGAGGACTGGGATTTCCTCGGCATCATTCGCCGCGGCGAACATGTCACGGTCCTGTATCGGGTGCGCAGCACGAAGAAAGAAGGCGAGTGGCTCGGCCGCATGGTCCTCGGTTACGAGGAAGGCGAAGTGCGAATCTTCGGTGCGTCCATTTTCTAAGACAGCGGGACTTTGAATGACAGATGTAATCAAGGACAACAAGTACGTTGAGCTGAACTATCAGGTCATCGACGAGAAATCCGGCCAGGTCCTGACCGAGGTGGAGTTCCCGCTGGGCTATGTGCACGGTGTCAATGAGGTCCTGTCACCCAAGGTAATGGGCGAGCTTGAGGGCAAGGCGCAGGGCGAAACCATCGAGGTCCCCATCGATTGCAATGCGCTGTACGGCCCGCGCGACGAGTCTCTGGTGATCACGGAAGCGATCGAAAACGTGCCAGAGGAATACCGCAAGCTCGGTACGGCGATCCTGATGGAAAACGATCGTGGCCAGACCAAGAGTTTTCTGGTCACGCGGCTCGACGACAAGACGATCACCATCGATGGCAATAACCCGCTGTGTGGTCGGCAGGTGATTTTCAAGCTGAATGTGTTGTTGGTGCGTGATGCCACTGCGGACGAAATCGAGCATGGTGGCAAGGTGGAGTCGGGCCCGGAAATCGACAGCGGACGAGCGGTGCCCATCGAGTGATGGAGCCCGTTCACCCGGCCTTTCAATAAGTCTGGGGAGTGAGACCCGTATCTCCCATCCCCTCTTTTTCATCGAAGCGAGGTGAATAAACCATGAGCCAGGATACCGAGAAGAAACACCCGCAGGTCCCCGACGGCAAGTCCCGTTACCTGGTGACCCGCCAGATGCCGCCCAACGAAAAGGGCTTCGTCGGTTACGAGACGATCTGGGAGTCCTTCCAGAAAGAGGCGGAGTACACCACGCCGAAGCGTCCCTGACGCCGGGGTAGCCGATAGCCGCGCCTTCGGTACTGGGGCGCCTTGCCGTCCGCTTGCGATGTTCATCGCCGGCGGACGTTTTTGTTTTTGCAGGGCAGGGCCGGCCTGAGCATGGGCGCTCGAACGGCCGCCTGAAACTGCGGCCTCTCCCTACGAGGGGGCGCGTTCCGGCCCCTCGGGCGGCTCCTGCAACTCCGGCGGCCTTCCCGGCTGGGCCATGCGGTCCGGGTTGGCCCAGCGCATCAGGGCGAGGGCCAGCAAAATGGTGGGGATGCCAATGAGGGCGGAGCTCACAAAGAACCAGAACCAGCCCAAGTGCTCGGCAAACACCCCGGTAAAGCCGGCCAGGAACTGACCCGGGAGGGTCATGATCGAGCTGAACAGGGCGTACTGGGTCGCGGTGTAAGCCGAGTTGGTCAGGCTGGACAGGTAGGCGATGAACACCGAGATTGCCATCCCGCCGGAGAGGTTGTCCGCCATGATCGCGAACACCAGGCCGTAGATTTCCGGGCCCAGGGTGGCAAGCCAGGAGAACGTCAGGTTGGTGGCCGGGGCCAGGATGGCGGTCGCGATCAGCATGCGCATGATCCCGAATCGGACGACCAGCAGGCCGCCCAGCGCGGCCCCGGTCAGGGTCATCGCCAGGCCGAAGGCGGCGGCGATGTTGGCAATCTCGTCCTTGGTGAAGCCCAGGTCGAGATAGAACGGATTGGCCATCACCCCCATGAAGATGTCGCTGATGCGGAAGATCGCGATGAACGCGATCACCACCAGCGCAATTCGCCCGAAGCGCTGCCAGAAATCCACGAACGGACACACCACCGCGCCGATGAACCAGGCCTTGAAGTCGCGCCAGAGTCCGGTGTCGGAGGTGTTGTTGATGTAATGCACCACGCGCTCTTCCAGTTGCGCGGTCTTTGCGTCGCGCGGCGCGACCTCCGGCTCGCGCACGATCAGGGTGCAGACCACCCCCACCAGCATCAGTGCCGCCATCGCCATATAGGACAGGCTCCAGCTGCCGGCGGCCGCAATATGCAGGGCCCCCGCCCCGGCCGTCAGTAAAGCCACGCGATACCCGAAGACATAGGCGGCTGCCATGGCGCCCTGGCGCTCCTGGCTGACCGCCTCGATACGGTAGGCATCGATTGCGATGTCCTGGGTGGCGGCGCCAAAGGCGGTCAGTACCGCCCAGACCGCAACCAGCCAGAGCTGTTCGGTGGGGTCGGTGAAGGCGATCCCGAACAGCCCCAGCATGATGGTCGCCTGCGCCGCCAGCATCCACGCGCGCCGTCGCCCGAAGATCCGGGTCAGCAGCGGCAGTCGCATCCGGTCCACGATCGGGGCCCACAGCACCTTGATGCTGTAGGCCATGCCCACCCAGGAGAGGAAACCTATGGAGGCCAGTTCGACCCCGAGGTCGCGTAGCCAGGCGGTGAAGGTGCCGCCCGTCAGCAGTAGCGGAAGCCCGGCGGCAAAGCCGAGGAACAGCATGCCCACCACCCGCGGATGGCGGTAGACGGACAGTGCCTCGCGCCAGTCGCGGTTCGGCCGATTCTGCGACTCGGCAGCTGTGCTCACGAAGGTGCCCGCAGATGACGATCAGGGGGTGTAGTCATAGTCGATCCAGAACGGGGCGTGATCGGAGTAGCGGTCGTCCGTATGGATGTACGGGTCCCGCGCGGTTTCTGCGATGCCGGGGGTGGCGATCTGGTAATCGATACGCCAGCCCACGTTTTTCGCCCAGGCCTGGCCGCGATTGGACCACCAGGTGTATTGCTCGGGCCGGTCGTCCAGTCGCCGGAAAACATCCACCATCCCGATCTCGTCGAACAAGTGATCGAGCCAGGCGCGCTCCTCGGGCAGGAAGCCGGAGTTTTTCTGGTTGGATTTCCAGTTGCGCAGGTCGATCTCCTTGTGGGCAATGTTCCAGTCGCCGCAGATCACCCACTCGCGCCCGTCCTGCATGCGCTCGGCCAGCCACGGCCGGAAGAAATCCAGAAACCGCCACTTGGAATCCTGCCGGTGATCCCCCGAGGAGCCCGAAGGCAGGTATAGCGACACCACGGACAGATCCCCGAAGCGCATCTCGACGTAGCGACCCTCGTTGTCCGCTTCTTCGAAGCCGATGCGAGTAATGACCTCGTCCGGCTGGCGCCGGCTGTACAGGGCGACCCCGCTATAGCCGGGTTTCACCGCGTCCACATAGGCGCTGTGATAGCCGGGGGGATGGAAAGGCTCGCCCTGAATCTGGTGGATCTGGGCCTTGGTCTCCTGGATGCAGACCACGTCGGCCTCGGTCTTCGGGAGCCAGTCGAAGAAGCCCTTGCGGGCGGCGGCACGGATGCCGTTGGCGTTCATCGAGAGTATGCGCATGGCCGGGAACGATACCGGCGCGCGCGCGTACAGGAAAGGGCCGGCGTGATGAATCCCGCCGTGCCTGTGTCAGAATACGGCGTTTTCCGACCGGAGCCCCGCGATGACCGCCCATGCCTTTCTCGACTATGCCCTGGAACGCGACGTCCTGCGCTTTGGCGAGTTCACACTGAAGTCGGGGCGGACAAGCCCGTATTTCTTCAATGCCGGCCTGTTCAACCGGGGCTCCGATCTCGTGCGCCTGGGCGAGTTCTACGCGCAGGCCATCGTCGATTCCGGCGTCGCCTTCGATCTGGTGTTTGGCCCGGCGTACAAGGGCATCCCGCTGGCCGCGGCCGTCACCGAGGCGCTCTACCGCGACCACGACATGGATCGCCCCTGGGCCTTCAACCGCAAGGAGGCCAAGGATCATGGCGAGGGCGGCAACATCGTGGGGGCACCGCTGGCCGGGCGCGTGCTGATCGTGGACGACGTGATCACCGCCGGCACGGCCATCCGTGAATCGGTGGAGCTGATCCGCGCGGCGGGCGCCACGCCGGTGGCGGTGGCCATTGCCCTGGATCGCGAAGAGCGTGGCCGTGGCGCGCGCTCGGCGATCCAGGAGGTCGAGGACGAACTGGGCCTGGAGGTCGTGCGCGTGGCCCGGCTGGGGGACCTGGTGCAGATGCTGGAGCAGACCGGCCGCGCCCCCGAGCACCTCGAGGCCCTGCGCGCCTACCGCTCCGAATACGGCGTCTGACCGGCTCAGGAAGCGCCGTCTTCCGAGTGCCCCAGCCGCTCCAGGCGGCGCTGCAGTTCCAGGGCCCGCAGGCGGTATCCGCGTGCGGCCTCGAACTCCGGGTCCAGCTCCAGCGCCTCGTCCCAAAGGGCGATTGCCTCTTCCAGGTCCTGGTTGCGGTAACGCCGGATCGCGGCCGAATGTAGCTCTTCCTTGCGTTGCTCGCGCAGTTCCTCGCGCGCGTCCCGGGCCGCATCGCGCCCGGAGTCGGCCTCCAGCGCCCGGTCATAGGCGGTCAGTGCGGCGCCGGTGTCGTCCGCATCGCGTGCCTGGTTCCCGCGTTGCTCCCAGTACCGCCCCTCCACTTCGTGCTCCAGCGCCGCCAGCCGTCGGCCCCAGCGGCCGTTACCGCTCTGCTCGCGCGCGTGCTGGAGCCCTTCTCGCGCCTCCGCATACCGGCCGGCTTCCAGGTCGGCCTCGATGGCGCGCAGGTAGGCATCCTCGTCGTCCTGCCCGCCCAGGGCCGCCAATTGCTCGTCGAGTGTTTCCCTATCGGCGGTGCTCGCCTCGCGCGGGGCGGTTTCCGGGATGCGCAGGCGCTGCCCTGCCAGTAGCCGCGACGGCCGCTCGATGTCGTTGTAACGCGCCAGGATCAGGAAACGATTGGCGTCGCCGAGATACCGCCGGGCCAGCTGTCCCAGCGTTTCGCCAGACTCTACCGTATGTTCGAACGATGCCTCGCCAAGTTCTTCGACCGGGTCCGCATCCAGCTGCGCGCGCAGACTGCGGGCAACCCGGTGCTCGGGCTCGCCTTCGAGAAACCGGTCCAGTGCCCGATCGGCGTGTTCCGTGTCCCCTTCCTGCAGGGCCTCGATGATCTCCGCGATGGTCAGGTCTTCCGCTGGCGCGGGGCCTTCTGCAGCGGACTCTTCTGACGCCTCGGTGAGCGGTTCCTTTCCGTTGACTCCGAGCATTGCGCAACCGGTCAGCAAGGCAACGAGGGGCAATACGGTCCCGACAACAAGACGCATTGTGTTCAGTCCAGAGGCCAGAAGAGGATTGCAAGGACGGCGAGCAGTAGCAGGGCCCCCAGTAGCGTCGGCCGGATGGCGGCAAGCAGGTGGTGGCGATCCGGCGTGTCCACACCTTGTGCACGCCAGGCGGCGATGGCCACATTGTCGCCATGCCCGCCGCCGCGCTGTGCCGCGAGGGCGGCCGCCTTGGTACAGGCGGCCTGAAACCCCGGCTGGCCCATCCATCGAGCACTTTCCTCGGGGCTCAGCTGTTCCCAGTACCCATCGGAGCACAGCAGGAAGCGGCTGTCGGGTGTCAGCGGGGTCTCGCCATGGTCCACCCGTACCGGATCCACTACACCCAGGGCCTGCAGGAGCTGGTTCTGTTCGGGGTGGGTTGCCATATCTTCTTCGCGGATCTCGCCGGCATCCAGCAGCGCCTGCACCCGCGTGTGGTCCCGTGTGCGGGTGACCAGGCGCCCCCCTTCGAAGTGATACAGACGGCTGTCGCCGCAGTGGGCCCACCAGGCCCGCTCCGGCCCGACATACAGCGCCACCAGCGTGGTCCCGGGCTGGTCGCCGGCTGCCGCGCCGGGGTTGTACAGGGCGGCCTGCGTCTCGCGAAAGAGACGCTCCAGGAGTGCCGCCGGGTCCTCCGGGCGACCGTCACATTCGTTCCACAGGCGCTCGGCGGTGGCGATCGCCATTCGGGCCGCCTGTGCGCCGTCTGCGTGCCCGCCCATGCCATCCGCGACGACCAGCAACGCGCAGCGGGCACCCGGGCAGGCCCATACACCGGCTGCGTCCTGCTGCTCGCGCCGCCCGCCGATTTCCTGGGCTACTGCGGTCTCCATCCCCTGTCCCCGCACCTGACTCCGAAACCATCATGGCCCAGGCGGCGGGTCGCTGTCAGCGCGCGTGGGTATTTCCTACCCGGTGGCGCCGATCCAGAAGTCGATGGAGCGGCCGAGGAAGTCGTCCCAGGTCATGTAGTGGGAGCCGTCGCAGGAGAAGGTCAGGCTGACCATGCCATTGAACAGGTTCACCGAGGCCGAGCGCAGGTAGATGGTCTCGTCGGCAAAGCGCAGGGCCTTGAGCCCTTCGAGCACGCGGCCCATGGCCTCCTTCGGGATCAGCGCTTCCTCCGGGTAGGGCTCGTGGGGGAAGGCGAGGCAGACATCGGGGTCGGCCAGCGACTCGTGGGTCAGGATGCGGTAGCGGTAGGGGTCCTCGGTGGTCCAGAGCGTCGCTCGAGAGCTGGAGAAATGGAACACACCCTGAAATACGCCGCGCTCGGTGAACAGTTCCTCCAGGATGGCCAGCGCGGTGTCGATGTGCTGGTCCATCAGACTCTCGGTGCGGCTCTGCAGGAACAGCGTCCCGCGGATCGACGGGTCGCCCTTGATCTGGCGCCACTCATTGGGTTCTTCGTAAAGATCCTCCGACAGGTCCGGCAGGTTGCGCAGGTCGAAGTCCGCACCCAGGAACCCGAGTGCCGTGCCGTTCTCGTCGCGTACCAGCTGTAGTGCGGTGAGCGACGGGCGCCGCCCGAGCAGGCTGATGTAGGCCTCTGACAGCAGAAAGCCCGCAGCCGGCACCGCCTCCTTCATGTAAGGACGCTGCGAGCGGTCGCGCCCGAAGTGCTCCGGCAGCACCCCGCTGCGCGAGATGTTGTCCGAGAGCTGGATGCCCTCGGTGTTCAGGGCATAGACAAATGTGGCTTCCGGGATCTGCCGGATCGCCTCTTCCAGGATCGAATCCAGTGCCTCGCGTCGTGGCCAGGCCGTGCTTATACGGGCGGCGATTTCGGCCAGCGGCTCCTGTAGCCGGGCTTCCAGATACTCGCGCTGGTGCTCGATGGCTTTTTTCAGTTCCGTCATGGTGCGCTGTCGTCTCTTTTCGGTGCGACGTGATTATCTCTGATCGCGCATGTCGCTGTCGTGAAGCCAATCCGGTTGGCCGTTCGGGCTCCCCCTTTTGTTGAGCATGAAGCGTGCCGATTAACCAATCTTCCGTGATCGGCCATCCGGTCCACAGTTCGGTGATGGAGGTCGTCGAACCAATGAGGTTTGTCCGGGCCGTTTCTGCGCGCCGGGTATTCTCTCTGGTGCTGCCGCCCCTTTTCGCGCGAGGCTGATTCTCGTGATCCACTCCCCGTTGGAGCAACCATGCATATTCATCTTGATACTACGGACCTGATGACCCGCGTGCGCCTCGAATCCCGCTGGCGTTCGGCCGGGGCCACGGTCACCAGTGGCGATGGGGCCGAGCGCCCCGATCTGGTGGTGATCGACCTGGCGGCCCGCGACGTGGACACCGTGGCCACCTGGCGCGAACGCTGTCCGGATGCCGCCATCCTGGCCTTCGGCCCGCACGTGGAAGGCGCGATGCTCAAGGCCGCCCGCCAGGCGGGTGCCGACGAGGTCGTCGTGCGCGGCAAGGTTGCCGATCGCGTGAGCCGCCGAATCGAAGGCTCCGCGGCACCGTAACGGTGCCCCGTCTGAGCGGGCTCGGTACAGGCCCCGAGGAAGGACCGGGCGAGCGCCCGACATGCGGGGCGGTTGTGTCATGGTCTGGGCGGCGTATGCTGGCCTAGGGAGACGCTGATTGAATCGCACGTCCGCGTTGGCGCCCCCTGTTTTCCGGGACAAGGCGCGTCGTGCAGCGGGTAGTGGTTCTACCCGCCCGTTTTTGATCGATTCGGGGCGCAACGCCGGATCGGGGAACAGGGGGCGCCAACCCCACAAGCCATTGAAAGCAGCGGCTCGGCCGCCCGTTGTTATCAGAAACGGGCGTGGGAACGGCGTTGCGGCTCCTTTGTGCAGCATGACTGCACGACAGTCACCGCGCCTTGTTCGCACGCAAAAGCGACTCGAGCGCGGACGCGCGACTCAATCAGCGTTTCCCTAGGGAAACGCTGATCAATGGGCCTGCATCCGGCTCCGTGCCCCGCCGAAGCGTTTTTGGAAGGGCACTGGGGCCATTACGGCCGGCCTGGGCCCCTGTAACCGCCGTTTTTGGCGGTTACAGGGGCGATTTCCGGTCCTGCGGACACACTACCCCTGCGGCAGCAGCCCCCATTGTCGCGCACGGTACAGGTTCGCCAGGGCGAACAGGCTGTGCAGCTGCGCGGTGTTCTTCTTGAGGCCGCGGTAGCGCACCTTGCGATATCCGAACAGGTTCTTCACCACATGGAACGGATGCTCCACGATCGAACGCAACTGAGCCTTGTGCCGTTCAGCGGCGCGCACCTGATCGCGTTCGGGGCCCTCTGGCATCGCGCGTACCGTGCCGCGCTTGCGCGCGATGTGCGTCTCCGGACGATGGCCTTCCAGTCGCTTCTCCGCACCGATGTAGCCGGCATCGCCATGCAGGCTCGCTTCCTCGCCGTGGAGCAGTTCCGGCACCTGCGAGACGTCCGAGACATTCGCAGCGGTACCCTTCACGGTATGAACCAGGCCGGTGACGACATCGGCCCCGATATGCGCCTTCATCCCGAAGTACCACTGGTTGCCTTTCCTCGCCTGGTGCATCTCTGGATCGCGCGCCTTCTCCCGGTTCTTGGTCGACGGCGGGGCCGCGATCAGGGTGGCGTCCACCACTGTGCCCTCGCGCAACATCAGTCCCCGCTGCTGCAGATGGGCGTTGATCCGGTCGAAGATCACCTGGGTCAGGTTGTGCTGCTCCAGCAGCCGGCGGAACTGCAGCAGGGTCGTGGCATCCGGGGCGTCTTCGCGGCTCAGGTCGATCCCGACAAAGCTCCGGATCGCCTGGCTGTCGTACACCGCGTCCTCGATCCCTTCGTCCGACAGGTTGAAGCACTGCTGGGCCACGTACATCCGCAGCATCCGTTCCAGACCAATCGGCGGACGACCCCGCTTCCCCTTCGGGTAGTGCGGCTCGATCGCCTCCACCAGCGCCGCCCAGGGCGTGATCGCATCGATCTCCCCCAGAAAGCGGTCGCGCCGCGTCTGCTTACGCTTGGCGGAATACTCGAGATCGGAAAAGCTGCGCTGGGACATCGGCCATCACCTCGGGCAGGAAACCTGGCGCCATTATCCCAAACCCGCCAGGTGGGCGGGACCCACGGCGGAATAAATCAGTGTTTCCCTAGGGGAAAAGGGAGGGCGTGTATGCGCTTAATGAGTCTGTGGCTGGCCGGTCTGGTCCTGGTCTGGCCGATCGTCGCCAGCGCGGATGAGGCGTGGCCGCCGGGATTCGTGGCGGCCCGCGACGTGGTGCCGGGGTTGGTCGAGGAGATCCGCTATTTCGGCGAAGACAACTTCGTCGGCGAGCCCATTGACGGCTATGAGGCGCCGGTTTGCATCCTTACCGTCCCGGCTGCCGAGGCGCTGGCCGGGGTGCAGGAACGCCTGAAGCCGTTTGGGCTCGGGATCAAGGTGTTTGACTGTTACCGCCCCCAGCAGGCGGTGGACCATTTCGTGCGCTGGGCGGCGGACCCGGACGCAACGGAGATGCAGGAGCGCTATTACCCGAACGTGCCCAAGGACGAGTTGTTCGAGCGCGGCTATATCGCGGAGCAGTCCACCCATTCGCGCGGCTCCACGGTCGATGTCACCCTCGTTGATCGCGAAACCGGCAGCGAGCTGGACATGGGGACCGACTTCGACCGCTTCAGTCCGCGCTCCTGGCCGGACGCGGCCGATGCCACACCACAGCAGCGCGCGAACCGCGTCCTGCTACAGCGCCTGATGGTGGAGGCGGGCTTCGAGCCCTACGCCCAGGAGTGGTGGCACTTCACGCTGGCCAACGAACCCTTCCCTGAGACTTCGTTCGACTTCCCCGTGGCTCACCCGCCCCGCGACTGACGGGGCGATTGGAGAAGACGCCGACAGGCCCTGCAACATGGGACGTTCTGTGTGAACCGTGGACCGATCCCTTCGTCCCGGTCCTTCGTCAATCGCGGCCATGCTACGACCCGCTGGCAGCCTGTTGCATACAACAAGAAAGGAAATGATTAATGGGCCTGGGTGTTGGACTGGTGGTGCTGGCAGCCTTCTTCTGGGGGCTGTCCGGCGGGATCGGCGGGATCCTGATGGCCGAGGGCTGGGATGCCTTCGTGGTCTCGTTCTACCGCGGGGCCATCGGCCTGCTGTTCGTGCTGATCTGGCTCGCCTGGCGTCCGGGCGGCAGCGGGCTGGGCAGCGGCAAGATGTGGTTCTGGTCGGCCGTGGCCGGGCTGGGCGTGGCCGGCAACTTCGCGTTCTACTTTCTCAGCATCGCGCATGGCAGTGTCGCGGTCGCCGCTACATTGATGTACTGCGCCCCGGTGTTCGTCTACATCATCTCGTTTGCCCTGAGACTGGAATCCCCGACCACGCTCAAGCTGGTGGCCATCGCGATGGTCATGGTCGGCATCGTGCTGCTCACCCAGATTTACGACACCGGGGCGGGCGGCGTGACGCTGATCGGCGCCGGGGCCGGCCTGCTGGCGGGCTTGTCCTACGCGATCTTTATCTTCGGCTTCAAGTACGCCGGCCAGCACGGCAGCCCGCAGGCGATCCTCGCGATTGCCTTCGGCGTGCTGGTCATCCTGCTGATGCTGCCGGGCGACAATACGCAGATGGCCAGCGTACTGACCACCACCGACTGGCCGCTGTTCCTGGCCCTCGGCATTTTCGGCGCTGGCCTGTCGTTCGCCTTCTATATCAACGGGCTGCGGACCACAGCACCGGCCGTCGCCTCGATCGTCGCGATGATCGAGCCGGTCACCGCCACGCTCTTCGGCGTCGCGATCCTGAACGAAAGCCTAACCCTGATTCAGATCATCGGCATGGCCCTCATCCTCGTCACGGTTACCGCCCTCAGCGTCTCCTCGCGCGCGACCCCACCTCCGGTCCCGGAGCGGAGTCGCGACGACAACTAGCGATCGGTTTGCTGGATCCGTTATATGCTGGGCCAGAGCCACAGCCGCACATGAGGATGCAATGAAGGTTGCCGTTTTCAGTATCCAGCAGCACGATCACGAACATCTCGTGCCGGGCCTGACGGCCGCCGGGATGGAGCCGGTGGTATATGCCGAGCGCCTGACCGAGGAAACCATCCATCTGGCCGCGGGCGTCGATGCGGTCTGCGTTTTCACCAACGACGACCTCAAGCGGGGCGTGATTGACGGGCTGGCGGACCAGGGGATTCAAGTGATCGCGCTGCGTTGCTCCGGTTACGACAATCTGGATGTGGGGCGCGCGCGCGAACGCGGCGTGCGAGTGGGGCGGGTTCCTGCGTATTCCCCGAATGCGGTCGCGGAGCACGCGGTCGCCTTATTGCTGACGCTGAACCGCAGCGTGCACCGGGCCTGGGACCGGACCCGGCGTGGCGATTTCCGGCTCGACCACCTGACGGGCTTTGACCTGGTCGGGCGCACCGTGGGTGTGGTGGGCACCGGGCGGATCGGCCAGGTCTTCGCGCGGATCATGCTCGGCTTTGGCTGCCGCGTGCTTGCGCACGACCCGTACCCGAATGCGGAGCTGCAGGCCGTGGGGGTGGAGTATCGGGACCTGGATACGCTGCTGGCGGAGTCCTCGGTGGTGAGCCTGAGCTGTCCGATGACGCCGGAGAACCGGCACATGATCAATGCCGACACTCTCGCGCGGATGCCGCGCGGGGCCTTTCTGATCAATACCGCACGCGGAGCACTGGTGGATACCGATGCCGCCGAGATCGCGCTGGACTCGGGTCAGCTGGGCGGATTCGCGCTGGATGTCTACGAGGCAGAGGCGGGGCTGTTCTTCCGCGACTGGTCGCTGGCCGGTCTGCCGGACCGGCGCCTGGCGCGCCTGATGCAGCGCGACGATGTGCTGGTCACCGGCCACCAGGCCTTCCTGACCCACGAGGCGCTGACCAACATCGCCGACACCACCGTGAGCAACCTGACCACTCTGCATCAGGACCCGGACGCGCAGCCCGAAGGCCGTGTCGTCTGATTCGATTGCGACTTGCCCCGGGACGCATATACCCCGGGGCAAGTCGCTTTCCATGCTTTTCTAGAACAAGGCGCTTTCGGCCTCCTGGTAGGCCATATTCGCATTGCGTGGCGCCAGGTCGTCGAAATCGGCCAGGTCCTGCCAGGGCGAAGCATCGAAGGAGCGGATGGCCGATTGCATGTCGGTGCCCATGTCCGCCGCCTCAAACATGTGGTCCCACAGCGCGCGCAGGTAATCGTGGGTCGCGTGGTCGAAGGTCGACAGTGCGCCCGGTTTCCCGTGGCCCGGGATGAACTTCGCATCCGCGTACTCATCCCGCAGGAGTTCGTAGGCCTGGAGCCAGCCTTCCATGCTGCCGTCGGGCAGGATGGCCAGCAGGCGACCGCTATAGAGCACGTCGCCGGCGAACACGACATTATCGGGCTCGACCACCGCGATCAGACTGCCGTGGGTGTGAGCGCTGCCCACATGGCGCACCGTCAGGGTCACGCCGCCAAGGTCCAGCTCTTCGCGATCCTCGACCGTCACGTTCGGTGGTTCGGGGTGTTCGGTGGAGCCTTCCGGCCGATCCAGCGCGTTCTCGAGCTGCATGGCGAACATCGAGGCGTTCCCTTGCATGCGGTCGACGGCCTCGGGGGCGGCCAGGATGTCGGCGCCAGCCTCGCGGAAGACGTCATTGCCCATGAAGCGATGCGGCTGCGAGTTCGTGTTGATCACGTAGCGTACCGGCTTGTCCGTTGTGGCGCGGATATGCTCCAGCATCTCTTGGGCCATCTCCGGGGTGTGGCCGGAATCGATCACGGCCACGGCGTCTTCGCCGACCACGTAACCCAGGTTCATACGAAAGCCCTGGTTTTCGGTATCGGGCCCGCCGTACGGCCCGATCCAGGCATGGGCATGGTCCGAGACGGCTTCGGGTTCCGGCAGGATGGGGGCCTCCTTGGCCGCGAGCATCGGGCTTAGAACAAAAGCCGCCAGGGCCAGAACGAGCTGGGCCCTGTTTCGCGCGTTTTTAAGCATGTCACGAACTCCTAGAACAGAAGCTGATACCCCGCACCGAGGACGGCGCAGACAGTGATCAGCGGGATGATCCCGACCCGAAAGCGGGCCAGGGCAATAAAGGCGGCGATGCCCAGCAGGGCGGAGAACCATTCGAAGGCACCCTCGAATCCGTCCGGCCACAGCACATGCCAGGTGAAGAAGACGGCAAGGTTCACGATCACCCCGACGACGGCGGCGGTGATGCCGGTCAGCGGCCCGGTAAAGTGCAGGTCGCCCCGGGTGCGCTCGACCAGCGGGGCGCCGACCAGGATGAACAGGAACGACGGCAGGAAGGTGAAGAACGTCGCGACCAGGGCTCCGAGCAGGGCGGCCAGCACGATCTGGTCCGGCCCCAGAAAGGCCTGCGTCCAGCCACCGATGAAGCCGACAAAGGTGACCACCATGATCAGCGGACCGGGCGTGGATTCGCCCAGGGCCAGGCCGTCGATCATCTGCGTCGGACTCAGCCAGCCATAGGTCTCGACCCCGCCCTGGTAGACATAGGGCAGCACCGCATACGCCCCGCCGAAGGTGACCAGCGCCGTCTGGGTGAAGAACTGCCCCATGCGGGTCAGCGTGGCGTCCCAGCCGAACACCGCGAGCAGGGCCCCGAACACGATCGCCCAGAGGCCCAGGCCCACCACCAGAAAACGGATCACCCGCGACCAGCGGAACTGCATCCAGGGGGCGGGCGGCGTGTCGTCGTCCACCACCGCCGGGCCACGGGACTCGACACTGCCGGCCCCGTGCGATTCGCCGCTCTGGAAGCGCTCCGGCCAGACGCGGCTGCCCAGCCAGCCAAGAATGCCGGCCGCGACGATGATGTACGGAAACGGGATATTGAGCGCGAAGATCGCCAGGAAGGCCGCGATGGCCATCAGCCACAGCAGGCCGTTGTTGAGCACCCGCCCGCCGATGCGCCAGCCGGCATAGACGATAATCGCGACCACCGCCGGCTTGATGCCGTAGAACACGGCCTCCACCGCGGGAACGTCACCAAAGGCGAGGTACGCCCAGGACAGACCGATCATCAGAAACAGCGAAGGCAGGATGAACAGCAGCCCGGCCATCAGACCGCCGAAGGTCCCGTGCAGCAGCCAGCCGAGATAGGTCGCCAGCTGCTGGGCCTCCGGTCCCGGCAGCACCATGGTGTAGTTCAGCGCATGCAGGAAGCGTTTCTCGGAGACCCAGCGCCGCCGTTCCACCAGTTCGTCGTGCATCATCCCGATCTGCCCGGCGGCCCCGCCGAACGAGATGAAGCCGAGTTTCAGCCAGTAGCGAAAGGCCTCGGCCCGGGTGGGCGCGTCGGGACGTTGTGTCGCGGTGTGTTCGGGATCGGTCATCTGGGATCGCGTCCGGATTGTTGTTCATAGGCCTGGCGAAGGTCGTGCAGCACCGGGGTCACCCGGGCCAGCAGGGCGTCGTCGTCTGCGCACTGTTGCTTGGCCCCGGTCAGGATGCTCTCGAAGCCCGCCGCCTCGGGGATGGGGCGGCCGCCGACATCCAGGAAATGCACCATCTCGGCCAGTCCGGCGAGACCGCTGTCGCGCTCCAGGCCGAAGGCGGCCAGCAGGACCTCGAAGGTGACGCGGTCGCCGACGTGGGTGAAGGCGGCCCCGTCGAAGTCGAAGCCCAGGGCCTCGGCCGGGCAATCGGCCGGGGTGGGAAGCCAGACGAAGCGGGCTTCCGGGTCGATGAATTCGCGGATCAGCCAGGCACTGGCGACCCGGTCGACCCACATGGCCGCGCGCGTGGCCCACAGCCGCCCCCGGTAGTCCGCCGGATCCAGGCGGGGGATGCCGGAATCCGGTGCGGGCGATGGTTCGTCCGGCGAGAGCGTCGACTGGGCCGCGGACTCGAGCCGGGAGAGCAGGGCCTCCAGTGGCCCGCGTCCGGGGCCCGGGAAGTAATCGGTGCGGCGCAGCTGCTCCGCCTCGCGGTGGATCTGGCGCAGGCGCTTGAGCAATTCGGCCTCGCCCAGTCCGGGCAGTTGGCCCAGCAGGGTCTCGGCGCTGGTCTGCAGCGTGCGGTACTCGGCCTCGCGGTCGAACAGGCTGCGGTAGTGCACCTGTTCCTCGGCGCTGGCCGCCACCGGCAGGTGGTAGGCCTGGTTGCCCGCCGCCCGTGCGGATTCCGCCAGTTCCAGCAGAGCGTCGCGCAGATCGGAACGGTTGGGTAGCAGGTAGACGCCGTCGCGCAGCGTGGCGGCGCCCAGCGCCTTCAGCGCCCGCCAGAGCCGGACCCGAGTCGAATCCTGCCCGCCCTGGAAGGCGAGGATGAGCAGTTGCCAGTCGGTATCCGGAGAATCCATGTTACAGGTATATCAATAATGTCACACACGTGACAACAGCTGTCTTCCGGGCACAAAAAAGGTTCATCGAAGGATACCGGGGAGGTATTCGTGCGCTGAAGGGCATCGTAATCTCGCGTGGAGCCGGGTTGGACACGGGAGAGGGGGATGCTGGACAAGAAGACGCTGCAGAAGCTGGGCGGCTGGGAAGGCTATCGGCTGGAACGTGCGGTATGGCCGGACGAGGCGGGCGGCACGCTGGAGTTGCACCTGAAGCCGACGCGGCAGTGGATGCACTGCGAACGCTGCGGCCACCGGACGCGTCAGGTGCACGAGACGACGCTGCGGCGGGTTCGGGATCTTCCCCTGTTCGAGTACCGGGTGGTGCTGGTGGTGCCGCGTCGCCGGGTGTGGTGCGAGCACTGCGGTGGTCCGCAGCTGGAGCGGCTGAGTTGGCTGGGGCGCTATCAGCGGCTGACCAACCGTCTGGCGGATGCCTGCAGTCAGTTGCTGCGTTCGGCCAGCATCCAGGCGGTGGCGGCCTTCTATGGCCTGGGTTGGCATACGGTGAAGACGGTGGACCGGCATCGGCTGGCGGCTTCGTTGCTGGAGCCGGACTGGGCGTCGATCCGCTATCTGGCGATGGACGAGTTCGCCCTGCACAAAGGCCACCGCTATGCCACGGTGGTGATCGAGCCGATCCGGCGCCAGGTGCTGTGGGTCGGGGAAGGCCGCTCGCGCGAGACCGCTCGGGCCTTCTTCGAGCAACTCCCCGAAGGCGTGCGCGAGCGCATCGAGGCGGTGGCGATCGACATGACCACGGCCTTCGAGCTCGAGATCCGGGCGCAGTGTCCCCGGGCCGAGATCGTCTACGACCTGTTCCATGTGGTGGCCAAGTACGGTCGCGAGGTCATCGACCGGGTGCGCGTCGACGAGGCGAAGCGTCTGGGCGAGGACCGTCGGGCCCGTCGCGTGATCAAGTCCAGCCGCTGGTTGCTGCTGCGTAACCGGGCGTCGCTGAACGCCGGCCAAGCGGTCCACCTGGACGAGTTGCTGCAAGCCAACCAGGCATTGCTGACAGTCTATCTGTTACGCGACGAGCTCAAGCGGCTCTGGTTCCAGCGCCGTCCGGAACAGACCTGGCAGGCCTGGCGACACTGGGTACAACAGGCACAGGAGAGCGGCATCCATGCCCTGCAGCGCTTCGCGCGGTTGCTGGAGCCCTATCTCCCCGGCATCGTCTCGCGCTGCCGGCATCGGCTGAACACCAGCGTCGTCGAAGGCATCAACAACACCATCAAGGTCATCAAGCGCCGCGCCTACGGCTACCGCGACCAGGACTACTTCTTCCTCAAAATCCGCGCCGCATTCCCCGGTAATGCTCGATGAACCACAAAAAAGCCCGGCGCCTTGCGGGGCCGGGCTTGCGCTGCCAGGGGCGTGGGGATCAGCCCTCGTTGTGGTAGCCGGTGATGCGCTCCACTTCGTTCTTCGCGCCCAGGACCACCGGCACGCGCTGGTGGATGCCCTCGGGGCTGATGTCCATGATGCGCTCGCGGCCGGTGGTGGCGGCGCCGCCGGCCTGTTCGACGATGAAGCTCATGGGGTTGGCCTCGTACATCAGGCGCAGCTTGCCGGTCGTGCCCTTGGCCTGCATCTTCGTGTCCATCGGGTACATGAACACCCCGCCACGGCACAGGATGCGGTGCACCTCGGCCACCATGGAGGCGACCCAGCGCATGTTGAAGTCCTTGCCGCGCGGGCCTTCCTTGCCGGCCAGGCACTCGTCGATATAGCGCTTGATCGGCGCTTCCCAGAAACGGCTGTTGGACATGTTGACCGCGAACTCCTGGGTGTCCTCCGGAATCTGCACGGTGTCCTTGGTCAGCAGGAATTCACCGAAGTCCTTGTCCAGCGTGAACATCTTCACGCCCTGGCCGGTGGCCATCACCATCATCGTGGACGGGCCGTAAAGGCAGTAACCGGCGGCGACCTGCTTGGTGCCCGGCTGCAGGAAGTCTTCCGTCTTCGGATCGGTCACGCCCTCGGGGGCCTTCAGGATCGAGAAGATCGTGCCGACGGAGACGTTCACATCGATGTTGGAGGAGCCGTCCAGCGGGTCGAACAGGACCAGGTAATGACCGCGCGGCGCGTCGGCCGGCATCTCGCAGATCTCTTCCATCTCCTCGGAGGCCAGACCGGCCGCATGGCCGTTGTGGCTCAGGCTCTCGATGAACACCTCGTTGGTGATGATGTCGAGCTTCTTCTGCGTCTCGCCCTGCACGTTCTCGGAGCCGGCGGAGCCGAGCACGCCGACCAGATCGCCCTTGTCGACGAGATTGGAGATCTTCTTGCACGCCACGGAGATGTCGTTCAGCAGACCGGTGAATTCGCCGGTCGCGCCCTGGATGCCGCGCTGGGTTTCGATGATGCAGTTGGTCAGAGTGGTACCGATATGCATGATGCAATCCTGATGCTGTTGTGAATCGGGCGACACGGCGCGAAATGGGGCACAGCAGCCCCCTCGCGGGGCGAACGGCCCCGGCGCGCCGGGTGTCAAAGGCGGCATAGTGTAGCAAAAGCACCCTATGTGGCCGATCTGTAGCCCTGATGGCGACGCGACGGCCCTGGCACCGCGTTTGCTCGCCATTCGGGACCCCCAACAAAAATGGAGGATTTATATGCCGCAGAACGCGCTGTACGCCCAGTCGGGCGGGGTCACCGCCGTCATCAACGCCAGTGCCTGGGGGGTGATCGAGGCGGTCCGCGCCCACCCGGCCCATTTCGGCAAGATCTATGCGGCGCGGGATGGCATCCTGGGTGTCCTGCGTGAAGAGATCATCGACCTCGACCACGAGGATCCGCTGACCCTGGCCGCCCTGCGCCATACGCCCGGGGGTGCGTTCGGCTCCTGTCGCTTCGACCTGGGTGACCCCGACAAGGACCCGGAGCAGTACGAGCGTCTGGTCGAGGTCTTCCGCGCCCATGACATCGGCACCTTCTTCTACAACGGCGGTGGCGGCTCCATGGATACCGCGCTGAAGATCGCGAAGATGGGTGAGCGCATGGGCTTTCCGATCAGGGCGATCGGCGTGCCCAAGACGATCGACAACGACCTTGCCGTGACCGACTCGAGCCCGGGCTTTGGTTCCGCCGCCAAGTTCATCGCCACCGTGGTGCGCGAGGCCAGTCTGGATGTCGAGTCCATGCATACCAGCTCCACCAAGGTGTTCGTGATGGAGGTGATGGGTCGCCATGCCGGCTGGCTGGCGGCCGCCGCGGCGCTGGCGCAGGAGTTCGACGGCCAGCCGCCCATGCTGATCCTGTTCGCCGAGGTCCCGTTCGACCAGAACGACTTCCTGGACCACCTGAACCGCACCATCGAGCGTCACGGGTATTGTGTGGTGGTTGTCTCCGAGGGGCTGAAGAATCCCGACGGCGGCCTGTTCTCGGTCGCCCAGAGCCACGACGTCTACGCCTACACCCAGCTCGGCGGCGCCGCCCCGCGCCTGGCCGAACTGATCCGCGAGAAGACCGGGCACAAGCTGCACTGGGCGGTGGTGGACTACATCCAGCGTGCCGCGCGCCATATCGCGTCGAAGGTGGACGTGGAGCAGGCTTATGCCTGCGGCCGCGCGGCGGTGGAGGGTGTGGTCGCGGGGGAGGACGCTTTCATGCCGATTATCCGGCGCGACTCCAACAAGCCCTATCGCTGGAGTATCGGGTTCACCCATCTCGAGACTGTCGCCGACATCGAGCAGGGCATGCCGCGCAACTACATCACCCCGGACGGCTACGGCATCACCCAGGCTGCCCGTGACTACCTGCGCCCGCTGATCCAGGGCGAGGACGCCCCCCCATTCGAGCAGGGCCTGCCCTGCTACCCGCGCATTCGTGGCGAACTGCTTCCCAAACGGTGCACACCGTTCGAGGTCAGGAGCGACTAGGCGCGGCGATCACTCTGCCGCGGGCTTGGCGGGTGTGCAGCATCCGCCGGGGCCTTCCTGCTGGATGGGCGGGCAGGGCGCGGTGCCGTAGGAGCAGAACACGCAGCAATCCCCCGGAAGTGGCCTCAGCAGCGTGCCGCAGCCGGTGCATTCGTAGAACCACTGGCAGGCGTCGGTGGGCATCGTTTCCGTCTTCTGGTGCCCGCATTCAGGGCAGGTCAGCATCGAATCCAGAACGATCTCATTCATCTGCGTTTCAGGCGAACAGGTCATGATCAGCAATGTACAGGGACCCCTTCTCGGGAAAAACCCCGTGTGGCGCCCGGAAACGGCATATCCAGCACAAGCCGGGCGTCTAATGTGTGATGAAGGTCCCGCAAGAGGACCAGCCGAAGTCCAGAGATTGTGGAGGAGAGCATGAAGAAACAAACCCTGAACCGGGCGCTCGCGGGCTTTGCGGCAGTCGCCTTGATGGGCGCTTTCGCCGCCCCGGGCACGGTGGCGGCACAAGGTGCTTACTGGCTGTCGGCCGATGGTTCGCCCGACGACATCAAGGTCGAATATCGGCTGCGCGATCATGGCTGCGACAACGTCCGCGGCGAATGGCGCGTCGTGAACGACAGCGATGACTACGTCGATGTGACCGTGACCAAGACGGCCTACACCTGCCCTGGCGAACTCGACGATGACGTGCGCACCACGGTGCGCCGCTTCGGCACGATTGCGCCGGGCGACATGCGCGAGCGTACGCGTGATGACAGCGTCTGCGGCGGGGCCTGGGCGCGTTCGGTCGAGGTGCTCGAGTACGAGATCGAAAAGGTCGATCCGCCCGAAGAGAGTTGATCCAGCTCGCACTTCGTCGTCCGCGTTTCCCTGAGTGGGGCTTGATAGCGTGACGGGGCGCGAAAAAATAAGTGATTCGGGGCTTGGCGCGTCCGAGCCGCCGGGTACACTGAAGTGGTGCCTCCCCGGCGGATTGCCGGTCCCGTTCAATCGAAAAAGGAGTTCGACCATGTCCCACGCACCGCATCGTCGTTGGTTGTCCGCCCCCGCCGCGTTCCTGATTGCATTGGCGCTGGCCCTGTTGCCCGCGACCCCGGCGTTCGCCGGCGTGGGAATGCTGGATACGGGCTCCATGATTCAGCAGGCCAGCGCGGATGACACCCGCGCGCAGCTTCTCAAGCAGCTGGATGATCAGGCCGTTCGCGAGAAGCTGGTCGAGATGGGTGTGGACCCTGACCGCGCCCAGGAGCGTGTCGCCCGCCTGACCCCGGAAGAGCTCGCCCAACTCGAGGCCCGCATGGAAACCGATCCGGCCGGTGCCGCCGGCGTGGTCGGCGTGGTCGCCATCGTGTTTATCGTGCTCGTGATCCTGGACGCGGTCGGCGTGACCGACATCTTCTCGTTCGTCGGTCCCGCCCGCGAGCGCTAGGCCTTTCATGGCATCTGTCTACTGGCGGCGAGCCCCCGGGCTCGCCGCACTCGTTTGCGGTCTGTTTGCCGTGCTCTGGCTCAGCGGTTGTGCCACGGCACCGCAGAGCGCACAGCTCTCCAGTGAGGCCCCGGAGAACTTGCCTGTGCGCGTGGAACTGGAAGATACCCCGTTCTTCCCGCAGGAGGATTACCAGTGCGGCCCGGCAGCCCTGGCGACGGTGCTGGGTGCGCGCGGGATCGATGCCTCGCTGGAAGAGCTGATCCACGAGGTCTACATCCCGGCTCGCGAGGGTAGCCTGCAGGCCGAGATGCGTGCCGCGGCGCGTGCGCGTGACCTGGTCGCCTACCGGGTGGAGCCGCAGCTGGAATCCATCCTGCGCGAGGTGGCAGAGGGCAACCCGGTCGTGGTGTTCCAGAACCTCGGGGTCGCGATGTTCCCCGAATGGCACTTTGCCGTGGTAATGGGCTACGACCTGGAGGAGCGCGAGGTGTATCTGCGCAGCGGGCCTATCGAGCGCCACGTGAATTCGTTCGCCCGCTTCGAACGCACCTGGGCGCGCGGCGATCGCTGGGCCTTCCTGGTGATCGAACCGGATCAGCTGCCGGCCACGGCCGAGCCGCTGCGCTGGTTGCGTGCGGTGAACGAACTGGAGCAGGTGGGTCGTCTGGGCCCGGCCGCCACGGGGTATCAGACCGCAATGGAGCGCTGGCCGGAGCACCCGATCGGCTATGTCGGGCGGGCGAATGTGGCCTTTGCCCAGGGCGACCTGCCAACGGCGGAGGACGCCCTGCGCCAGTTGATCGAGCGGGACCCGCAACGGCACGAGGGCTGGAACAACCTCGCCCATGTGCTGATTGCCCGCCAGTGCGGCGAGCAGGCCCGCGAGGCGGCCAGTTGCGCGGGCGAACTGGCCGGCCCCGGAAGCTATGCGCCTACCCTGGGGGCGGCGGCCGGGGCACCTGACGACGGCGCTCAGTGCCGCGCCCTGCCGCCCTGCCCTGCGGCGCTGGAAGCCCGCGCGCCGCAGGAGTAGCGGGCGGCCCGTCAGGCCTTGCGCTTGTCCAGGGTCTGTTCGGCGTGTTTGAGAACCAGCCCCAGGTTCTGTTTCTCGACGTCCGTGACCTGCGGGTCTTCCTTCACGGCGTGGCGCAGGTGCTCGACCAGTTGCGCCAGTTCGTCGCGCGAAATCTGGTGGAAGTTGAACCCGCCCCCGTAGCGGGCCTCGAGCTGGTCCCAGTAATCGGCGAGCGGCGGACGGTAGTCATCGGTCATCGGTAGCCCTTGATGGCGGTGGACGAGACGGGGCAGTGTAAAGCCTGTCCAGGCGATTTCCGAACATGCCCGGGTGGGGGTGTTTGGTGTGCCACCCCCCCTTGCGGTCTAATACGGGCCTTGTTCCCTGCTGGCTGTTGGCATGCCCCAAGTCACTGCGATCTACCCCGGCACTTTCGACCCGATTACCCACGGGCACACGGACATCGTGCGCCGCGCCGCGCGCCTGTTTGATCGCGTGGTGATCGCGGTGGCCGCCAATCCGAACAAGGGTCCGGCTTTCCCGCTGGAGACCCGCGTCGCGCTGGCGGAGGAGGCGGTGAGGGGGATCGAAGGGGTCGAGGTTCAGGGCTTCAACGTGTTGCTGGCCAAGTTCGTGCATGCCCAGGGGGCCAATGTGATTCTGCGCGGCCTGCGTGCGGTGTCCGATTTCGAGCACGAATTTCAGCTGGCGGCCATGAACCGTCAGTTGGCTCCCGAGGTCGAAACGCTGTTCCTGACCCCGGCGGAGGAATACAGCTTTGTCTCCTCCAGTCTGGTACGGGAAATCGCCCGTTTGGGCGGCGACGTCTCAAAATTCGTAAGCCCCGGTGTGGCGCGCATGCTGGCCGAACAAAACGGCCTGGAGCGCTAGCCGGGCCCCGCGACTGGATACGAGGACAACCCCATGGCTCTGATGATCACCGACGAATGCATCAACTGCGATGTCTGCGAGCCCGAGTGCCCGAACGAGGCCATCTACCCCGGCGACGAGATCTACGAGATCGATCCGGAGCGCTGCACCGAGTGCGTCGGGCATTACGACGAACCGCAGTGCCAGGATGTCTGCCCGGTCGATTGCATCCCGCTGGACCCTGACCGCAAGGAGACGCGCGAGCAGTTGCAGGCGAAGTACGAGAAGCTGATGGGCGCGTAACGATGCTGGCGCGCCTGCTCCCCGTCGCCCTGGCCGCCGCGCTGCTGGCAGCGCCCGTTCAGGCCGAGGGGCCCGGCCAGGGGGCGGTGGCCTCCGCTCATCCGGAGGCCACCGCGGCGGGCGAGCGTATCCTCGCCGCGGGCGGCAATGCGTTCGATGCTGCCGTTGCCGTGACCGCCGCGCTCGGCGTGGCCGAACCCTATGGCTCCGGCCTGGGGGGCGGCGGGTTTTTCCTGCTCTATGACGCGGAGAACGACCGCAGCGTGATGCTGGACGCCCGCGAGACAGCCCCGGGCGAGGCGCATCGCGACATGTACCTGGACGACGATGGCGAGGTGGTCGAAGGGTTGTCACTCGACGGGGTGCTCGCCGCCGGGATCCCCGGCATGCCGGCCGGGATCGATCACCTGTCCCGCCACTACGGCAACCTGCCACTCGGCGATACTCTGGAGCCGGCCATCCGTCTGGCCGAGGACGGGGTCGAGGTGGGCAGCCGCTACAACCAGATGGCCAGTTTCCGCCACCAGGCGCTGCGGGATGGCGCGGATGCCGCTCAGATCTTCCTCGATAATGGCGATGTGCCCGACGCGGGCATGCGCCTCGTGCAACCGGATCTGGCCGATACCCTGCGCCGCTTGGCGGATGAGGGGCGCGACGGTTTCTATACCGGAGAACTGGCCGAGCGGCTGGTCGAAGGGGTGCGTGAGGCCGGCGGCATCTGGGCGCTGGAGGATCTGGAGAACTATGAGGTCGTCGAGCGTGACCCGATCCACATCGAATATCGTGGCGCGCGGATTACCACCGCCTCGCCGCCGTCCTCGGGCGGCGTCGCCCTGGGGCAGATTCTGAACATCCTGTCGTTCTACGACCTTGACGAACTGGCCCCGGATCTGCGCGCGCACCTGACCATCGAGGCGATGCGCCGCGCTTACCGCGACCGGGCCGAATATCTCGGCGATCCGGACCACGTCGATATGCCGCTTGAGCGGCTGCTGTCGCGTGACTACGCGGCCGGGTTGCGGGCCACCATTCATCCGGACGAGGCTACGCCCAGCCGCTATCTGCCGCTATCGGTGGACCCACAGGCGGATGTTCCGGACCCGGCGCAGGCCGCCGAGAGCCCGGAGACGACGCACTTCTCCGTGATCGACGCCGATGGCAACCGCGTGGCCGCCACGCTGACGCTGAACTACCCATTCGGTTCCGGCTATGTGGTGCCCGGAACCGGGGTCCTGCTGAACAACGAGATGGACGACTTCTCGGCCAAGCCGGGCGAGCCCAATGCCTACGGGCTGATTGGGTTCGAGGCCAACGCGATTGCCCCGTATCGGCGGCCCCTGTCGAGCATGAGCCCGACCTTTGTCGAGACCGATGATCGCGTGGCGATCCTGGGCACCCCGGGGGGCAGCCGCATCATCACCATGGTGCTGCACGGCATTCTGGGCGTGGTGGAAGGACTGGATGCGGAGACGATCGTCGAGCAGCCGCGATACCACCACCAGTACCTGCCGGACCGTGTGGAACACGAGACGAGCGCGTTCGACATGGAGACGCGTGGGCAGTTGGTGTCGCGAGGCCACCGCCTGGTGCCGCAGGTGCGCCCCTTCGGGGACATGCAGGTGATCCTGTGGGAGCGCGGGGAAGGGCGGCTGGAGGCAGCCTCCGACCCGCGTGGCGAGGGCGGCGCCCGCGTGCTCTCCGAGTAACCGAGTCGCCATTCGCACCCGGTTGCCGCGGTTGCAATGTTTTCCTGCAGCGAGCTACGCAAAAAACCGCGCCCGGATCATGTCCGGGCGCGGCTTGGCAGGCAATCCCGTTCGGGGCCGGGCCCCGAACGGCCGGGGCATTTAGCCCTGGGCCAGGTCGCGGATGCGGGCGTTCAGGCGGCTCTTGTGGCGCGCCGCCTTGTTCCGGTGGATCAGCCCCTTGCTCACGGTCGCGTCGATGACCGGCACGGCCTTCTTGTAGGCCTCGCTGGCTGCCTGGGCATCGCCCTGTTGCAGTGGCTTCAGCACAGCCTTCATGGCCGTGCGGAAACGGGAGCGCAGCGCCATGTTGTGAGCGCGATTCTTGACCGCCTGACGGGCCCGCTTACGGGCAGAAGCAATATTCGCCAAAGTACTTCCCTCGCGTTGATGCGCTAGGTTCTGAAAGGCGGCAGAGCATACCCGGAGCCCGGGGCGGCGTCAACCGTGGTGCGTCCGTTATGGATGGTGTAGCCGGGCCGCAACGTCTACTGTATAAGACAAGACCACACCACAAGGAGAACCACGATGTTTCCGCTCTCCCGCGCCGTTCGAATGGCACGCCTGCCCGGTTTTGCGATGGCCCTGATGCTGACGGGCCTGCTGTTCGCCGCGCTGGCGTTCACGCCCCGCGCCGAGGCCATGGAGCCCGAGGCCAAAGTGGTGTATCACGCCGATTTCGCTGATCCCCGCCGCTTCTCCGCGATGTTGACCAGCATCAACAACATGATGACGTACTACCAGGACGAGTTCATGGACGTGGACGTGCGCATCGTGTTCGTGGCCCACGGCATCCGTTTCCTGACCGATGACGATCTCGCCGATACCCCGTTCGAGGCCGACGAGGAACTCAAGGAAGAGCGCGATACCCTGCGTGGTCGCCTGATGAGCCTTGCCAGCACCCATGGCGTCAAGCTGGAGCTGTGCGAGATCACCCGTTCGCAGATCGGCCTGGACCAGGACGAGGTCTATGATCACGTCGAGTTCGTGCCTTCGGGCGTGGTGCGCATCGCCGAGCTGCAAAACGAGAAGGGCTTTGCCTACATCAAGATCGAGTAACGGTCCTTCGCGTGCTCCATCTGAAGCCCCGCCTCGGCGGGGCTTTTTTGTGCCACCGCGAAGCGCACGAAGGAGGTCGAGTGCGATTGCACCACGGAGGGCACGGAGAAACCGAGCGAAGAGGGGCAGGATGTGATGAATGCAGCGAATCGCATCTTGTTGTTGATGAGTCCGTCATCGCGAGGAGCGAAGCGACGCGGCGATCGGGTTGGGATTCCCTCCAGTGTTACCCAAAAGATTGCCGCGCTACGCTCGCAATGACTGCCCTTCGGATCGATCCCACGCCTTCTCTGTGCCCTCCGTGGTGCAACAAAGGGGGGGTTCGCCTAACTCAGAACTTCCAGTTTGGCGAAGCCGAGCACCAGCCACTTGGAACCGGCGTGGGCGAAGTTCACCTGGACCCGGGCCGAGTTGCCGGAACCCTCGAACTGGGTAATCAGGCCCTCGCCGAACTTTGCGTGATGCACGCGCGCGCCGATGGCCAGGCCCGCCGCGGAGGCCTCGGCGGCCTGCACATCCATGGACCCGAATCCCGCGGTCTTCTGGCGCGCCGCCGCAAAGCGTCCCGCACCAAACGGCGAGGCCTGCGGGCGCAGCACCTCCAGCGCGTCCTCCGGGATCTCGTTGATGAAGCGTGAGGCGACGTTGTAGGACTCGCGTCCGTACAGCCGCCGGGTCTCGGCGTGGATCAGGTACAGCTCCTTCTCGGCGCGGGTCATGCCGACGTAGGCCAGGCGGCGTTCCTCCTCCAGCCGTCCCGGTTCCTCCAGCGAACGCGCGTTGGGGAACAGGCCCTCCTCCATGCCGGTGAGGAATACCAGCGGGAACTCCAGGCCCTTGGCCGAGTGCAGGGTCATCATCTGCACTGCGTCTTCATGCGGATCGGCCGCACCCTCGCCGGCCTCCAGCGCCGCATGGGCGAGGAATTCCGTCAGACGGTTCCCTTCGCCTTCCTCGCTCTCGGCGGTGGACTCCATGTCGAAGGCGCGCGCGGCCCCCACCAGCTCGTCCAGGTTCTCCAGCCGCGCCTCGCCGCGCTCGCCCTTTTCCTTCTTGTAGTGCTCGCGCAGTTGCGCGCGCTCGATCGCCTGTTCCACCTGGTCCGCCAGCGGCTGGCGCGGCAGCTCCTGCTGCAGGGTGCGGACCAGCTGCACGAAGCCGGCGACCGCGTTGCGCGCCCGCCCGGGCAGCGCGTCGGCATCCACCGCGTGGGTGGCGGCCTGCAGCAGGCTGGTATCCGCCGCCTGGGCGGCCTGGCGCAGGCCCTCCAGGGTCTTTTCGCCGATCCCGCGCGGCGGCTGGTTGACCACGCGCAGGAAGGCGGCGTCGTCATCGCCGTTGCCGGCCAGGCGCAGGTAGGCCAGGGCGTCACGGATCTCCTGGCGCTCGAAGAAGCGCAGGCCGCCGTAGACGCGATAGGGCATGCGGCGGGCGATGAAGGTCTCTTCCAGTACGCGCGACTGGGCGTTGGAGCGATAGAGCACCGCGCACTCGCGGTACAGCCCGCCCTCGTCCACGTGGCGGGCGATGGTCTCGGCGATGAAGCGTGCCTCTTCCTGCTCGTTCAGCGCGGTGTACAGGCGGACCGGTGCTCCCTCCTTGTCCTCGGTCCAGAGCTCCTTGCCGAGGCGCCCGGCGTTGTGCCGGATCAGGGCGTTGGCCGCGTTCAGGATGTTGGCGCTGGAGCGGTAGTTCTGCTCCAGGCGTACGACCTGGGTGCCCGGGTAGTCCTGCTGGAAATGCTGGATGTTCTCGATCCTGGCGCCGCGCCAGCCGTAGATGGACTGATCGTCGTCACCCACCGCGAACACCGGGCTGTCGCCGGCCAGCAGGCGCAGCCAGGCGTACTGGATGTCGTTGGTGTCCTGGAACTCGTCGACCAGCACATGGCGAAAGCGCGTGCGGTAGTGCTCCAGCAGCGCCTTGTTGTCGCGCAGCAGCTCCAGCGAGCGCAGCATCAGCTCGGCGAAGTCCACCACGCCGGCACGCTCGCAGGCCTGCTGGTAGGTGGTGTAGATGCGCACCCACTGGCGCGCGACCGGGTCACCGGTATCCGGAAGGTGCTCCGGGCGGGCGCCCTCGTCCTTGCGCGCGTTGATGTACCACTGCGCCTGCTTCGGTGGCCAGCGCGCCTCGTCCAGTTCCAGGCCGCGCAGCACACGTTTGACCATGCGCAGCTGGTCGTCGGAGTCGAGAATCTGGAAGCCCTGCGGCAGCCGCGCGTCCTGCCAGTGCTGGCGCAGCAGGCGGTGGGCCAGCCCGTGGAACGTACCGACCCACAATCCGGTCGCCGGGTGGCCCAGCAGCGCCTCGATGCGCCCGCGCATCTCGGCCGCCGCCTTGTTGGTGAAGGTGACCGCCAGCAGGCTGTGCGGGGCCACGCCCTCGACACCGATCAGCCAGGCGATGCGGTGTACCAGCACGCGGGTCTTGCCGGAGCCGGCGCCGGCCAGCACCAGCAGCGGCTGTGGAGGGGCGGCCACGGCCTCGCGCTGGGCCGGGTTCAGGGAATCGAGCAGGGGGGAGACATCCATGCGCGAATGGTAGGGAAACCCGGCCGGAATCGCACGTTGTGCACGCGGGACGTGTGCCTTCCGCCGCGCAAACGCGCTACTCTCGGTCACAACCGTCATCGGCCCTGCGCGGGGAACCTCGCCGCCGAGACGAGTCCCAAGTAGTAACACCGCGCACGCGCAATCGGAACATCGCGAATGAATGACATGCCCTCGCTGCACCGGCTGGATACGCCGGTCTCCGGACAGGAGCTACACCCGGACAACCTGCTTTTCGCCGAGACCCTGCTGGAACGCTACCGCGAGGACCCGGAGTCGGTTCCGCCAGCCTGGGCCGACTACTTCCGCTCGCTGGAGAGCGCGCCGCGTCGAGAGCGCCGTCGGCGTTCCAGCGATCGTCCGGATCTGGCCCATGAGCAGTTGCAGATCCGGGTGCTGCAGTTCATCAACTCCTATCGCTACCTGGGCCACTTCGGGGCGCGCCTGGATCCGCTGGAGCGCGCGGCCCCCGAGCCGCCCGTGGAGTTGAGCCGGGAGTACCACGGCCTGGACCGGGTCGGCCCGGAGATCCTGTTCGACCCCGGTTCCCTGTTCATCGAGGGCCCGGTCTCGCTGGACACGATCGAGCGGGTACTGCGCGAGACCTACTGCGCGAGTATCGGTGCCGAGTACATGCACATCGCGGCGACCGAGGAGAAGCGCTGGTTGCAGGAGCGGCTGGAGTCGGTTCATGGGCACTTCGGCTTCGGCGACGAGACGCGGCTGGCCATCCTCGAACGCCTGACGGCGGCCGAGGGGCTGGAGCGCTATCTGCATCGGCGCTATGTCGGACAGAAGCGCTTCTCCCTGGAAGGGGCGGAGAGCCTGATCCCGCTGCTGAATGCGCTGGTCCAGCGCGGTGGTGCGCGCGGGCTGCAGGAGGTCGTCCTGGGCATGGCGCATCGTGGGCGCCTGAATGTGCTGGTCAACCTGTTCGGCAAGGCCCCTGCGGATCTGGCCGGCGAGTTCGAGGGCCGCCCGCGCGACGACCGGGGTACCGGGGACGTCAAGTACCACATGGGCTTCTCCTCGAATGTCGAGACGCCTGGCGGCCCGATCCATCTGGCGCTGGCGTTCAACCCCTCGCATCTGGAGATCGTGACGCCCGTGGTAGAGGGATCGGTGCGCGCCCGCCAGGTGCGCATCGGCGACCGCAAGGGCAGTCGGGTGATGCCCGTGGTGATCCATGGCGATGCCGCCTTCGCCGGACAGGGCGTGGTCATGGAAACCCTGAACATGTCCCAGACCCGGGGCTTCTCCACCAAGGGCACGGTGCACGTGGTGGTGAACAACCAGATCGGATTTACCACATCGACCCTGAAGGACGCACGTTCGACACATTACGCGACCGACGTCGCCAAGATGGTGAATGCGCCGATCCTGCACGTGAACGGCGACGACCCCGAGGCTGTGGTATTCGTCACCCAGGTCGCGTTGGACTACCGCATGCGCTTCGGCAAGGACGTAGTGATCGACCTGGTCTGTTACCGCCGCCAGGGGCATAACGAGGCCGACGAGCCGGCCGCCACGCAGCCGCACATGTACCGCCGTATCCGCGACCTGCCGACCACCCGCGAGCTTTATGCCCGCACACTAATCGAGGCCGGGTTGACCGAGGAGAAGACCCAGGACGAGGCGTTCGAGGCCTATCGCGCCCGCCTGGATGCCGGCGAGCCAGTGGCCCTGTCGCTGCACGACGACGGGCATGGCACCACAACCAACTGGGCGCCCTATGTGAACCAGACCTGGGATCAGGATGTGGAGACGGGCGTGGAGAGCGCGCGCCTGTCGCGTATGCTCGGCCAGCTATCGACACCGCCGGAGGGTTTTCAGGTCCACCCGCGTGTGCAGAAAATCCTCGACGCCCGCTGCGCGATGGCAGCAGGCGAACAGCCGCTGGACTGGGGCGCGGCCGAGACGCTGGCCTACGGCACGCTGATCCAGGACGGCTACCGTATTCGCCTGTCCGGTCAGGACTCCGGGCGCGGTACATTCTTCCACCGCCACGCGGTGCTGCATGACCAGGAGACCGGGAAGGCGCTAGTGCCGCTGCGCCGGCTGGATCCGGATCACCCGCGCTTTCTGGTCATCGATTCGCTGCTGTCCGAGGAAGGCGTGCTCGCATTCGAGTACGGCTATTCAACGGCCGCGCCGGAGGCCCTGGTGGTCTGGGAGGCGCAGTTCGGTGACTTCGTGAACGGCGCGCAGGTGGTGATCGACCAGTTCATTTCTTCCGGCGAGCAGAAGTGGGGCCGTCTGTGCGGGCTGACGCTGCTGCTGCCGCATGGTTACGAGGGGCAGGGTCCGGAGCATTCCTCGGCCCGGCCCGAGCGCTTCCTGCAACTGGCGGCGCAGGAGAACATGCAGGTCTGTGTACCGACCACACCCGCGCAGATTTTCCATCTGCTGCGCCGGCAGATGGTACGCCCCTACCGCAAGCCGCTCGTCGTGATGACGCCTAAGAGTCTGCTGCGGCACCAGGATGCGGTCTCCGATCTCGCGGCGCTGGCGCACGGTCAGTACCAGACGGTCATCGACGACGCACGCATCGAGGACCCCCAGGCCGTCAAGCGTGTGTTGCTGACCAGCGGGCGCATCTACTATGACCTTGCTTCAAGCCAGTCCGAGGGGCAGCACTGGGATGTCGCGATCCTGCGCCTGGAGCAGTGCTACCCGTTCCCTGAAGAGCGTCTTACCGAATTGCTGGGACGCTACCCGCACGCGGAGGAGTTCGTCTGGGTGCAGGACGAGCCGGAGAACCAGGGCTATCTGGGATTCCTGGCGCCGCGCATCAATCCACTGCTGACGGTGCGTGGTCAGACGCTGCACGCAGTCGCGCGGCCCCCGGCCGCCGCGCCGGCGGTCGGCTACCCGGAGGTTCACAAGGCGCAGTTGAAGGATCTGCTCGAACGCGCGTTCGGTCCGATCAGCTCGCGCGATACCCCGCACCCCACGCCCTGAATATTGACGCACAGCACAAGGAAGCGAGATGGCATCCGATCCCACCCCGATCCAGGTCCCTGAACTCCCGGAGTCTGTCGCCGATGCGACCGTGGTCGCCCTGCACAAGAAGGCGGGCGACGCGGTCAAGCGCGATGAACTGATCGCCGAGCTCGAGACCGACAAGGTCGTGCTCGAGGTCTCTGCTCCGTCCGCCGGCACTTTGACCGCGCTGGAGGTTAGCGAGGGCGATGTGGTGAAGACGGATGCGGTGATTGGCTATCTGAGCGCGGCCGACGAGGCCGCCGCGGATGATGTCGACGCCGAAGAAGAGGCCTCGACGCCCGCTCAGGACCCCCGCGAGTCCACCGACACGAAGGCAGAGTCTTCGTGGTCCGAGAAGGATGACCGAGCCCAGGCCGCCGCAAAGGCCACGCCTGATCGTGCCTCGGGCTCTGCGCCGCCCACTCCCAGTCCGGCCGTGCGCCGCCTGCTGCAGGAGGCCGGGCTGAAGCCCGAAGATGTCGAGGGCACGGGCGAGGATGGTCGGATTCTGCGCGAGGATGTCGAGCGTGCGCAGGCCGCCCGCTCGAGTGCGGGTCAGGCCTCGTCACCCGCTCCCAAAGCCGAACGGTCCCCGGCGCGAGAGCCCGCGCCGACGGCAGGCGGTATCGAGCGTGTCCCGATGACGCGGCTGCGCGCGCGGATCGCCGAGCGGCTGCTGGAGGCCAAGCAGTCCACCGCGATGCTGACGACTTTCAACGAGATCGACATGTCCGCCGCGATGGACCTGCGCGCGCGCTACAAGGAGACCTTCGAGAAGCGCCACTCGATCAAGCTGGGCTTCATGGGCCTGTTCGTGGCCGCCGCCAGCCGCGCGCTGGAGCGCTTTCCGATCATCAATGCCGCGCTCGATGGTGAGGAGATCGTCTATCACCACTACAGCGATATCGGCATCGCCGTCTCCTCCCCGCGCGGCCTGGTGGTTCCGGTGCTGCGCGACACGGGCAATGCATCCATCTCGGAGATCGAACGGCGCATCCGCGACTTCGCCGAGCGCGCTCGTGACGGCAAGCTGGACATCGACGAGTTGCGCGGCGGCACCTTCACGATCACCAACGGCGGGGTGTTCGGCTCGCTGTTTTCCACCCCGATCGTGAACCCGCCGCAAAGCGCCATCCTCGGCATGCACGCGATCAAGGAGCGCCCCGTCGCGGTGGACGGCCAGGTCGTGATCCGCCCGATGATGTATGTCGCCCTCTCCTACGACCACCGTCTGGTCGACGGTGCCGATGCCGTCCGCTTCCTCGTCGCCATCAAGGACGCGATCGAGGATCCGGCGCGCCTGCTGCTTGACGTCTGACCCCCCCCATCGTTCCGGTCCGCCCCGAACCGCCCTCCTGTAGGAGGTCAGCCCCCTGACCGATGGGGCGTCGGCCAGGCCCTTATCGGTCAGGGGGCTGGCCTCCTGCAGCCGTCAGGGCCGAAGGTGGAGCAGGTTCGCCCTCAGTCGAACGGCGCGATCAGTTCACGTATCACGTCGTAGTCGGCGTCGCTGACCGGGGCGAACCCGTCATAGCTCTCGTCCAGCGCGCGCAGGGCTGGCCCCGAGGCGGGGTCGTCCGCGCGGGCGGCCAGCAATACCTCGCGGATGCGTTCGCGCAGCGCCGGGTCCAGCCCGTCACGTGCAGCGATCACGTACGGGGGCAGTAGTGGCGACTCGTGCAGGATGCGGATGCCGTTGCCCTCCCATTCGTACGCGGTGGTGTCCTTCAGGATGCCGGCATCGAAGTCACCGTTGATCACCCCGCGCACGATGTTGTCGTAGTGCCCGAGGAAGTGGTACTCGCCCAGTTCGTCCAGGGTGACGCCGGCATTGACCACGGTGGCCCGCTGCAGCAGCGCCGCCTCGTCGCCGAATGCGAAACGCTTCCCGACCAGGCCCTGCGGGGTCTCCAGCGGACTGTCCTCGCGCACGACCAGCATCAGGCGAAAGGCTTCCTCGCCCTTGGTGACGGTGCGCACCAGCGGCTCGACCTGGCCGCGGTCACGGGCGCGGATGTAGGCCACCGGGGTCAGATAGGCGATATCCGAACGCCCCTCTGCGACTTCGCGAATCGCGTCCGGCATGTTCGGCGACAGGCGCAGGCCGACCTCCATGCCCAGTTCCGCCGACAGATAGTCCGTCACCGGTTCCAGCCGGCTGAGCATGCGCGCCGGAATATCCATCGCCACCGAGCCGAAGATCAGTTCGCCTTCCTCCTCGTCCATCTCGCCGGCCGCCCCCATGGGCAGGGCCAGCAGCCCCGCCAGCAATGCCCCAAGCCATCCTGTCCTGTTCATCCCTTGTCTCCTGATTGGTCTTGCCCGAGCGGATCTTCCGCGGCGAGCGTGGTGTAATCAGTCACGCGGTTGCGACCCCGCCGCTTGCTGGCGTACATCGCCTGATCCGCCGCCCGGCAGAGTGCGCGGGTGGTGGTGAGATCGTCCTCCAGCGATAGCCAGGCGACGCCAATGCTGACAGTGATGGATGCTCGCGCGCCGTCGTCAAGCGCCACCTCCATCGCCGCAACTGCCTCGCGCAGTGCCTCCGCGATGGCGAGCGCATCCTCGGGTTCGGCGCGACGCAGGAAGACCGCGAACTCCTCGCCGCCGAGGCGGCAGACCAGATCGGTCGTGCGGACCCGGTCCTGCAACAGCTCGGCGAAACGCCGCAGGATCCGGTCGCCCCCTTCGTGTCCGTGGGTGTCGTTGATCTGCTTGAAGGCGTCGAGATCCAGGATCAGCAGGCTCGCGGGATCTCCGTGGCGGCGGAACAGGGCCACGTCCTTCTCGATCGCTTCCTGAAAGGCGCGCCGATTACCCAACCCTGTCAGCGGGTCTGTCAGGGTCAGCTGTTCCAGCTCCATGTTGGAGGCCTCCAGTTCAGACTGCTGTCGCAGTAACTGGTCATAGGCCTCCTTGAGTTCGCGATCCGCTGCCTCGACTCGGCCGCGCAGCTGTTCATTGGCCGTGTTCAGCTGGGCACGCATCTGGTTGAACCGACGGGCCAGCTCGCCAATCTCGTCGCGGGATCCGACCGGAATGTCGCGCAGGATCACGCCGTTTTCGTCGACGTTCGACTCCAAAGACCGTGACACGCGCGTCAATGGCCCAATAATGATCCACGAGAGTGCGATGAATTCCGCCGCCGCGATCAGGGCGATGACCGCGACCTCGCGCTGGATCAGGGCGCGTTTTTGCTGCTGGAGCTGCGCAAGAATGGGCTCGATGCTGAGTTCCATTTCCAGGTAGCCCACGTCGCGGTCGTCGAGCATGATGGGGCGCTCGAACGCGACGCGTTCCAGTTCCTCGCGCTGGGGATGCTGCATCTCCGCCATGGTGTTACCGCGGTCGCTGATGACGCGCACATGCACTACGCCGCCGGCCTCGACGACCTGCTCCAGCAGCAGCTGCAAGGTGTGGTAGTCATAGCCGACCACGGGGTAGGCCAGGGAACGGGCGAGATAGTCGGCGGTCTCGGCGCCGCGGCGGTCGGTCTCGTCGAGCACATTGCGCTCGACATCGCGCAGCACCAGATAGCCGCTGATCGACAACGCGGTCAGCAGCACTGTCAGCAGGATCAGGACGACCTTCTGGCGGATCCCCAGCCGGAACAGTTGTCGACGCCCGTTGGTCATGCTTTTCCCCTGTATCCCATGTAGCAGGCGGGCCGTCCCGGGCGCGCGGGCCTGCACGTTACCGAGAGAGTAAAGAGGCCCGCCGGGGGCAACAAACAGGGTTCGTTAATACACGGGCGAAAGTCGGGCTCGGCGGTTGTGCGGTGCGGATAGACGGTCGTCAGTTGCGGTCGACAGGGCGTCGGTACGGGCCCGGGCGCAGGCCGAACAGCAGCATGGCGGCGCCGAGCAGGCCGAGTGGCCAGGCCGGCCAGGCCAGTCCGAGCCAGGTGGACACGTCGAGCTGGGTGGCCAGCCCGGCCAGGGCGAGCAGGCCTGCGCCCCCCCAGGCCTCGTGGCGCCGGCGGTTCTGGCGGCGCAGCCCCTCTTCCAGATCGCGGATCTGCTGGCGCAGGGCGGCGTCGCGGTCGGCGCGCTGCTCCTCCACCGTCAGGGCCTTTTCCAGGTGCATGGGCATCTCGGGCAGTTGGGCGAGCAACCGAGGCAGGTGCTGCTGCGCATTGCGGATGAATGCACGCACGCCCATGCGCTCGTGCATCCAGTCTTCGATGAACGGCTTGGCGGTGGTCCAAAGATCCAGCTGTGGATACAGCTGGCGGCCCAGGCCCTCGATGTTCAGCAGGGTTTTCTGCAACAGCACCAGCTGCGGCTGCACCTCCATGTTGAAGCGACGGGCGGTCTGGAACAGGCGCAGCAGGACTTGGCCGAAGGAGATCTCCTCCAGCGGGCGCTGGAAGATGGGCTCGCAGACGGTGCGGATGGCCGCCTCGAACTCGTCCACGCGGGTATCCTTCGGCACCCAGCCGGATTCCACGTGCAGTTCGGCTACGCGCCGGTAGTCGCGGTTGAAGAAGGCGTGGAAGTTCTCCGCCAGGTAGCGCTGGTCGGAGTCCAGCAGCGAGCCGACGATGCCGAAGTCCACCGCCAGGTAGGTCGGGTCGTCCGGGTGCGTAGCATCGACGAAGATGTTGCCCGGGTGCATGTCGGCATGGAAGAAGTTGTGTCGGAATACCTGAGTGAAGAAGATCTCCACCCCGCGTTCGGCCAGTAGCTTCAGGTCCACGTTACGTTCACGCAGCGCGGCGATGTCCGCGACCGGGATGCCGCCAATGCGCTCCATTACCAGCACGCTGCGACGGGTGTAGTCCCAGATGATCTCCGGGATGTACAGCAGGTGGCTGTCCTCGAAGTTGCGGTGGATCGCGGCGGCGTTCGCACCCTCGCGGATCAGGTCCAGCTCGTCGGTGACGGTCTTTTCGTACTCATCCACCACCTCGCGCGGGCGCAGACGCTTGGCCTCGGACCAGTAGCGATCGGCCAGGTCCGCGATCAGGTGCATCACCTCGAGATCCGCGCGGATGGTCTTGAGGATGCCGGGGCGCACGACCTTGACCACCACCTCGCGCCCGTCCTGCAGTGTGGCCGCGTGCACCTGGGCGATGGAGGCCGAGGCGATCGGGGTGTCCTCGAAGCGCGCGAAGGCGATCTCGATCGGGCGTTCCAGCTCCGATTCGATCAGGGCGCGTGCCTGCTCGAACGGGAACGGGGGCACGCGGTCCTGCAGGCGGGCCAGCTCCACCGCAATGTCATCCGGCAGCAAGTCGCGCCGGGTCGAGAGCATCTGCCCGAACTTGATGAAGATCGGACCCAGGTCTTCCAGCGCGCGGCGGATGCGCTCGCCGCGCGTACCCTCGGTGCGGCGGAACCAGTTCCAGGGGGCGAGATAGAGCAGGAAGCTGAGCGGGCGCAGCGGCTTCAGCGTGAACAGGATGACGTCCAGGCGATAGCGCACCAGGACCCGCGCAATGGTCCACAGCCGCAGCCCCCGGTACAGCGCGCGGCGCATCAGGCCTGCCGGTCGTCAGGAGCGGAGGCGTTGGCCTCTGGGGAGTGTCTCCCCAGCTGGCGCAGTCGCGCATCCAGCCGGGCGACATCGTCGCGCAGCGCGGCGACGTCGTCGGCGAAGGCCTCGAACGCACCGCCCGCCGGCAGCCACTCGAGTTCGTCGCGCAGGTAGTCGGCCGTGTCCTCGGCGGAGCGGCGGCCGAGGTGGCGCAGGCTGTCGCGTGCCTGATCCAGCAGGTCCCGCAGGGGTCCGGCCGCTCCGGCGCCGGCAAAGCGCTCGAACAACCCCTCCCAGTCGACCCCGGAGTCGCGCAGCGCATGCTGCAGATCGGAGAGCACGGTGGCATCGCCGGTGATGGTCAGCCCGGAGCGATCGTCACGCGCCATCGCCGCGGCCAGCGACAGCGGCGAGCCCGCCAGCTGCACGTCCACCGGTTCCTCGACACCGCCCACCACCTGCAGGCGGTCGGCAGCCCCGATCAGTGACAGTGCGATCCCCGGCGGTTCGATCACGACAGCGATCGCACGCCCGGCCAGGCGCGCCCGGTCCTTTTCCGGCGCGCTCGCCAGGTGTTCGTTCAGCGCGGCCTCGATCAGGGCCGTGAACGGGCTGGGCAGGGCGAAGGGTTCGGCCATCAAGGGAGACACTGATTAATGTACACGCTCGCGCTCGAGTCGCTTTTGCGTGCGAACAAGGCGCGGTGACTGCCGTGCAGTCATTCTGCACAAGGGAGCCGCAACGCCGTGCGCGCGCAAAAGCGGCCGAGCCCCTTCGCTTATTAAATTGTGGGGTTGGCACCCCAGGTTCCCCGATCCTGCGTTGTGCCGCTTACAGGTAGAACCACTACCTGTCGCACGACGCGCCTTGTCTTGGAAAACCTGGGGTACCAACGCGAGTGTGTACATTGATCAGTGTCTCCCTAGAACTTCGTGCCGCGGTGCAGGGCGACGATGCCGCCGGTCAGGTTGTCGTACTCGACCCGTTCCAGCCCGGCATCGCGCATCATCCCGGCCAGGGTCTCCTGATCCGGGTGCATGCGGATGGACTCCGCCAGGTAGCGGTAGCTGTCCGCATCGTTGGCGACCAGCTTGCCCATCAGCGGCAGCATCTTGAACGAATAGATGTCGTAGATCGGGCGCAGCGGCGCCATCGGCTGCGAGAACTCCAGCACCAGCACGCGCCCGCCCGGCTTGATCACCCGGCGCATCTCGGCCAGCGCGCGCTCCTTGCGGGTCACGTTGCGCAGGCCGAAGGCGATGGTCACGCGGTCGAAGTAGTCGTCCGGGTAGGGCAACTGCTCCGCATCCGCCTGCACAAAGTCGAGGTTGCCCACATGGCCCTCGTCCAGCATGCGGTCGCGCCCGGCCTCCAGCATCGAGGCGTTGATGTCGCAGACCACGATCTGCCCCTTCGGCCCGACGCGCGGCGCAAAGGCGCCGGCCAGGTCCCCGGTGCCGCCGGCCAGGTCCAGGATCTTCATGCCCGGGCGCACGCCGGTACGCTCCAGTGTGTAGCGCTTCCAGATGCGATGGACGCCCAGCGACATCAGGTCGTTCATCACGTCATAGCGCGAGGCGACCGAATGGAAGACCTCGCCGACCCGCGAGGCCTTCTCGGACTCGGGTACGGTCTGGTAGCCGAAGTGGGTCTTGCCAGGTTCTTCTTTCATCGAGGTGCCGTTGTCAGTGCGTCTTGCGCTCGTGTCCGGCTTCTTTCAGCCGATCCAGGTAATCCTGCCACAGACGCTCCTGGTCTGTGCCGAGCTCGTGCAGGTAGTCCCAGTCATAGATGCCGGTATCGTGGCCGTCGGAGAACACGAGTTTCACCGCATAATTGCCGACCGGCTCGATCTCGGTGATGTTCACATCCTCCTTGCCGACCTGCAGGACCTCCTGGCCCTTGCCGTGTCCGCGCACCTCGGCCGAGGGCGAATACACGCGCAGGAACTCGCAGGGCAACTCGAAATGCGAGCCGTCCGAATACGTCAGCTCCAGGATGCGCGACTTCTGATGCAGCTGGATATCGGTGGGTCGGTGGGTACTGCTCATGCGGCCTCCAGAATCCACAGTCCGGGCGCCGCCCGAACCGAATCAGCGGACCGCCAAACGGCGGCCATCAATGGACTGCGAGGATACCAGCCCTGCCGGCCCGCGTGGCATCTCCCCGTTCGGCGCGCCGGGTTGGTAAGGAAAAGCGGCTCAAGCGTGAACGCTTGCATGGATCACGACGTTTCCTCCTTGCGGAATCACGAGGCCTTCCTGTCGGGTCACCCGAGCGCGCGATCCGCCTGAGAAAGCCGCGACTGCATCTCTCCGTCCAGCCGGATGGGGGCCGGTGACAGCGGTGCTGGAATGAAGGCCCGACACCAGAGGGTTGGCGGACATATCGGCCCGCGCGTGATTAAGCGTCTGTTCCCTGCATAGAGACACCAGCCTTTCCCGTGGAAGCCACCGGGTCTCATATTAAACGCTGGCATTAATACTGCGATCAGCATGAAGCCATATTGAAAGCAGCCAATCAAAAGAAAGGTAGGCGGCTGAAGACCGACTCTGGCCGCACCAAACGGCTGATACCTGTTCTCGAGATCCGGGCTATTGGCGGCTTCTGCGAGTCGGGAAAGCCCCGATTCGCAAGCCAGGGGCGTCTTGACAGGACTTGGGAGCCGCATCAGAGTCTGCAACCTTAATCATGGAAAGGGAATGTCCATGACCTCGCCACGGATTGGCGCATTCGCCGTACCGGCACACCTCGATCTTGCAGCCACCATGACCTTTCGTGCTCCCACGCTCGCGCGGGTCGGATTCGGGCGGGCGCTCGATTGTCGCCGCGGAGGTTTTTGCCATCTCCCCTTGCGGTTCCAGTTGGACATATCACGAACCGCAAGAGGCGCTCCATGCTCTGGTTGATCGCCTATGTGATCGCACTGATCGCGGCGGCTGGCATCCTGTCCGAGCGATCACGGGCGCCCGTTCGGGCCAGGGTTCTGTTCGCCCTTGCCGTTCTCGCGGTGCCATTCGTGCTGGAGACCTTCGGCTGGATGCTCCTGGGGGATGAGCCCCATGATCTGATCGCCGCCCAGCTCGGGCTTCTGTCATACGTCATCGGCCCCATTCTGGTGGCCTGGTACTTCCTGTATCGCTATCCGCTGCCGGCATCCGCACGGCATGCCCCGAAACTGAAGAGCTTTCGTCTGGCGGTTGGCGCCTGGCATCGCCATATCCTCTTTCTTGGCTTCATGGCGTTTGTCGTGGTCGGGATAGGCGCCACATACAACCCGCTCACGCAATGGGCGTACGACCGTGTTGGCCAGCACAACCTCGAAAACGAGGTAGTCCGGGCCAAGCTGGCGGACCAGCACTTCGATATCCCGATGCGATATTTCGTGATTGACGCGTATGTGCCGCGTGGATACTGGCCGAAGGCCAAGAATCGCCGGGTGGATGTCGGCGCCCTGAGCGTCTACGTCATGTTGCCGGATCTGCGACCCTTCTATCCCGAAGAGGAACATCTCTGGAATCTGGAGGGTGGCGGCCGCGGTGACCGAGTTCGTATGACGATCCGGGAGGATGATTTTTCCGAACCCAATGTAAAGACGTTACGAGCGCGGGCCGCTGAATCAGGAGAGCCCCTCGCCCCGGAAACGGCAAAAACGTATGGCGTTGATCTGCACGATGTGGATGTGGACGCTTTTTTGTACGCCCGCAGTCTCCGCCTGTTTCCACGCGATGAATCCGAAGCGTGGTTTATCACCTGCACGAGTCCGGAGGACGTCCCTTCCCCTAGTGTTCTTTAACAAAAGTTCGTATTTTTATCGAGGCGATCGGTTAGACGGGCGATCGACGCGATAATTTGATCGGCTGTTTTGCGCCAGATGAACGGTCGAGGCTCATCGTTGTACGTCTTCAGGTATTCGCGGATGGAGTCTTCCAGTTCGCGAGTACTGCGATGCGATTGACGCTTGATCCAGCGCTGCGAGATGAGCGCGAAGAAGCGTTCGACCAGGTTGATCCAGGACGCCGAGGTCGGCGTGAAGTGCACGTGGTAGCGCGGTCGTGCAGCGAACCAGGCCCGAACCTTTTCGGTCTTGTGGGTGCCGTAGTTGTCCAGGATGAGGTGGACGTCGAGATCGTCGGGGACCTGGCGATCGATCTCGTTGAGAAACGCCAGGAACTCCTTGGCGCGATGCCTTCTATGGAGTTTGCCGATGACCTCGCCGGTGGCCACATCCAGTGCCGCGAACAGGGTGGTCGTGCCATGGCGCAGGTAGTCATGGGTGCGGGTCTCGGGATGGCCGAACGACAACGGCAACGCCGGCTGGGACCGGTTCAGGGCCTGGATCTGGCTCTTTTCGTCGACGCACAGCACCAGGGCTCGGTCCGGTGGGTGCATGTACAGGCCCACGATATCGTGCACCTTGGCCACGAAGTGCGGATCCGTGGACAACTTGAAGGTCTCGAGCCGATGCGGCTTGAGACCGAAGGCCCGCCAAATCCGGCTGATGGCCATCGCATTGAGCCCGGTCTCCTTGGCCATCAGCGTGGTCGACCAGTGCGTCGCGTTATCCGGCTTCGACTGCAGCGTCTTGTTGATGACTTCGGTCACCTTGTCGTCATCGATCGTACGGGGACGTCCGCTTCTCGGGGCATCCGTGAGCCCCCCGATGCGTGCCTGCTCGAAGCGCTTGCGCCACTTGCTCACCGTCTCCGCCGAGACGCCAACCCGCGCGCCAATCTCCGAAGCCTTCAGGCCTCGCGTGCTCAGCAGAATCATGCGCGCGCGCTGTTGTTCCGCCGCGGGCATCTGGCGCCGCCGCAGCCAGCTCTCGAGCTCGTCGCGTTCGGCTTCACTGATCGTCAACGTCTTGATCGGTCGTCCCATTCCGGTCGCCTCCCGAGTGCCTGTTGTCAGGATACAGGGGGACAGTCACGGAGTCGATGAACTTTTGTTAAACGACACTAGCTGCCGGATGAAGACTGCATTCCGTCCCGGCATCGCGCTGGAAAAGACCTTCGGCCTCGAACACCTCCCCGATTGGCGCCGCATCGGGACCAAGAGCGAGCAACTGGTGGATTCTCTGGCGGTCGAAGGGGCCAACCCATGAAGACCCTCAGGCGCCTTTGCGCCCTCGATGTCGGATCGTTCGCGCTCGGCTTTATTCAGTGGCTCAGCCGAAAGTCGGCCCCGCGGAAACGAGTGCGGAGGTCATGAGCGTCGTTGACCTGTTGGGATCGGTGCTCATCGCCCTGATTCCCATGGCGGTTGCCATTGTTGCGGCCATTGGGGTGCTGATTGCCGTCCGTCGTGCATCGGCTGCCGTCAGGATCGGCTATGCCCTGCTCGTACTGGCCCTGCCGGTGGCCGTGATGCTGGGGTTTACGCGCCTTCTGGAAGAGTATGCACGCGAGATGTCCGCGGGACTGCCGGTGGCCCTGTTCGCGTTCATTGGCATTCCGCTGATGGTCGTCTGGTGGTTTCGGCGGCGCCACCCAGTGCGGTTGGAGACGGGCGCGCCCGCCGCCCCCACGGTGCACAGCTTCCGCCTTACGTTTCGTTACTGGAGGCTGGAGCTGGCCCTCGTAGTCCTGCTGGTGCTGGTCGTCTTCACGGAGAACCCGGTCTCGCGCATGATCAATGACTATGCGGGCCGGATTCACCTGAAGGTCGCAACGGCGCACTTCGACTTGTCAGGCCACAAGTTCGATGTGCCGGTGCGGTTTTTCTACTTTGTCCATGAAGAGCTGGGCCACTGGCCGCGCCCCGGAGAGGGGCGACATGAACCGGCGACCCTCCAGTTGAGCACCCTCCTGCCGGATCTGCGGCCTTATCACCACGAAGACCGGGATCGCTGGACCCGGGGTGACGACGCCCTCGGAGACCGGGTGGAAATCATGCTCTTGAACGAACCGCCTCCCGGGTTTATTGGCCCGATGGGGCGGCTTGCAAGGGAGAATCCTCAGGACGGCCGGACATCCGATGATGGCCTCGTCATGTTCGAGACCGATCCACAGGAGACCGACCCGAAGGGTCCGGGTTCGTCGTCGTTTTTCGTCCCCGAGGACGCATCAAATGACCTCGTAATCCGGTGTGCCCCGCCAGGCGAGCCGCCCGCCCCTGAATGCATAGCCATGACCGCCTTTCGCGACGATCTCGCATTGACCTATCGCTTCACCCTCGAGCACCTTCCGGACTGGAACCGGATTGATCGCGAGGTTCGACAACTCCTGGACTCCCTTTCGGTCGAGGGCGACGCGCCATGAGTCCTTCCACGCGTCTTCCCATCCCCGATGAGTGGCTATCCCGCTTCACTCTCGACTCCGTCTGCGTGATCCGGGCGCAGAACGGGGGCAGGGACTCATGACCCGTCAGGCGAAGCCACCCAAGCCCTTTTTCGACGCCGGGAAGCTCGGCGCCTTTGGCCTCGTGTTCTGGGTGCCTCTGGTTGTGACGGTCCTGGTTTCGCAGGTGGCTCTCGCAGGGGAGACAGGTATCGCTACGGCCGTTTGGTGGCTTTCTGAAGGGGTTGCCGGCCGGCTTCCAATGATCGACACGATTGCCGAATCCCGTCGCGACACCGCGGGCATCCGGGCGGCCCTGGTGGCAGCCATCGGATTTCAGCCGTTTCTGTTCGTTTACCTGCTGTTCAAGATGTCCAGATCCGTGCGCCCCGAGCGGCCTACCGGTCTGGCGCTTCTGAAGCTCATTGGATCGCTCACCTGGTTTATTGCGTTTTTTGCTTTTGTCGTCTTCGCCCAACTGTATGCCGTTCTGCCAGCGGCAGGGCCCGAGCTATCGGGGCGCATGATCGAAACCTATGATCCCCTGTTCGAGATTCCGGCGGTCGCGGCGACTTCCTTTTTTTTCGTGCTGTACATATCCACGACGCTGGCTTCCGCGTGGCTCTGGATGCTGGGAACCCTGGCGAGCGATTCGTTTTCGGCGCGCGGGCAGAACCGGGGCAGGGGCGCATGAGCGGCGCCGGCCGGCTGGCCCTGATCGTGGCCGTCCTAGCCGCGATCTGGCTGGCGGGTTCCGCTCTGTGGTCGGGCATCGCCCGGCCGTTGCTGATCGAGCATGGCGTACCCGAAGCCTGGCGACAGCTTTATGGGGAGCCCCCGCCGCTGGTCGAGGAGCGCCCGGTCCCGATCCGCAAGGCCAACATCAATGGAGTGCCGATTGCGATCCCGTCCAACTATCTCGCGCTGGTCGGCATCGAATACAAGGATCAGAGCACCTGGGCGCCACGGGACCCGGATACGCCGAAGCCCGATGAGCGCACCTTCGAGGATGAGGCCCATGCCTTCACGCTCGCGGTTCGATGGCCGGATCTGAAGCCGCGCAGCCCGGAAACGGATCAAAGCTACTGGGGCAGGGGTGATCCCGACGGCGATCCATGGTTGCAGATTGGCCTCGGCGCCTACAGCAATCCGGACGCAATCGGGCGGGATCTTGGTTGGGCACCGCTTGTGCGTGGAAGGATCGAGAGGATCAAGGAACGCACCCACACCAGGAGGCTCCCTCCACGAAACCCAACGGAAAGATGGGGTGGGACCGAAGAAGTGCGAATCCACTACGAAATGCGTGGTACCGATCCGGAGACTGGCCTGGAATGGGCCGAGCCAATGGGTCCCGGGACCGAACGCTTTCATGCCTGGAATCTAACGCTCCACTGGAAAGGCGATCTCGACGGCTACGTCAGCGACATGATCGAGTGCTACAACGGTCAAATGCCGAGGCCCGAGAGTCGCCCGGTCTGCCGGCATCGATTCACGCTGCCCGAGTGGGGTGCATGGGTTGATTTCGGTTACCCGCGCGCTTTGCTTCCGCAATGGCGGGAGATTCGGTCTGCCGTGCGCGATCTCATTCTGGACTTTGAGGCGGACCCCCTGGAGAACGCAGAAGAGGGCCCATGAGCATTCGCCAATCGCTCATCGACCTTCTGGCGAAATACCCCGGCCCGACGGAGGCCGAGGCCCGTCGTTGGCGGTACGCCCTGATGGCAATGGGTGCGTTTGCGCTTCTCGCCGAAGGGGTCCTCGTCTACATCCTTTATTACATGGACCCTGCGGCGCCTCCATTCTGGCTGGCCGCTCCGGCGGGCTGGCTATGGGAGCATGTTCCCGCTGCACGTGGGTTCACGAATAGCTCCTACGGCCTTCGCGCACAGATGCCGTACGTCTTTGTGGTGTTTTTCTTATTGGTGATCGCAACTGCTGCGCTGGTGGCCTGCTGTAATCGCCGTGGATCGATCTTCGGCATGGCGGTCAATTTTCTCCAAGAGGGGATCTTTAGGCAGGGGGTTATCCTCGTCGCGGTGCCCATCGTGTACTACGCCGTTGCCTTTTTCGTCTTTTCTTCCGATCTGGAGGCGGTTTCGAGCCCGAGTGAGCGATCGTACCGGCATTACGGTTTGTTTTTCGAGACAGAGATGGGTGTTGCGACTGCCTGGGTGCCGCTGGCCTTGTTCTGCGGTTCCTTCATCGGGGTCCATCTCTCGATGATCGCGGAGATTCCGAGGCTTCTCAGGGCCGCCCGAATTGGTTGACCTCGATTGCTAGCGGATCTAGGAAGGTAATCGTCCATGTACACCTTGGCTTACTTCTCGCTTTGGCTGTCTTTTCTTTTTGTCTGGGCGGCTCTCTTCAGCCTGATCATTCTTGGGTCCCGTAGACGCGCTGTTCTGGGTGCGCGGATGTCCTACGCTGGCCTGACTCTGCTGGCCCCGTTTGCAGTGTTGTTCCTGGGGGCCCTGAGTGTCTGGTATGCGCCCGAAGGCGTGCCCGGATGGCTCGAGATGACGCTGGTGTTCTACCTCCCGCTTGTTACGCCGTATCTGGTCCGTACCCTGTTTGTGTTGCGCTGGCCGGTTCATGCGTAACGGCCCGTGCGTACTATCGCCGTCCTGCCGGATCTGATGGGCTAGGGCGAGGTGCATGACCTGCATCAGGCGCTGGTGCACCCTGCCCGCGAAAGCCTGAACGAGCGCTAAGGCGCCCTTCCCTTGGGAAGGCCGAGGTGGTCCGGCCGCTCGGAGTGGCGGGCGGCCGGGCCGGGCTTTAGAGGATGTAGCGCGAGAGGTCTTCGTTTTCGACCAGGTCGGCGAGGCGTTCGTCGACGAAGGCGCGGTCCACGATGACGGCGCCGTCGACGTCCGGGGCGCGGTAGGCGACGTCCTGCAGCAGGCGTTCGAGCACGGTGTGCAGGCGGCGGGCGCCGATGTTCTCGGTGCGCGCGTTCACATCAAAGGCGATCTCGGCGAGGCGGCGCACGCCGTCTTCCTCGAAGCGCAGTTCCACGCCTTCGGTCTTCATCAGCTCCACGTACTGCTCGGTCAGCGAGGCGGTGGGCTCCGTCAGGATGCGCACGAAGGCATCGGCGGACAGGGCATCCAGTTCTACGCGGATCGGCAGGCGTCCCTGCAGTTCCGGCACGAGGTCGGACGGCTTGGACAGGTGGAAGGCGCCGGAGGCGATGAACAGGATATGGTCGGTACGGACCATGCCCAGTTTGGTGGAGACGGTGGTGCCCTCGATCAGCGGCAGCAGGTCGCGCTGCACGCCCTCGCGCGAGACCTCGCCGCTGCTGCCCTTGTCGCTGCCCTTGGCGACCTTGTCGATCTCGTCGAGAAAGACAATGCCGCTTTGCTCGACACGTTCGATCGCGCGTTCCTTGAGTTCTTCGTCATTGATCAGGCGCGCGGCCTCTTCCTCGATCAGCAGTTTGCGTGCCTCGGCGATCTGCAGCCGGCGCGAACGGGTCTTCTGGCCGCCGAGGTTCTGGAACATCGACTGCAGCTGGCTGGCCATCTCTTCCATGCCCGGCGGGGTCATGATCTCGACGCCGTGCGGGTTCTGCTGCACCTCGATGTCGATCTCGCGCTCGTCCAGGTCACCCTCACGCAGGCGTTTGCGCAGCTTCTGGCGGGTTTCGCTGTTGGAGTCGTCCTGCGCGGATTCGGTGAAACCGGCGTTGCGCGGGCGCGGGAGCAGGGCATCGAGGATGCGCTCCTCCGCCGCGTCTTCGGCTTTGACGCGGTTTTCCTTGATGGCCTCGTCGCGCAGCTGCTTGACCGCGGCCTCGGCCAGGTCGCGGATGATTGACTCGACGTCCCGGCCGACATAGCCGACCTCGGTGAACTTGGTCGCCTCGATCTTGATGAAGGGAGCACGCGCCAGCTTCGCCAGGCGGCGGGCGATCTCGGTCTTGCCGACACCGGTCGGGCCGATCATCAGGATGTTTTTGGGCGTGACTTCCGGCTGCAGCTCCGGCGGCAGCTGGCGGCGGCGCCAGCGGTTGCGCAGGGCGACGGCGACGGAGCGCTTGGCCTCGTCCTGGCCGATGATGTAGCGGTCCAGTTCCTGGACAATCTCGCGGGGGGTCATGTCGGTCATGGCAAAGGGGCCTTGGTCGAATCAGACGGGGCCGGGGCGCGTTATTCGGCGTCCAGGCTCTCCAGGGTGATGTTGTGATTGGTGTACACGCAGATGTCGGCGGCGATGTTCAGCGATTTCTCCACGACGTCGCGGGCCGACAGGTCGGTATTCTGCAGCAGCGCCTGCGCGGAGGCCTGGGCGTAGGGGCCGCCGGAGCCGATTGCGATCAGGGCGTTCTCGGGCTCGATCACGTCGCCGTTGCCGGAGATCACGAAGGAGTTGTCGCGGTCGGAGACGGCCAGCAATGCCTCCAGCCGGCGCAGGGCGCGGTCGGTGCGCCAGTCCTTGGCCAGTTCGACGGCCGCGCGGGTGATGTTGCCGGAGTGCTTTTCCAGCATGCCCTCGAAGCGTTCGAACAGGGTAAAGGCATCGGCGGTGCCGCCGGCAAAACCGGCGAGTATGCGGTCGTGATAGACGCGGCGCACCTTGCGCGCGTTGCCCTTCATTACGGTGTTGCCAAGGGATACCTGGCCGTCGCCCCCGAGGGTGACGGCGCCGTCCTTGCGGACGCATACGATGGTGGTGCCGCGAAACTGTTCCACGGGCGCTCTCCTTTGTGCTGCGGTCGGGGCCGGCCGCCTGCCGTGTGGCTTGCGAGGCCGCGTCGGGCGGCGCGCAAGGACCAAGGGACAGGATGTGGCGACGTCCGGCGTTTTTTCGGTCCGGACGCGATTGGGTCCCGGTCGTTTTTGTTGGTTCCCCGCCCGGAGAAAGCTGGACTCAGCGTTTGCCTGGCGAACGGTCTCTCCGGGCACGCGGGTGGGCGGCATCATACACCTGTGCCAGATGCTGATAATCGAGATGGGTATAGATCTGGGTAGTTTCAAGGTTGGCGTGACCCAGAAGCTCCTGAATGGCTCGCAAATCGCCGCTCGACTCCAGCAGGTGGCTGGCGAACGCATGGCGCAGACGGTGCGGGTGCAGGCGTACGTCCAGCCCGGCACGGCGGCCGGCTTCGGCCACGCGACGCTGCACGGCGCGGTTGCCGATGCGCTGGCCGCGCCGGCTGACGAACACGGCATGCGCGTCCGGCGCGGCCCAGTCGCCGCGGCACTTCAGCCAGTTCCGCAAGGCGTCGCGCGCCATGCGCCCCACCGGGACGCTGCGCTCGCGGCGGCCCTTGCCCAGCACGCGTACGAGCCCGGCATCCAGGTCGAGATCGGTGAGGTCCAGTCCGGTCAGCTCCGACAGGCGCAACCCGGAGGAGTACAGCAGCTCCAGCATGGCCTGGTCGCGGGCGGCCAGGATTGGGTCGAGATCCTCGGCCGGGGTCAGGGCCTGCTGGGTCTGGTCGACGTCGAGATCGCGTGGCAGGGCGCGCCCCGCGCGCGGTCCGCGCAGGCCGGCAGCCGGGTTGGCCGGCATGCGGCGGTGCTCGACCTGATGGGCGAAAAAGCCGCGCGCGGCGGACAGAAAGCGCTGGATCGAGCGCGGGTGGTGACCCTGGCGAGCCAGCTGCCCGGCGATACGCCGCATGTCGGCGGCCTTCAGCTGATCCCAGGGCCCGCTGTGCAGGCGGCGCAGGTGAGCCAGGTCGCGCTGGTAGGCTTTGATGGTATGCGGCGAATGGCCGCGAACATCGCGCAAATGGGCCAGAAAGGCCGCGATATCCGCATCATGGGCTGTGGTTTCGGCCGCCGCCTCAGGCGGCGGATTGGGTCCGCTCGACATGGCAGCGGATCGATTCGGCCAGCAGGTCGCCGATGTGCGTGACGAAATAGGTGCCCATGTCGGGCTGGAAGCGATCCACGGAGTCGCTGGCCAGTCCGAGCACGCCGATGCGGTCGGACTCGTCGCCCAGCGGCATCAGGATGGCGGAGCCGATACCGTCGGCGGAGTCGAACAGCACGTCCAGCATCTCGCCCGGCACACGGCCGCATTGGGCCTTGCCGCGCGCGAACAACGGGTCGAACGTGCTCAGCTCGCTGGATTCCAGGGCGTGCAGGTCGTCCACCTCGCGATCGGCCAGGCGGATGCTCACGCGCTCCGCGCCGAGTTCGTTGCGCAGGGCGTCCTGAGTCAGCGCGAGGACCGCGTCCAGGTTTTCGGCGCGCATCAGGGTCTTGGCCAGTTCGTGCAGGTGCTGGCCCATGCGCTCGTTGTCGCGGGCGCGCTCGACCAGCTCGCCCATGTGCTGCTCCATCGCGCGGTGCTTTTCGCGCAGCAGGGTGACCTGGCGCTCCAGCAGCGACACCGCGCCGCCGGCCGGATGCGGCAGTCGCAGGATATCGAGCAGTGGCAGGTGATCCTGGAAGAAATCCGGGTGGTCGCGCAGGTAGGCCTCGACGTCGCCCGCGCTGATCCCCTGATGGTTGTTGTTTTCCGGAGCCCGGTTCTTGGCGGGCTTCGCGGCAGAGGCGTTGGAGGATTGCCCAGTCATAGATCGATCCAGCCGTTGAAAACCGTGGTGGCCGGTCCGGTTAGCCAAACCGGGGCTTCGGCCTGTGCGTTCCAGCTTAGCACAAGGGTACCGCCCGGCAGCGAGACTTCAACCTCGTCGTCGACGAGGTTGCGTCGGCGCAGAATGGCCATCGCGGCGGCCGCGCCGCTGCCACAGGCCAGCGTCTCGCCGACCCCGCGTTCGAATACCCGCAGGTCTACATGCGTGCGGTCGCGCAGCGCGGCAAAGCCGACATTCACGCGGCGCGGGAAGCACTCGTGCCGCTCGATCAGCGGCCCGACCTCGGTCACGGGCGCGCTCGCGACGTCGTCGACCAGTAGCACCGCATGGGGGTTGCCCATGGACACCGCGCCCAGTGTGATCGCGTGGCCCTGCACGTCCAGGGTGTAGGCATCAGCCTCGTGTTCGGCGACCAGCGGGATCTGTTCGGGCGTGAACACGGGCTGCCCCATGTTGACCCGCACGTGCTCGTCGTCCTCCACATGCAGCACGATGCGTCCGCCCAGGGTCTCGACCGGGATCTCGCGGGCCTCGGTCAGGCCCTGCTCGCGCACGAAGCGGGCGAAGCAGCGCGCACCGTTGCCGCACTGCTCCACCTCGGAGCCATCGGCATTGAAGATGCGGTAGCGGAACAGGGCCTGTGTTGGGTCGCCCGGGGGCTCCACCAGCAGGATCTGGTCGCAGCCGATGCCGAAGTGGCGATCCGCCAGTTGGCGCAGCGTCGCCTCGTCGAGCCGGACGTCCTGGCGCGTGCCGTCGATGACGACGAAGTCGTTGCCCAGACCGTGCATCTTGGTGAATTCCAGCCGCATCAGGTGGCCTCCGGCAGGTGCCCGAAGATGATCATGTGCCGGTCCGAGGTGGCGCGGACGGCGAAGTCGTCGAGTCCGGCATCGGCCAGCTGCGCGCGCACCTCGTCGGGCGTGAAGGCCGCGCGCAGGGAGTGTTCGAAGTCGCGGCGCAGCACGTCCGGGTCGTCGGCTGCGTACTCCGCGACCAGGGCCTTGACCGTTTGCTCCGAGTCGGGCCGGCGCAGGTCCATCACGAACACGGCCGCGCCGGCTGCGCCATCGCGCACGATGGTCTGCCACAGTACCGCGGGTTCATGCAGGTGATGCAGCAGGGAATTGCTGATGATCGTGGCATACGGGGCGCGCGGGCCGCGCGCCTCGGGCAGGCAGCCCTCGGCCAGGTGCACGCGCGGCGCGGCCGGGTGGCCGGCCATCAGCGCGTCACCGGCGGCCAGCATCGCGGGCGCGCCGTCGAGCCCGTCGACCTCGCAGGCCGGGTAGTGCGCGGCGAAGCGCAGCGAGACATCGCCCGGCCCGCAGCCGAGATCCAGTACGGGGCCGGTGACCGGGCCCGGGAAGGCCTCGGCGAAGGCGTCCACGAAGCCTTCGTGCGGGGCGGCGAAGTCGGCGTCGGCATAGGCCCGGGCCTGCTCTGGCTCCAGCATCAGCTCCGGTTCCGGACGGCGCGGGATCACGGGTCCACGCTCCCGGGCGGGTTTTCGTCGTCCGGGTCCGCGTCTTCGGGGTCCCGGGGCAGCATGCTCTCGCGCATCATCAGGTGGTCGACCTGCTCGCGGCGGTTGATGATCTGGAAGTGGTCGCCGTCGACCATGATCTCCGGCGGGCGCGGGCGCGAATTGTAGTTGCCGGCCATGACATAGCCGTAGGCCCCGGCCGAGCGCACGGCGAGCACGTCGCCCGCGGCCAGTGCCAGTTCGCGTTCGCGGCCGAGGAAATCGCCGGTCTCGCAGACCGGGCCGACGATGTCGTAGGTGCGCGCGGCGGTTTCACGGCGCTGCACGACCGGGATGATCTCCTGCCAGGCGCCATAAAGGGCCGGGCGCAGCAGGTCGTTCATCGCCCCGTCGACGATCGCGAAGTCGTGGGCCTCGGTGTGCTTGAGGTACTCCACGCGGGTCAGGAACACCCCGGCGTTGGCCGCGATTGCCCGGCCGGGTTCCAGCAGCACCTTCAGCGAGCGCTCGCCCATCACCTTGCGCAGGGCACTGGCCCAGGCGTCCGGCTCCGGCGGGGTCTCGTCGCGGTAGCGCACGCCCAGCCCGCCGCCGACATCGATATGTTCGAGTTCGATGCCGTCTGCGGCCAGCTGGTCGACCAGCGTCAGCACGCGTTTCAGGGCATCGGTGAACGGGTCGATCCGGGTCAGCTGCGAGCCGATGTGGAAATCGACGCCGGTGGCCTCCAGGTGCTGGCTGTCGCGTACCCGGGCATACAGCGCCGGCGCCTCCTCGATGGCAACGCCGAACTTGTTCTCACGCAGGCCGGTGGCGATATAGGGATGGGTCTCGGCGTCGACGTCCGGGTTCACGCGGATCGAGACCGGCGCGGTCACGCCCATCTCGGCCGCAATGGACTCCAGCCGCTCCAGCTCCGGGGCGGATTCGACGTTGAAGCAATGGATGCCGACCTTCAGTGCCCGGCGCATCTCGGCCGCGGTCTTGCCGACGCCCGAGAACACGACCTTCGCCGGGTCGCCGCCGGCGCGCAGTACACGTTCCAGTTCGCCGCCGGAGACGATGTCGAAGCCGGCGCCCAGGCGCGCGAGCACGTTCAGCACCCCCAGCGCGGAGTTCGCCTTCACCGCGAAGCAGACCTGGTGCGGCGTGCCGATCAGGGCCTCGCTGAACGCGCGGTAGTGGCGCTCAAGGGTGGCGCGCGAATACACGTAGGCGGGCGTACCCACCAGCTGGGCGAGGTGGTCCAGCGCCACGCCTTCGGCATGCAGCGTGTTGCCGTGGTAGTCGAAGTAGTCCATTCAGCGGCGCTCCTCGGTTTCGTCGTCATCGGGCAGGTAGAGATCACCCTTCTGTCCGCAGGAGGCGAGCATCTGCATCGTGCCGAGCACGACCACGACCGCAATCAGGAGCCACTGGGCCTTGCATGAACGCATGTTCGTTCCGGGGTGTCGTTGCAATGAAGGGCAATAGTGTGCCATTGATACGGCGCTGGCTTCAGGTCCATCCGTTGTCATTCACCCGATTTTGAACCCTTGGTGATCTGTTCATCATCGATTCAGCGAACTTTGGGAGGATGAACCTGCCAGACCAGCAGAAGACCACTGAAGCTGGTCAGCGATGGAGCCCGACCCCAAGGAATAGATCCCCGGGGGTCGCCGTCCAAAGCAACAGGCGTAAACGCGGGCAACCGCTAAAACGCCGCCGGATAACCCGGAACTGACCCAAAAAGATGAGAGGAGATCTCCATGATTAGCACCAAGCGTCGTGTCTTCCTGAAAGGCACTCTCGCCGCCGGCACCGTCGGCGTGGCCGTTGGGGCTGGCCTGCTGGCTCCGAGCAAGCTGCTGGCCGCCTGGCCGTCCTCCACGTTCGAGGCCGAGGGCCTGGACGCCGCGATGGAAGCTGCGCTCGGCTCCACCGACATCCCGGATAGCGACGACATCGATCTGAGCGCCCCGGAAATCGCCGAGAACGGCGCCGTGGTCCCGGTTTCGATCGAAACCAGCCTGGACGACGTCACCGAGATCGCCCTGTTCGCCGAGGAAAACGACTTCGCCGCGACCGCCCACTACATCCTGGCCTCCGGCACCAAGCCGAAAGTGTCCAGCCGCATCCGTCTGGGTGAGTCCTCGAACGTCGTGGCCGCCGTGAAGTCTGGCGACAGCTGGTACAAGACGGTCCGCGAAGTGAAGGTCACGGTCGGTGGCTGCGGCGGTTAAGCCGCGCGCCCCAATCGCTGATCGAACCCTATTGGAGGAATAAGATATGTCTATTCGAGTTCGCGCCCAAGAAAGCAACGGCGTTGTTAACGTCCGCGCTCTGATGAGCCACGACATGCTGGTCCCGGATGATGATGGTGGTCCGCACTTCATCGAAACCGTGGAAATCAAGCGTAACGGCGAAGACGCCATTACCGCCTACTGGAACTTCACTGTCTCTCGTAACCCGTTCCTGCAGGTCGAGTTCGACGGTTCCGCCGGCGACACCGTGTCCGTCTCCTGGACGGACAACAAGGGCGAATCCGATTCGACCGAAGTCGAAGTCGGCTAAGGAAGCCTCGCTTCCTGACGTCCAGCCGGGGCCCTCGGGTCCCGGCTTTTTTTTGCCAATTGCATGGCAGGCGAGTGCCCCGATCCGGTGTGCGTACCGGGCCGTGGCCAGCCTTGCTACACTGAGCCTTTGTCGTCTTGAATCGGAATCATGACTGAACGTACTGCTAGCATCCGCCGCGACACCCTCGAGACCCAGATCACCGTCGAGCTCAACCTTGATGGCAAGGGCACAAGCCAGCTGGAAACCGGTGTCCCGTTCCTCGATCACATGCTCGACCAGGTGGCCCGCCACGGCATGGTCGATCTCTCGGTGCGTGCGCAGGGCGACCTGCATATCGACGCGCATCACACGGTCGAGGATGTCGGCATCACGCTCGGGCAGGCGCTGGCCAAGGCCTTGGGGGACAAGAAGGGCATCCGCCGCTACGGCCATGCCTACGTCCCGCTGGACGAGGCCCTGGCGCGGGTAGTGATCGATTTTTCAGGGCGCCCGGGGCTGGAGATGCACGCGGACTTTCGGCGTTCGCACATCGGCGAGTTCGATGTGGATCTCTTTCACGAGTTCTTCCAGGGGCTGGTCAACCATGCCTGGATGACCCTGCACATCGACAGCCTTCGCGGAGACAACGCGCACCACGTGGCCGAGACCATCTTCAAGGCCTTTGGACGCGCGCTGCGCATGGCGGCCGAGGCCGACCCGCGCGCGGAGGGGATTACCCCGTCGACCAAGGGCAGCCTTTAAGGAAGAACGCAAGGGATTTCCCGGCCATGGAAACAGTTGCCGTCATTGACTACGGCATGGGTAACCTGCACTCGGTGGTTCGCGCGCTCGAACACGAGTCCGGTGCCGATCAGCGCATCCTGCTGACGGACGATCCCGACACCCTGCGTGAGGCCGATCGCCTGGTCTTTCCGGGGCAGGGGGCGGCCGGTGATGCGATGCGCGCGCTGGCCTCGCGGGGGCTCGATCGCCTGTTGCCCGAGCTGACTGCGGATCGGCCCTTCCTTGGCCTGTGCCTGGGGCAGCAGATCCTGATGCAGCACAGCGAAGAGAGCGGCGGGGTCGATCTTCTGGGCATACTGCCGGGGCGGGTCGCACGTTTCCCGGAATGCGATGGCCCGGACGGCCGGCGCCTGAAGATCCCGCACATGGGGTGGAACCGGGTCCTGCCGACGGGCGAGCACCCCCTGTGGCACGGCCTGCCCGAGACGCCGTGGTTCTATTTTGTACACAGCTATCGCGTGTTGCCGGAGAATGAGACGGATATCGCCGGGCGCACCGATTATGGCGAGACCTTTGCCTCGGCACTGGCGCGCGGCTCGCTGTTCACCATGCAGTGCCACCCGGAGAAGAGCGCCGCCTGCGGGCTGCGCCTGTTGCATAACTTTCTGCGCTGGGACGGTGAGGGTCCCGGGGCTGCGTGAGGAGTCCAAGATGCTGGTCATTCCTGCAATTGATCTGAAGGAAGGCAAATGCGTGCGCCTGCGCCAGGGCAAGATGGAGGATTCCACCGTGTTCGGCGAAGACCCGGTGGAGATGGCGAAGCGCTGGGTGGATGCCGGGGCGGAGCGCCTGCACATCGTCGACCTGGATGGCGCCTTCGCGGGCCATCCGCGTAATGCCGAGGCCGTGCATGCGATCGCCGAGGCCTTCCCCGACCTGCCGATCCAGATCGGCGGCGGGATTCGCGACGAGGACACCGTGCAGGCCTATCTGGATGCCGGGGTGGAGTTCGTGATCATTGGCACCCGCGCGGTGAGCGCGCCGCACTTCGTCAATGACCTGTGCCTGGAGTTTCCCGGGCGCATCATCGTCGGGCTGGACGCGAAGGACGGCAAGCTGGCGGTGGATGGCTGGTCGAAGCTGTCGCACCACGATGTGATTGATCTGGCCCAGCATTTCGAGGCCGATGGTGTGGTGGCCTTCGTCTATACCGATATCGCCCGCGACGGGATGATGAAGGGCCCCAATGTCGAGGCCACCGCCCGCCTGGCCAGCAACGTGCGCGTGCCGGTGATCGCCTCTGGCGGGATCAGCTCGCTGGATGACCTGCGCCAGCTCGCCGAGAACGAGGAAGAGGGCATCACGGGGGCCATCGTCGGACGCGCGCTGTACGAGGGCGCGTTCACGCTCGAAGAGGCGCGCAAGGCGGCGTCCGGGGGCTGAGATGCTGGCCAAGCGCATCATCCCCTGCCTGGATGTCGATGCCGGCCGCGTCGTCAAGGGCGTGAACTTTGTCGGCATCCGCGATGCCGGCGACCCGGTGGAGATCGCGCGGCGCTACAACGCGCAGGGCGCGGACGAGATCACCTTTCTCGATATCACGGCCTCCAGTGATGATCGCGACACCATCCTGCATGTGGTCGAGGAGGTCGCGCGCGAGGTCTTTATCCCGCTGACCGTGGGTGGCGGCGTGCGGGCGGTGGAGGATATCCGCCGCCTGCTGAATGCCGGGGCCGACAAGGTCTCGATCAATACCGCCGCCGTGCACCGCCCGGAGCTGGTGCGCGAGGCGGCCGACTGGGTCGGCAGCCAGTGCATCGTGGTGGCGATCGACGCCAAGCGCGTCAGCGCGGAAGGCGAGTCCCCTCGCTGGGAGGTGTTCACCCACGGTGGGCGCCGCGAGACCGATCTGGAAGTCGTCGAGTGGGCGCAGCGGATGGAGTCCCTCGGGGCCGGCGAGATCCTGCTGACCAGCATGGATCGTGATGGCACCCGGATCGGGTTCGATCTGGAACTGACCCGGGCGGTCAGCGATGCGGTGGGTATCCCGGTCATTGCCTCCGGCGGCGTGGGCGAGTTGCAGCACCTGGTCGAGGGCGTGACCGAAGGCCATGCCGACGCAGTGCTGGCGGCCAGCATCTTCCATTTCGGTCAGCACACGGTGGGCGAGGCCAAGGACGCGATGGCCGCGGCAGGTGTGCCCGTACGGCCGAACGACGCTGGGGTGGCCGCCTGATGGCCGGGCGTGCGTCAGATGCCCGGGCGGGTGCCGAACTCCTGAGCGCGCTGGCCGAGGTGATCGAACAGCGGCGCCAGGCCGACCCGGAGCAGTCCTACGTGGCGAAGCTGCACGCCCGGGGGCTCGACGAAATGCTGAAGAAGCTCGGCGAGGAGTCGGCGGAGACCATTATCGCCGGCAAGAACGACGACAGCGACGCGCTGGTGTCGGAGATGGCGGACCTGTGGTTTCATAGCCTGATTGTGCTCGCGGCCCGGGGCCGCCACCCCGACGACGTCCTCGACGAGCTGGCTCGGCGCTTCGGGTTGTCCGGTATCGCGGAAAAGGCCGCGCGCCGGGCCAGTGGGCAGCGCTCTGATAAAAACGATAAATAAAACGCTGCGTATTGATTATGGGCCTGGCGCCGTTCAGGCTTATCCCAAAGTTGAATGATCTTGGAGAGAGTCCATGGGTATTGGTGGCATCAGCATCTGGCAACTTCTTATTATCCTGCTCATCGTCGTGCTGCTGTTCGGCACGAAGAAACTGCGCAACATGGGCGGTGACGTCGGCTCCGCGCTGAAGAACTTCCGTCAGGCGGTCAAGGACCCGGACGGCCAGAACAAGCAGGATGACAACGCGGAAGGCCAGGATGGCGAGACCCCTGAGGTCGAGGACCAGACCGGCGACAAGGGGCGTGTGGTCGACGGCGAGGTGAAGAACAGCTCGGAGCAGGAAACCGAGACCTCGCAGTCGGACAAGAAATCCTGATCCGCGCCCCGCGCGGAACGGCCGGACTCGGGCGGCGCTAGCGCATGTTCGACATCGGTTTCTGGGAGATCATCATCATCGTGCTGGTCGCGCTCCTGGTCGTCGGACCGGAGCGGCTGCCCGGCCTTGCGCGCGAGATCGGCCGCTGGGTGGGCAAGACCCGGCGTTTCGTGCACAGCGTGCGTTCGGATTTCGAGCAGGAACTACAGACCGACGAGCTGCGCAAGATGCTCCAGAGCCAGGAGCGCGAGATCCGTCAGCTCAAGGGCACCATGGAGGAGACCGAGAAGGATCTCCGCGAGGACATCGAGGAAACCGAAAAGGATCTGCGCGAGGACATCGAGGGGAAGCCCGCCGCCCGCAAGGGCCTGACGCAGGACCACCTGAAGGCCCTGGACGACAAGCGCGCTGCAACGGATAAACAGACGAAGAAGCCGGCCGTGCGTGAGCGCCGCCCGGCGGATGCGGACGACGCCCAGGACGAGGCCGATCCCGAGCAGGCTGAAGTGCGTCGGGTGCCGACCCGCTCGGGTATAGACGGCAACCTGATGACCGACGACCCGGCGCTGGAAGCCGAACGCAAGGCACGCGCTGGAGAGGCGGATCGACCCAAGCGCAAGAAGCCGGCTGTGCGCCCGCGTCGCACCGCGAAGTCGGATACCCCCGAGTCCGTGGACCGCCAGGATGCCGCCCCGGACCAGTCAAGCGACTCCACTCACGACGACCAGGCCCCCGACAAGCACTCATGAGCAAGACCAAGCCGGAGGTCGAACCGAGTCCGGAGGCCACCGAAACCCTGCTCACGCACCTGATCGAGCTGCGTGATCGTGTCCTCAGGATGTTCATCGCCATTCTGGTGGTGTTCCTGGTGCTGTTCCCGTTCGCCAACCCGATATACACGTGGCTGGCGGATCCGCTGATGCAGCACCTGCCGGAAGGCACCAGCATGATCGCGATCGACGTCGCCGCGCCGTTCCTGATCCCGTTCAAGCTGGTCCTGCTGTTGGCGGTGGTGATCAGCATCCCGTACCTGCTCTATCAGGTCTGGTCGTTTGTTGCGCCGGGGCTGTACAGCCACGAAAAGAACATGGCCCTTCCGCTGGTGGCCTCGTCCACCATCCTGTTCTACCTCGGGATGGCCTTCGCGTATTTCGTGGTTTTTCCGCTGATCTTCGCCTTCTTCACCGCGACCGCCCCCGAGGGGGTCTCGGTGATGACCGACATCTCGCGCTATCTCTCGTTCGTGATCATGCTGTTCATCGCGTTCGGCATCGCATTCGAGGTGCCGGTGGCGACGATTCTTCTGGTCTCGCTGGGGGCGACCACACCCGACAAGCTGGCCAAGAAGCGCCCCTACGTGATCGTGGGGGTGTTCCTGATCGGCATGGTGCTCACGCCGCCGGATATCATCTCGCAGACGCTGCTGGCCTTGCCGATGTGGCTGCTGTTCGAGATTGGCCTGATCCTCTCGCGCATCATGGAGCGCAAGAAGGCCGAGAAGCGTCGCGCGCAAGGGGGCGATGAGCCCGATGACCTGAGCGATGACTCCGGCGATGGGCCCGACGACCCGGACGGTGGGCCTGGTGGTGGCGGCAAGGGTGCGTCTGGCACCTCTAGCCGCAAGGCCGCAGCCGCCACGGCCACGGCTGGAGCGGCCAGCTCCAGCTCCAGCGCCGGGGCTCGGGAGACCCCGGCCTCCGCGCGCGCGGGCTACACCCCGATGACCGACGAGGAGATGGATGCCGAACTCGACCGCATCGAGGCGGAACAGGCCGAGCTCCAGCGCCAGAAAGAGGCGCGCAAGTCCTCGGAATCGCAGACGGACGAAACTCCAGGCACCGATCTGTCGCAAGATGACACGCCTCAGGAACCTGCCCGTGACGATGCCCGGGCCGACGAGGGGCCCTCGCAGGAAGACTATGACGAGGGGCGTTTTCGCTAGGAAACATTGATCGGTGTTTCCCGGTAGACGCTGACTGTTTCACACGCCAGCGTCTACTGGATCCCCGCGGTGTCCATCTGCGCATTGGAACTTGCTAAAATGCCCGGATAACCCATTGACCCAGGTAATGAACCCGCGATGGCCGACCCGCGTCCGACCCCCCGCCGCCCCGTCCTGCTGATCGTTATGGACGGGGTCGGAGTAAACCCCTCCAAGGTGAACAACGCCTACGCCGAGGCCAACACGCCGCGCCTTGACGAGTACCTGTCTACCCATGCGCATACCACGCTGGATGCCTGTGGCCGCGCCGTTGGCCTGCCGGATGGCCAGATGGGCAACTCCGAGGTGGGCCATTTGACCCTGGGTGCGGGGACCGTGATCAACCAGGATCTGGTGCGCATCGACGACTCCATCGCCGATGGCAGTTTTTACGAGAACGACGCCCTGGTCAGTGCCGCCCGCGCGGCCGCGAATAATGACCTGCCGCTGCACCTGATTGGCCTGGTGTCCGATGGTGGCGTTCATTCGCATATCCGCCACCTGCGCGCGCTGGTCGAGATCTGCCAGCGCGAAGGCGCCCGGCCGATGGTGCACATGATCACCGACGGTCGCGACACGGCCCCGCGTTCCGCGCTCAACTACCTCGACCCGCTGGAAGAGGAGCTGGCCAGCGCCGGCGGCGCCATTGCCACGGTATGCGGTCGTTATTACGCCATGGATCGCGACAAGCGCTGGAGCCGCACCGAAAAGGCCTTCCGCGCGATTGCCTACGCCGAGGGCGAGCCCGCACGGTCGGCGCGCGAGGCCATCGAGGCCGCCTACGCCGCCGGCGAGGACGACGAGTTCATCAATCCCCGCATCATCAACGGCGGTGCCCCGCTCGGGCAGGACGCGGTCTGCGTGCTGTTCAACTTCCGCAACGACCGGCCGCGTCAACTGACGGCCGCGCTGGGTCTGGACGACTTCGACGGCTTTGACCGTGGTGAATTCCGCCCGGTGGCCGAGACCTGTCTGACCGAGTACGACCCGCGCTTCCTGTCGCCGATCGCCTTCCCGCCCGAGCGCCCCTCGACCACCCTGGGGAGCACGATCGCCTCTGCCGGTATCCCGCAGTTCCACTGCGCGGAGACCGAGAAGTACGCCCACGTCACCTTTTTCTTCAATGGCGGGAAGGAAGAGCCCTACGCCGGAGAACAGCGCGTGATGGTGCCCTCGCCGCCAGTGGATACCTACGACGAACAGCCGGAGATGAGCGCGGTTGAGGTGGCCGACGAGACCATCAAAGCCATGGAAGGCGGGCGCTACGGGTTCATCCTGGTGAACTTTGCCAATGGCGACATGGTGGGCCACACGGCCAAGCGCGAGGCCCTGCTCCAGGCGGTCGAGGTGCTGGATCGCGAGGTCGGACGCGTGCTGGATGCCGCGAAGGATGCGGGTTATTCCGTGATCGTGACCGCTGACCACGGCAACTGCGACGAGTACATCGACCCGGTGACCGGCGACCCGCACACCCAGCACACGATCTACCCGGTGATGTGCATGATTACCGACTCGCAGCGCTGGCGTCTGCGTACCGGCGGCGGTCTGGCCGATGTGGCCCCGACGGTGCTGGAATTGATGGGGGTACCCAAGCCCGCCGCAATGGGTGGCTGCAGCCTGTTGCTCGAGGAAGTCCCCGAGCCGGCATGAGGCCGATCATGTATACGCGCTACGACGACATCCCGGCCTATGACACCAAGGACGGCTCCGAAATCCGCGAGCTGATGCACCCGGATTCCCATGGCAATGCGGCCCAGAGCCTCGCCGAGGCAGTGGTCGCCCCGGGTGCGACCACGCACCTGCATCGCCATGCGCAGACCGAGGAGCTCTACCACATCACCCGCGGACGCGGAGAGATGCGGCTCGGGGAGGAGACCTTCGAGGTGACGGTCGGGGATACCGTCTGCATCCACCCCGGCACCCCGCATAACATCCGCAATACCGGGACCGAGCCGCTGCATATCCTGTGTAGTTGCGCGCCACCCTATTCGCACGGCGACACCGAGCTCTTGTAGCCGGGGCTCGGCTTGCTCAGGCGGGGGGCGTCCGTTCCGGGCGGTCCGCCTCCGTATCCTCCTCCAGTATCAGCGTCCGCTCGCTGTCGGATTCCGCTTGCGGGGCTTGCTGTTGGGGTGCCGGGCGCTGCTTCATGCGCGCCTCCAGCGAGTCCGCCATCGCGTTGTAGGCGGCATATACCCGTTCAAAATCATCGCGTCGCCGGGCGCGGATGCGCGTGTCCAGCCGGCCTTGTCCGATCTGATCGAGGGCCCCGCGCAGAGTGTCCAGTGGCGCCTGCAGCCGTCGTGCGAGTACGTAAGCACCCAGCGAAACGGCGAGCAACGTCACCAACGCGAGCAGCGTCAGGGCCAGCAGTGTGGTCTGATTGGCGGCACGCAGCGAGCGGGTCGAGAGGCCCACCTGCAGCCGCCCGATCTCGATCTCCTGAAAGCGCACGGGTGCCTCGAACAGGAACATCTCGCGCCCGTCCGGGTCCTCCAGAGACCAGATCGCCTGGCCCCCGCGACGGGTCAGCAGGTGCTCCTCCGGGGGCGATTCAAATGGGCTGCCAAGCGATGCGCGATCGCTGCTCGCCACCACGCGCCCCTGGTGGTCCGCCACGCTCAATAGCGCGATCTCGCGATTGTCCTGCATGTCCTGCAGCCGCCCCTGTACGGCGATGGTGTCCTCCAGCAGCAGGTCCTCCGCGCTCTCCACCGAGATGATCTGCGCCAGCGTGGACCCGTAGTCGAAGGCCAGGTCCGTGATCACCTCGTTCTGTTTTTTCTGCACCAGGGCGCCGGCGGCTGCCAGCGTGATGGCCACGGTCGCTCCGAGGATTGCCGGCCAGCGCCACCGCAGCGGGATGATCCGCCGTCCGGCGCCGGCGCGTTCGCGTTCCATGCGCTCTTCGTCGATCCGTTGCAGCTCTACTAGCAGCTCTCCGGCTGACTGGTAGCGCTGGTCCGGTTGTTTCTCCAGCAGCCGTTCGACCAGCTCGATCAGCTCCGGGGGGCAATCCCGGACGATCGGGCGCAAGGGCGGTGGCGGGTCGCGCACCACTCGGGTCAGCAGCCCTTCGACCTCGTGTCCGCGAAAGGGTGTCGAGCCGGTGAGCAGTTCATACAGGACGACCCCCACCGAGTAGAGGTCCGCGCGGGCGTCGGTGGACAGGCCACGAATCTGTTCCGGAGCCATGTAGTGGGGCGAGCCGGCGACGTAGCCATCCGAATCGGCCCGCCAGGCAGGATCATTCAGGGTCTGGGCGATGCCGAAGTCCATCACCTTGATGTTCACCGTGGCGCTGGTGACGATGATGTTCTCCGGCTTGATATCGCGATGCACCACACCATTGCGGTGGGCGTAATCGAGCGCCTCGGTCAGCTGGATCGCGATCTTGAGTACGTTGCGCAATAGCAGCGGGCGGAACTGCTCGGCGAAGGCGGCGAGCGTAATCCCGTCCAGCAGTTCCATCGCGATAAACGGGCGGTCCCCGGATTCGCCGACGTCGAAGATCGTCACGATCCCCGGGTGGGTCAGTGTGCCGGCTGCGCGCGCCTCCACCAGAAACCGGCGGCGATACTCGGGCCGGCGTGCGTAGTCATCCTGCAGGCACTTGATCGCAAGTTCGCGGCGAATCTCCGGGTCGAAGCCGCGATAGATTACGGCCATCGCCCCGCGACCGATCTCCTCGCCTACGCCATAGCGACCGATGCGCTGCACGCCGGACGGCTCGTTCAGGTGTTTTCGAGCAGGATGCGCGCGACCGCGGCGAGCACCAGAATCGCCACTGCCACGCCGATCCAGCGCCAGGAGGACCGCCGGACGCCACCGACGGGCACGGCCTCGGAGCCGTCATCCCGGCGCCGGAAGATGAACTCCGCGCGCCCGAAACGGACATGGTCGCCGTCATTCAGCGTGGCCTCGTGCACCTTGCGCTCGTTCACCCAGGTGCCGTTCGTCGAGAGAAGGTTGACCACGCGGCAGGCCCCGCCGTCGTTGACCAGCCAGGCGTGTTGCGACGAGACACTGCCTTCCTGCAGCACGATGTCATTGTCGCCCTGTCGGCCGACGGACTGCTTGCCGGGTTTGAGGGTCAGGCGTTGCTGGCGGAAGGGTTCGGCGACGCCCACCAGGACGGGGTGTCCACCGGGGGGCGTTCGCGACTGCTCTGCGGTGGCTTCCGTCTCGGGCAAAGTCGCGCCCTGGAACAGCATGGTCCCTTGCGGCCCACTACGCTCGCGTTCACTGTCTCGTCCCTGATCGCTCATGCGGCCTCCATTGCGCAGCTGCGGTGTACCGCCCGAGTATGCCTTTCGCCCCAATGGCGAACAATGCACGGTGCCCCGGTCAGGCTGCTATGCTCGGAACCGTTCCCAACCCAACGGACAGGAGTATTCGCATGGAAGCAGAATCGACAGGCAACCCGCAGCTTCGCGAACTGATCGAACCACTGGTGCGCGGCAAGTTCTGGATGCAGCTGATCGGTATCATGCTGGTCATCTCGGGCGTGCTCACTGCCCTGTCCATTGTCGGCATCCTGATTGCCTGGATCCCGATCTGGGCCGGGGTGGTGCTGATGCAGGCGGCGGGCGCCTCGCAGCGCGCCTTCGACAGCGCCGACCCGCTGGAGATCAAGTACGCGCTGAGCCGACTGCGCATCTACTTCACCATCTTCGGCGTGCTGCTGCTGATCTACCTGGCCCTGATGATCGTCGGCATGCTGTTCGGCATTGGCGCTGGCATGATGGGCCTCGGCGCCATGGGCGAACACATGCAGTAACCGCAGGGCCATCTCCCGCCCGGAACGGCTTCCGCAAGCCGGGGTCATAACGGCCGACCCTGGCAAGCAAGGAACAGGATCTTGGATATAGCAAGGCGACTGCGGGGACGGATGGATCCGCTATACGCGGAGGGCGAGGACACACGGCGAGGGTTTGCGGCCTGGCTGCGTGCCACGCGCATTCCGCAGGTGCGCTACATCGCGTTTCTGACCGCTGCGCTATATCTGTTGTATGCCGCCATCGAGCAGACGGTAGCCGTCGATGCGTCGGGCCAGCGGCTGCTGGCCCATGGCTTGCTGGTGCCCGGCATGTTGCTGGCCGTGGCGGCGATGACTTTCCGCGCGTCGCTCCAGCGTCCGATGTGGGCCTTGCTGATTATCGCGCCAGTGGTCGCGAATGCCGCCAACCTCTACCTGAATGCCGGTTCGCCACAGTTTCTGGTGTTCGCCCCCGAGATCTATCTGAGCATCATGTGGACCTTTGCGATCTCGGGCCTGGCCCTGCGTCAGGCCGCACTGGCCGCTACCGGGATCGTGGTGCTGGTCGTGGCGGCCAGTCTCCTCCAGACCCTGGAGACCGGCTTGCTACAGCTGCACCTGCTGTGGGTGCTGGCGGCGTTTTCGTTTGGTTGCCTGAGTGCCTTCGTGCTGGAACGGGCCCTGAAACTTACCTTCCTGCAGCAACGGGAGCTGGCGCATTCGGCGCAGGTCGACGAGCTGACCTCATTGTCGAATCGTGCGCATATCGAGCAGTTGTTCGAGGAGGAGTGTGCGCGCACCGAGCGCTATGGCCAGCCATTTTCTGTGATCCTGATCGACATCGACTACTTCAAGGCCGTGAACGATACCTGGGGCCACAGGACCGGTGACACGGTCCTCAAACAGTTCGCCGAGCTTCTGCGCCAGAACCTGCGCAAGGTGGATGCCATTGGGCGTATTGGCGGCGAGGAATTCTTCGTGCTGCTGCCACAGACCGACGCCGAGCAGGCGCAGGCGGCGGCCCGCGACCTGCAGGCCCGGATCAACGCCTTTGACTTTGACGCCGTCGGGCGGCGCACCGCGAGCTTCGGTGTGACCGAATACCGCCCGGGCGAGCGCCGGGTCGATACCTTCGACCGGGCCGACCAGGCCCTGTACGCGGCCAAGAAGAACGGCCGCAACCGCATCGAGGTGCGTTGAGCCCGGACAAGGGCACAGTAGTGGTTTTCCGACGGCCGCTGGTGTGGCCGGTTAGCGTGTTATCGAGGGCCGAAGTGAAAGCGGACACCGGTGCCGATGAAATTGGAACCGCTGGCATCGCTGACCACACCAAAGACGCCGGAGCGGTGATGGATACGGAGGAAGGCCTCCCATGAACTGTCTCGTGACGCGGACGGCGCGAAGGTGACTTCGGCCATCATGAACGCCTGGGTGCGGCTGGGGCGGCGATCCTCGATGACCGGATCGCCGAAGGCACGCGAGGGGCCGATGCCCCAAGCGGCCGAGGTGTCCACCAGTTGGTCCCAGGGGAAGCGGGTCCAGCGCAGGTTGGCGGCCGCGTTTAGTTCGAAGTGATCCTGCTGACCCCAGTGCCGGGCGACACTGATCTCGCCTTCGAGATGCAGATGGTCACTGAAGCGGTGGAGGCGGCGAGAGATGCCCGCGGCCGCCAGGTGCGAGTCCTGCATCGCGGTCTGGAACTGGAGGATCTCGACGAAGCGGGTGTCGGTCCAGCGAGCGCCATAGGCGAAGACCGAGATGTCTGGCCGCTGCTGTACGGCCGCTCCGTCGTCTCGGGCTGTGGCCGCCCCAATCTGACAGGCGGCCAGCAACGCGGCGAGGGCGCTGGCGCTGCGATAGCGGCTGGCGGTCGCGATGCCGTGGTCCTCCTGGCGGTACTTGTGCCGGGCGCAGTACAACAAGCGTAGACGTCCATTCTGCGCGGGGCGAGCGATCGGTTAGTGGCTCGTCACAGAACCCGCCTCCCCGTCAGCCGATAACGCCGCCATGATCGCCTATTGCGATTGAATCAGCGTGTCCCGGGCTGCCACCCGGGTTTCGTTGTTGGGGCCTCAGGTCTTGCGGTAGATCTCCGCGCCCTTCTCGACGAATTCCACCGCCTTCTCCTGCATGCCCTTCTGCAGGGCCTCGTCAGCGCTGATGCCCTGGGCCGCGGCATAGTCGCGCACGTCCTGGGTGATCTTCATGGAGCAGAAGTTCGGGCCGCACATGGAGCAGAAGTGGGCGACCTTGTGCGCCTCCTTCGGCAGGGTCTCGTCGTGGAATTCGCGCGCGCGCTCCGGGTCCAGTGCCAGGTTGAACTGGTCCTCCCAGCGGAACTCGAAGCGTGCCTTGGACAGGGCGTTGTCCTGCAGCTGCGCGCCGGGGAAGCCCTTGGCCAGGTCGGCGGCGTGGGCGGCGATCTTGTAGGTGATGATGCCGTCGCGCACGTCCTGCTTGTTGGGCAGGCCCAGATGTTCTTTCGGCGTCACGTAGCAGAGCATCGCGGTGCCGTACCAGCCGATGTTGGCCGCGCCGATACCGGAGGTGATGTGGTCGTAGGCCGGGGCGATGTCGGTCACCAGCGGGCCAAGGGTGTAGAACGGCGCCTCGAAGCAGTCCTCCAGCTCCTTGTCGACGTTCTCCTTCACCTTCTGCAGCGGGACGTGGCCGGGGCCCTCGATCATCACCTGCACGTCGTGCGCCCAGGCCTTCTGCGTCAGCTCGCCCAGGGTCTCCAGCTCGCCGAACTGGGCGGCGTCGTTGGCATCGGCCAGGCAGCCGGGGCGCAGGCCGTCCCCCAGCGAGAACGAGACGTCGAAGGCCTTCATGATCTCGCAGATCTCGTCAAAGTGGGTGTAGAGGAAGTTCTCCTGGTGATGCGCCAGGCACCACTTGGCCATGATCGAACCGCCGCGGGAGACGATGCCGGTCACGCGGTCAGCAGTCAGCGGCACGTACTGCAACCGCACGCCGGCGTGGATGGTGAAGTAATCCACGCCCTGCTCGGCCTGCTCGATCAGGGTGTCGCGGAACAGCTCCCAGGTCAGGTCCTCGGGCTTGCCGTCGACCTTCTCCAGCGCCTGGTAGATCGGCACGGTGCCGATCGGTACCGGCGAGTTGCGCAGGATCCACTCGCGGGTCTCGTGGATGTTCTTGCCGGTGGACAGGTCCATCAGGGTGTCGCCGCCCCAGCGCGCGGACCAGACAAGCTTTTCTACCTCCTCCTCGATCGAGGAGGTGACCGCGGAGTTGCCGATGTTGGTGTTCACCTTCACCCGGAAGTTGCGGCCGATGATCATCGGCTCGAGCTCGGGGTGGTTGATGTTGGCGGGGATGATCGCGCGACCGCGGGCAATCTCGTCACGCACGAACTCGGGGGTGATTTCATCCGGGATGGAGGCGCCGAACGACTCGCCGGCGTGCTGGCGCAGCAGCTTCTGGTAGCGCGGGTCGGCGCGCAGCTCCTGCAGGCGGTTGTTCTCGCGGATCGCGACGTACTCCATCTCCGGGGTGATGATGCCCTTCCGGGCGTAGTGCATCTGCGAGACGTTCGCGCCGGCCTGCGCGCGGCGCGGCGGGCGGATGTGCCCGAAGCGCAGGCTGGCCAGTTCCGGATCGGCGGCGCGGGCGCGGCCGTACTCGGAGCTCGGGCCGTCCAGCCACTCGGTGTCCGCGCGTTCGTCGATCCAGGGGCCGCGCAGGTCCGCCAGCCCCCGGTGCAGGTCGATGCTTGCGTCGGGGTCGGTGTAGGGGCCGGAGGTGTCGTAGACCGGGATCGGCGGGTTCTCTTCGGGGGTGCCGGAGGTCATCGTCGGCGTCTGCGCGACCTCGCGATACGGCACGCGGATGTCCGCGCGCGAACCCTCGACGTAACGCTTCTCGGAGTTCGGGAACGGGCGGGTGACCTCCGCGGAGACCTCGGCGGTCTTGCGGGCAAACGACTCGGGGATGGCGCTCATGATCGGACCTCTGCTGACGCGTGGGGCGAAGGGAGCGCGGGCAGGGCGATCGCGGGGGCAGGAACCCCAGGTACAGCAGACCGTTGACCGAGCTTCCCTCCGCCGGTGTTAACCGGTTCAGGTTCAAGGGGACTCTCTCAGCCCGACATGTGGTACGGGCACCCCCAGCTCTGGGCCACGATTGTAGCGCACGCGGCACACATTCGCCTGCAGGCGACAGGGTATCGAGGGTTGTTTTGCGGTACATTGCGCCTTTGTGACATTCTTCGCGCCGCCATGAGCCCCAAGAACTTCGTCTTCGAACTGTTTGGCCGTTCGCCGGTGCGCCCCCTGCAGGCGCACATGGAGAAGGTGCGCGCCTGCATCGCCGAGCTCCCGCCGTTCATCGAGGCCATGGCCCGGGACGACTGGGACACCGCGCGCGTTCAGCAGAAGAAGATCGTCAAGCTCGAGCACGAAGCCGACCGCCTGAAGAAGGACCTGCGGCTGCACCTGCCCAAGGGCATGATGCTGGCGATGTCGCGCCGCGACGTGCTCGACACCCTGCTGATCCAGGACCGCATCGCAAACATGGCCAAGGACATCGCGGGGCTGATGCTGGGCCGCCAGATGCAGTTCCCGGCCAATATGCAGGGTCCATTGCAGCGCTTTCTGGATCGCAGTGTGGATGCGGTCAATCAGGCCGGGCGCGCGGTCAACGAGCTGGACGAGCTGGTCGAGGCGGGCTTTCGCGGACACGAGGTCGAGGTGGTCAACGACATCCTGACCGAGCTGGACCAGATCGAGCACGAATCCGACGAGGCCCAGCGCGAGGTACGCGAGATCCTGTTTGCCCAGGAGGCGGAGCTGCCCCCGGTGAACGTGATCTTCATGTATCGCGTGATTGATTCCATAGGCGAGCTGGCCGATCTGGCCCAGCGCGTGGGCAGCCGCCTGCAGCTGATGCTGGCCAAGTAACCACTCGCACCACGTACCGAGGACCGCATGGAATACGGCACCCTGTTGCTCGGCCTTGCAGTCATCTTCGGGCTCTTCATGGCCTGGGGTATTGGCGCCAACGATGTCGCCAACGCAATGGGTACCTCGGTCGGCTCGCGGGCCCTCAACATTCGCCAGGCGGTCTTTGTGGCCGCGGTGTTCGTGTTTGCCGGGGCGTGGCTGGCGGGCGGCGAGGTGACGCAGACCATCCGCAGCGGGATGGTGGACTCGGCACTGCTCGCGGACAGTCCTTCGCTGCTGGTCTACGGCATGCTCGCGGCGCTGGCGGCGGCGGGCACCTGGCTATTGACCGCTTCCTATTTCGGCTGGCCGGTCTCCACCACGCACTCCATCATCGGCGCGATCATCGGCTTTGCGGTGGTGGGCCTCGGATTTGAAGTGGTGCGCTGGGAGCGCGTCGGGACCATCGCGATCTCCTGGGTGCTGTCCCCGATGATCGGCGGGATGATCGCCTTCGCGCTGTTCCGCAGCATCCAGTTGCTGATCCTCGACACCGTCGACCCGCTGAAGAACGCCAAGCGCTGGGCGCCGCTGTATATCTTTCTGACGGCCTTCGTGACCGCGCTGGTCACGATGTTCAAGGGGCTGACGCACGTCGGGCTGGACCTCACTACCGCCCAGGCCTACAGCTTCGCCGTACTGATCAGCGTGGCGGTGGTGGTGGTCGGACTCTTCGCGATCCGGCGCCTGCGTTTCGAGGAGGCCTCCTTGCAAGCCCACGGCTCGCACTTCAGCGATGTCGAGAAGGTCTTCGGCGTGATGATGGTCGTCACCGGTTGTGCGATGGCCTTCGCGCTGGGCTCCAACGATGTCGCGAACGCGGTCGGGCCGCTGGCCGCGGTGGTGGACGTGATCCAGACTGGCGAGGTGGACCCGGAGACCGTGGTGCCGATGTGGGTCCTGCTGCTGGGCGGCTTCGGGATCGTGTTCGGGCTGTTTACCTATGGCCACAAGGTGATCGCCACGGTCGGCACCGGCATCACCCAGCTGACGCCCAGCCGCGGTTACGCGGCCACCGCGGCGGCGGCTGCGACCGTCGTACTGGCCTCCGGTACCGGGCTGCCAATCTCCACCACCCATACGCTGGTGGGGGCGATCCTGGGTGTCGGCATGGCGCGCGGGATCGCCGCGATCGACCTGCGCCTGGTGCGCATGATCTTCATGTCCTGGATCGTGACCCTGCCGGCCGGGGCGATCCTGGCCATCGTGTTCTTCTTCATTCTGCGCGGGTTGCTCGGTTAGCTGCAGAGGCGGCAAGCCCTGGCCCTAATAAAGCGGCCCCCCTAACAAGAAAGGCCCGTCTCGCTGGACGGGCCTTTCTTGTTAGCAAGCCTTGCGGTGGTGTCATCCGCCGGTCATGGACATGAAGCGCATGACCTTCTCCGGGCGTTCCGAGAACTCGTGACGCTCGGGTTTCAGGTTGATCGCCTGGATTACCAGGTCTTCCAGCTCCGAGTCGCTGCAGCCTTCGCGCAGGTAGGGGCGCAGGTTCAGGCTGTGTTCGTTGCCCAGGCAGGTGTAGATAGTGCCGTCCACCGACAGGCGCACGCGATTGCAGGTGTCGCAGAAGTGCTGCGAGATCGGGGTGATGAAGCCGATGCGCACGTCGGTATCCGGGATCTGCATGTAGCGCGCCGGGCCGCCGCCGGGCATCACGCCGGGGACGAGGTTGTAGCGCTGCTCCAGACGGGCGCGCACGTCCTGCAGGTTCACGTAGTGACCCTCTTTTGCCTCGCGGCCAGTGTCGCCCATCGGCATGGTCTCGATGAAGCGCAGAGTGAAGCCGTGTTCGATGCAGAAGTCGACCATGTCCTCGACCTCCGGCTCGTTGATCCCGCCCATCACCACCATGTTGATCTTGATTGGGTCGAGCCCGGCGGCCTTGGAGGCCATCAGGCCGTCCAGCACCTTCTCCAGCTTGCCGCCGGTGATCTCCTTGAAGACCTCGGGTTTGAGCGAGTCGAGGCTGACGTTGATGCGGGCCACGCCGGCGTCCTTCAGCTCCTGGGCATGGCGCGCCATGCGCGTGGCATTCGTGGACAGCGAGATGTCGTCGATGCCGGGCAGGGCGTTCAGGCGCGCGGCCAGATCCGGGAGGTTCTTGCGCACCAGCGGCTCGCCGCCGGTCAGGCGCACGCGGCGGGTGCCGAGTCGCCCGAAGGCCCCCATCACGCGCTCGATCTCCTCGAAGCTCAGCCAGTGCTCCGGCTCCTCGAAGTCACGAAAGCCCTTGGGCATGCAGTAGAAGCAGCGCAGATCGCAGCGGTCGGTAACTGAGAGACGGACATATTCGATGCGGCGGCCGAAGGCGTCGACCAGGGCGTTCTCGTCCTTGAGGGCGTGTTGCATACGGTGTCCCGTCCTGCCGCTGGGGGCGATATGTTTCATGGTACACATCGTAGACCACTTTTCCGTGATTGCCACAACAAGGCCCCAGATTCGATGCGGCAATAAATAAATTCTCTCGTAGATTATTTCTGCTTATTCCTAGATAAGAACTTTTCGTTAGCCAAAAGGCTTCTTTATGGCCAATATGCCCAGCGTGAATAAGCAAACCATAATCTATGGGGTCGCCTGAATGAGTGCCTTACCCGAGTTCGAGAACCACAGCGAGCAGGAGATCAAGTACACCACCTGCTACATGTGTGCCTGCCGCTGCGGCATCAAGGTTACGGTCCAGAACAACAAGGTCCGTTATATCCAGGGCAACCGGCACCACCCGATCAACAAGGGTGTGCTGTGTGCCAAGGGCAACGCCGGCATCATGAAGCAACAGTCCCCGGCGCGCCTGCACCAGCCGATGCGCCGCAAGCCGGGTACCGAGCGCGGCGCCGGCGAGTTCGAGCCGATCTCCTGGGACGAGGCCCTGGACATGCTGTCCACGCGTCTGCAGAAGATCCGCGAGACCGACCCGCGCAAGCTGGCGTTCTTTACCGGCCGTGACCAGATGCAGGCCCTGACCGGCCTGTGGGCGACCCAGTTCGGCACCTATAACTGGGCGGCCCACGGTGGCTTCTGCTCGGTCAACATGGCCACCGGCGGCCTGTACACCACCGGTTTCGCCTTCTGGGAGTTCGGCGATCCCGACTGGGACCGCACCAAGTACCACATGCTCTGGGGCGTGGCGGAAGACCATGCCTCCAACCCGATCAAGATCGGGCTGGAGAAGCTCAAGCGCCGCGGCGGCAAGTTTGTCGCCATCAACCCGGTGCGCACCGGCTACCAGGCGATCGCCGACGAGTGGGTGGGCATCAAGCCCGGTACCGACGGCCTGTTCGCGCTGTCGATGCTGCACGTGCTGCTGAAGAACGATCAGTTCGACTGGGATTTCCTGGTGCGCTACACCAACGCCACCCAGCTGGTCGTGCAGACCCCGGGGCAGAAGGGCGATGGCCTGATCCTGCGTGACGAGGCCGGCAACCCGCTGGTCTGGGAACTGGAGCAGGAAGCGTTCGTCGACGGCACCCAGGTCGATATCAAGCCGGCGCTGTTCGGCGAGTACACCGCGCCCGATGGCCGCCCGGTCAAGACCGTGATGACGCTGCTGGCCGAGCGCTATCTGTCGGAGGAGTATTCCCCGGAAAATACCGCCAAGATCACTGGCGTGCCGGCCGACCAGACCGAGCGTCTGGCGCTGGAGATGGCGCACGTCGCGTTCAAGGAGACGATCGAGCTCGACATCGAGTGGACCGACTCCTGGGGCCGCAAGCACGACAAGGTGTTCGGCCGTCCGGTCTCCATGCACGCGATGCGCGGCATCTCCGCGCACTCCAACGGCTTCCAGACCTGCCGCGCGATCCATCTGCTGCAGATCATGCTGGGCTCGGTGGACTGCCCTGGTGGTCACCTGGCCAAGCCGCCGTACCCCAAGCACGTCCCGCCGGGCATCAAGCCGGCCAAGGAATGCGCGCCGAACACCCCGCTGAAGAGCCCGCCGCTCGGTTTCCCGACCGCGCCGGAGGACCTGGTCATCGATGACGACGGCAACCCGCTGCGCATCGACAAGGCCTTCTCTTGGGATGCTCCGATCTCCAACCATGGCCTGATGCACATGGTGGTGACCAACGCGGTCAACGGCGATCCCTACCCGATCGACACGCTGATCTTCTTCATGGCGAACATGTCCTGGAACTCCTCGATGAATACCGCCGAGGTGATGGACATGCTGCGGGCGAAGGACGACAGCGGCGAGTACAAGATCCCGTTCCTGGTGGTCGCGGACGCGTTCCACTCGGAGACGGTCAACTTTGCCGATCTGGTGCTCCCGGACACGACTTATCTGGAGCGTTACGACACGATCTCCATGCTGGACCGCCCGATCTCCGAGCCGGCCGCGGCGGCGGACTCCATCCGCCACCCGATCCTCGAGGTCGACCGCGACGTGCGTCCCTGGCAGGAGGTCATGGTCGAGCTGGCCGGTCGTCTGAAGTTCCCGGCGTTCACCAACGACGACGGCAGCCGCAAGTTCGACGATTACAAGGACTTCATCGTCAACTTCGAGAAGGAGCCGGGGATCGGCTTTTTGTCCGGCTACCGCGGCAAGGACGGCAAGAGCCATCTGCGTGGCGAGCCGAACCCGAAGCAGTGGGAGGCGTACATCGAGAACCAGGGGTTCTTCGTGCATCACCTGGCGCCGAACCAGCAGTTCTACCGCTACGCGAACAAGGAGTACCTGGAGCTGGCCAAGCACGCCGGCTGGGTGGGCAAGACCGATCCGATCACGATCGAGCTCTATTCCGAGACCCAGCAGCGCTTCAAGCTGGCCGGCCAGGGCCTGTATGACGGTCCGCAGCCGACCAAGCAGGAGCACAAGGATCGCCTGACCCAGTTCTTCGATCCGCTGCCGATCTGGCACAAGCCGCTGGAGCAGACCCGTATCGACGAGGACGAGTACCCGTTCTACGCGGTCAACCAGCGCCCGATGTTCATGTACCACTCCTGGGACTCTCAGAACGCCTGGCTGCGTCAGATCTGCGCCCAGAACTACCTGTACATGAACCGCGGCAAGGCCGAGTCCATGGGCATCGAGGACCTGTCCTGGGTGTGGATGGAATCGCACAACGGCAAGGTCCGTGTGCAGGTCAAGCTGATCGAGGGCTGCGAGCCGAGCACCGTCTGGACCTGGAACGCGATCGGCAAGCAGAAGGGCGCCTGGGGCCTGAAGCCGGACGCGAACGAGTCCAACAAGGGCTTCCTGATGAACCACCTGATCAGCGAGCTGCTGCCGAAGAAGGGCGATCCGGTGGACAACATCACCAACTCCGACCCAGTAACCGGCCAGGCCGCGTGGTACGACCTGAAGGTCAAGATCACTCCGGCCGATCCGGAAGAGGCCAGCACCTGGCCCGACTTCGACACGGTCAAGCCGGCCCCCGGCATGTCCGAGGCCCCGGATCAGCTGCGCTACGCCGCGCACAAGCCGGTGCACCTGAATCGTTCCATCCGTGACGTGCTGACCCGCGGCTCGCTGGACGAAGACCGCTAGGCATCACGGATCCGGGCCATGCCGCCGGCCCCGGCCGGCGGCCCGAGGAAATTTGAGGAGTAGTTGTATGCGACTTGGACTCGTAATCGACATGGACACCTGCGTGGGCTGTCACGCCTGTGCGGTGGCCTGCAAGCAGTGGAACACCAGCGGCACCACCGGTGCGCTGACCGACTATCGCCCGTACGGCGAGGACCCGAGCGGCGTCTGGTTCAACCGCGTGCGCCACTACGAGGTCGGGGACTACCCCAACAACAAGACCGTCAACATCCCGATGTCCTGCATGCACTGCCAGTATGCCGACTGCGTGAATGTCTGCCCGACCGGCGCTTCCTACAAGCGTCCGGAAGACGGCATCGTGCTGGTCGACCAGGACAAGTGCATGGGCTGTAACTACTGTGCCTGGGCCTGCCCCTACGGTGCGCGCGAGCTGGACCGCGAAGACGGCGTGATGAAGAAGTGCACGCTGTGCGTGGACCGCATCTACGACGAGGCCCTGCCGCCGGAAGAACGCCAGCCGGCCTGCGTGATCACCTGCCCGGCCCATGCCCGGTTCTTCGGTGACTTCGACGACGACAACTCCGAGGTCAGCCGCCTGGTGCGCGAGCGTGGCGGCGTGAAGCAGATGCCGGAGCTGGGCTACAAGCCAGTCAACACCTATCTGCCCCCGCGTATCACCCGTCCCATCCCCATCGACGACGTGCGGGCCAACCGTCTGGTCAGCTCGGTGAAGGACTGGGTCAACAAGATGGTCGCGCGCTAGGCGCGGCCCGATCGGGAGAATTCATATGCATCCGGCATTTTCCGTCATCCTGTTTACCGTCATCTCCGGTGCGGGCTACGGCCTGTTCATCCTGCTGGCGGCCTTCCACCTCGCGGGCATCGGTCCGGCCATGAGCCACGGCGAGCTGCTGGCACACGGCGCGGTCTCGCTGGGGATGATCACCCTGGGGCTGATGCTCTCCACCGGCCACCTGGCGAACAAGAAGAACGCCTGGCGCTCGTTCATGCGCTTCAAGACCTCCTGGCTGTCGCGCGAGGCCGTGTTCGCGGTGCTGTTCTATCCCTTCGCCGGGATCTATGGCCTGGGCGTCCTGCTGCAGGGCGCGGCCATCGGGCCGTTGCCGGCGCTGGCCGGCGTGATCGCCGCCGTGCTGGCCGTGATCACCCTGTTCTCCACGGGGATGATCTACGGTTGTCTGAAGACCATCCGCCAGTGGAACACCGCGCTGACCCCGGCCAACTACATCATGCTGGGCATCGCGACCGGCACCACGCTGTTTGCCGCCATTGCCACCGTGTTCGGCAATGCCACGGCGATGCATGCGGGTGTCGCGATGGTCGCGCTGGTTGCTGCCGCCGTGCTGAAGGCGATCTACTACTTCTGGATCTCGCGCGTGAATGGCCCGACGATCAATACCGCCACCACCTTCAACCGTGCGACCGTGCGCCTGCTGGATACCGGCCACACCGCCGGCACCTTCCTGACCGACGAGTTCGGCTACGACCCGCGCAAGGACACCATCGACAACGTGAAGATGGGCGTCTTCCTGCTCGGCTTTGTGGCCCCGGTCCTGGTGTTCGCGTCGATCCTGTCGGGCGCCCCGGCCGGCATCGCCTGGCTGGCCGCTGTCTCGAGCCTGATCGGTATCGGCATGGAGCGGTGGCTGTTCTTCGCCGAGGCCAAGCACGTCGTGCGCCTGTACCACGGTGCCCAGACCTGCACCAACTCCCTGGCCGAGCCCGCTCGCGGCCGTACCTCGGTCGCGCCGGTCACGGACCCGACTGACGCGCGCCGCTGGGAGCTGGGGGATACCCCCGGGGGCTCCGGCTCCTGATGTCGGCCGGCCTTCGGCGGTTGCCGGGCGCAGTTGCCGGGTGACCACCGAGGGTCTCGTCAGGGAATACCCAACTAAAACGGGCCAGCATGCTGGCCCGTTTTTTTATGGTGCCTGGTTTCCCCAAGGCGGGTTATTTCGCCTTGTCGTCCTCGTGCATGCCATGAAGGATGAAGTAGCCGACATACACGAAGAACGCCACGATGCCCACCAGGGTCAGGATCGTCAGGATCCCGATGGGCGATTGAAACATGATTTCAGTCAACATCACGCACTCCCGGTTGCAGTGGTCACCTTCAAGCTAGCGCTGCTGCCGGGGCTTCGATTTGATCTGGATCAAGGGAGTGGCGGCATTTGCCGGTCAGGATGCCGGATCGCCGCGCTGGTCGGGCCAGGACATGTTGGAAGCGGAACTGATGTTGCGCCCGAGAGGGTGAGCCGGGGTTTCGCGAAGCACGGCTTCGCGCCGGCGAACGCCCCGAGGCTGTCGCCGAGGGGGTGACTTGCGATGCCGTGCCGCTGCGCAGGCCTTGATTCGACGGGGGCGCGGCGTTGGGCTCGGGGGTGTTCGGGCGGCGCGCCCGAGAGGATGGCTGCGCGACCTGCGGTCGCTTGGCCCTTCGGGCTGGCACCGCCTGCGGCGGTACCGCGCGTCGGCCCGCTGCGCGGGCCTCGGCTCGAACGGAGGCATGGGGCTGGCTTCCTGGGTGTTCGTGCTTCGCGCCCGAGAGGATGGCTTCGCCGCCTTTGGCGGCTCGGTCCTTCGGACCGGCACCGCCGGTTGGCGGTGCCGCGATGTCGGCCCGCGATGCGGGCCTCGATTCGAACGGAGGTTCGCGGGGTTGGCTCCGAGGGCGTTTAAACGTCGCGCCCGAGAGGATGGCTGCGCGACCTGCGGTCGCTTGGCCCTTCGGGCCGGCACCGCCTGCGGCGGTACCGCGCGTCGGCCCGCTGCGCGGGCCTCGGCTCGAACGGAGGTTCTCATCGGGCCCTCGGGGCACACCCCCATAAAGAAGAAGGGCCCGCTAGGGGCCCTTCTTCTTTATGATGGCGCGCCCGAGAGGATTCGAACCTCTGACCTCTGCCTCCGGAGGGCAGCGCTCTATCCAGCTGAGCTACGGGCGCAAGACGAGTAATGATACGGGGCGCTGAGCGGGTCCGTCCAGCGCATTTTTGACTGCCCTACTGGGTTTGTGGTCTCGAGAGGGACGATGCCCTATACTCGGCGCCCGATTTGCGCGCCTGGCGCGTGGGAATACTTGGGCTAGGAACCATTACGGCCGCGCGCGGCCCGCACCTTTCGGAGGGAGAGCAAGTGGCGAATCAACCGATCAAGATGGACACCGGTAACAAGGTGTTGATGTTCATCGCATCCGTGGCGCTGCTCGCCACTGTGATCTACCTGTTGATCCAGTTGGCGAACTTCATGGGAGGGCTCCAGCTAGGCGAGCCCAGTGAGGCCGAGCGCGATCGGATCGTCGAACGCATCCAGCCGATCGGTCGCGTGGCCTCCGGTCCGGTCGATATGGAGGAAGAGACCGCCGACCTGAGTCCGGGTGACATCTACAGCAATGTCTGTGCGGCCTGTCACGACACCGGGGCCTCCGATGCCCCGATCAAGGGCGACTCCGACGCCTGGGCCGCCCGCCTCGACGAGCGCAGCCTGGACGAGGTGTTCGACAACTCCATCAACGGCATAGGTGCGATGCCGGCTCGCGGCGGTGATTCCAGCCTGAGTGACGAGGAAGTGAAGCTGGTGGTGGTCTACATGCTGGACGAAGCCGGTATTGATCACGGCTGGGAGCCCGAAGACGCCAACGGCGATGAGAACGGCAATGGTGACGAAAACGGTAACGGCGAGGCCGTGACCGAAGATGACGATGCCGCTGTCGAGGACGACGAAGCACTGGAAGGGATTGCCCTGGATACCGGTGACGTGAGTCGTGGCGAGTCCCTGTACAGCACCTGCATCGCTTGCCATGGTGCCCAGGGTCAGGGTTCCCCCGCGTTCCCGAAGATTGCCGGCCAGACCGCCGAGTACACCGCCGACAAGCTCGTGCGCTACCGTGCCGGCGAGACCGTGGGTGACCGCACGGCCCTGATGGCGCCGAATGCGGCCCGCCTGTCGGACCAGGACATTGCCGACCTGGCGGTGTACGTCGCGACCTTCGAAGACTGATCGGTTTCGATCCGATCTCAAGGCCCGCGTCGGCAGCTGCCGTGCGGGCCTTTTCTTTGCCTGGTTACTGGGTGCGCCAGTGATCCAGCGCGCGATAGCTGAGCGCCTCGGTCAGGTGACCGGTCGTGATCGGGTCGCTGGGTTCGAGGTCGGCGATCGTCCGCGCGAGGCGCAGGATGCGGTGGTAGGCGCGTGCCGACAGGCGAAAGCGCTCCGCAGCGCGGTCCAGCAGGGCGCGATCGCCTGCCTCCAGGGTGGCGTGCTGGTCCAGCATCTGGCCCGCCAGTTCGCGATTGAGGGAGCCCTGGCGTTGCCGTTGGCGTTCCTGCGCCAGGGCGACGCGTTGCGCGACGGTCCTGGAGTCTTCGCCGGGTTCGCCATGCGAGGCCAGTTCGGGCGGCGGGATGCGCGGGACCTCGATCGCCAGGTCGATGCGGTCCAGTAGCGGCGCGGACAGGCGTCGCCGGTGGCGCGCCATCTGTTCCGGGGAGCACTGGCAGCGCGCCCCGAGGTCGCAGTCGAAGCCCTGTGGACAGGGGTTCATCGCCGCTACCAGCTGGAACCGGGCGGGAAACTCGGCCTGCCGGGCGGCTCGGGCGATATGAATCGTCCCGGTCTCAAGCGGCTCGCGCAGGACATCGAGCACACTGCGCTGGAATTCGGTCAGCTCGTCCAGAAACAGCACGCCGTGATGCGCCAGCGAGATCTCGCCCGGGCGTGGTGTGGAGCCACCACCGACCAGTGCGACCCCCGAGGCCGTGTGGTGGGGCGAGCGGAACGGTCGGGCGCGCCAGTCGCGCTGCAGGTGGCCGGTGTCGCGCAGACTGTGGATCGCGGCGGTCTCCAGTGCTTCCGCCTCGGACATCGGTGGCAGGATGCCCGGTATGCGTGCGGCCAGCATGGACTTGCCGCTGCCGGGCGGGCCGACCATTAACAGGTGGTGGCCACCCGCGGCCGCGATCTCCAGTGCGCGACGTGCCTGGTGCTGACCGCGCACATCGGCCAGGTCGGGGTAGCGATCCGGTTCCGCTTCGACGGGTCGGCCCTCGTCCAGCTCCCCTTGACCCTGCAGCCCGGCGCAGACCGCGATCAGGTGGTCGGCGGTGCGCACCCGCGCGGCGCTGGCCAGTGCCGCCTCGGCCCCGTCCTCGGGGTTCACGATCAGCTCGCGCGCCTCATTAGCGGCTGCCAGTGCGGCGGCCAGCGTCCCGCCGACCGGTCGCAGGGTCCCGTCCAGTCCCAGTTCGCCCAGAAACTCGCGCCCTTCGAGGGCGCTGCCCGGGATCTGCTGGCTGGCGGCGAGGATGCCCAATGCGATGCCGAGGTCGAAACGCCCGCCATCCTTCGGCAGGTCGGCCGGGGCCAGGTTGACGGTGATGCGGCGGCGGGGAAAGTCGAAGCCGCTGGTCTGGATGGCCGCGCGGACGCGGTCGCGGCTCTCGCGCACGGCCGCCTCCGGCAGGCCGACAATCTGGAATGACGGCAGGCCGTTGGCCAGGTGAGTCTCGATGGTGACCAGCGGTGCCTGGATCCCGGCGACCGCACGGGCATGGCTGATGGCAATGGGCATCCTTGCCCTCCCTGTTGCGGGTCCGGGCCTCCGTGCCCGGTGGTTCTATGGGGAGTGTGTTACTCCGCGGTCTTGCGTTCGGCCTCGAGGGCCTCCACGCGGGCTTCCAACTCGGCCAGGCGTTCGCGGGTGCGTTCCAGCAGCGCAACCTGGACGTCGAAGTCCTCGCGGGTGACCAGGTCCATGCGCTCGAAGCCGTGCTGCAGCGACGAGCGGACCTGACGCTGGACATCCTCCTGCATATGGCGCACCGACTCTGGCAGGCTCTCGGTGATCCGGCGCGCGAGATCGTCAAAGCGTTTGGGGTCGATCATGGGCCGTTCTCTTCTTTTGATTCGAGGATGTATTCAGTGTAGCGCGTCGCGCGGATCGTTACTGCGAGGCGGAGCGCCCGCCATCCACCGGGATCACCTGTCCGGTGATGTAGGGCGCATCCAGCAGCAGAAAGCGTACCGTACGGGCGATGTCGTCGGGGTGGCCCTCGCGTTTGAGGGCGGTGCGCTCGACCATCGCTTCGTGCGTCCCGGCATTGTTCGGATCCTCGGGCGAGAGGATTGCGCCGGGTGCGACGCCGTTAACACGCACGTCCGGGCCCAGTTCGCGGGCATAGGCCTGGGTCAGGGCCCAGAGTCCCGCCTTCGCCGCGGAATACACGGGGTAACCCTTCAGCGGGCGCAGGGCATGAATGTCCACGATGTTGACCACTGCGCCCCGGGTGCGCGCGAGCGCCGGCGCACAGGCCTGGGTCAGAAATGTGGGGGCCTTCAGGTTGGACCCGACCAGGTCATCCCATGCCTGCGTATCGATCGCGCCGACCGGGGTCGCGTAGAAGGTCGAGGCATTGTTGACCAGGTAATCCAGCCGCCCCCAGGCCTCTTCCGCCTCGCGTGCCAGGCGCTGGATGTCGTTCAGGTTCAGCAGGTCGGCTTGCAGGATGCGCGCGCTGTCCTCGCGCCGGGCATTCAGCGAGTCGGCCAGGGCGGCAGCGTCGTCGCGCGACCCTCGATAGTGAATGAGCACGCGCAGGCCCTCGCCGTGCAGCCAGCGCACGATGGTCGCGCCGACCCGGCGCGCGGATCCAGTGACCAGCACCACGCCGGTTTCCGATCGCTCTCCCTGTGTGTGTTCCGTCACGTCATGCCTCGCCTTGGTACCATTTGTCGCCATGCTGCCGCCGAAACCTAGCACACCCACGCCGGACGACCCGGCTGCCGCCATCGCGCGGCAGATGCACGACTCCCTGCAACAGAGTATCGCCGCGCACGGCGGGTTCCTCCCGTTTGTCGATTACATGCACCAGGCGCTGTATGCGCCGGGGCTCGGCTATTACGTGAACGGGGCGCGCAAGTTGGGCGCGGGCGGTGATTTCGTGACCGCGCCGGAGCTGTCCTCGCTCTTCGGCGAGACCCTGGCCAGCTGGCTGGCCCCGCTGCTGCGCGACGAACTGGCGGGCGGCGGGCAGTTGCTGGAGTTTGGCGCGGGCAGCGGCCGGCTGGCCGGCGATGTGCTTGTGACGCTGCGCGAGCTGGGCGTGGGCTGGCAGTGCTACAAGATCATCGAGGTCAGCCCGGACCTGCGGGCCGTGCAGCAGGAGCACCTGGCGGAACGCCTGGAGCCGGAGGAGTACGCCCGGGTGGAATGGCTCGATGCCCTGCCCGAGGAGCCGATCCGGGGTGTGGTACTGGCGAACGAGGTGCTCGACGCACTGCCGGTGGAGCTCTTTCGCTGGCGCGAGGGCCAGCCCTGGCAGATGGGTGTCACAGTGGATGGCGACGGCAGGCTGGTGCTGGCGGAGCAGTCGGCCCCCGAGCCACTGGCGGACGTCGTGCGCGAGCTGCAGGCGGTGCATGGCCCCTGGCCCGACGGATACACCTCCGAGTGGCGTCCGGCTCAGGCGGCCTGGGTTGCGAGCGTGGCCGCTTGTCTGGAGCAGGGTGTAGCGTTGCTGGTCGACTACGGGTTTCCGCGGGCCGCGTATTACGCCGCGGAGCGCCACCAGGGCACGCTGGTTGGCTATTACCGTCAGCAGATGATGCTGGACCCCCTGGCGCAGCCCGGGCTGATGGACCTGACGGCCAGCGTCGATTTCACTGCGGTGGCCGAGGCCGCGGATGCGGCGGGGCTCGATGTGCTCGGTTATGCCGCGCAGGGCGAGTTCCTGCTGGGTGCGGGCCTGGCGCAGCGCTTCGAGGCGCGCGTCGGCAGTGGCGAGGATGCCCGCAAGACCATGCAGGCCGCCCAGGCCGTGCGCATGCTGACCCTGCCCGGAGAGATGGGCGAGCGTTTTCAGGTGATGACCCTGGGTCGCGCCTGTACCGCGCTCGATTTCACCGCGATCCCCGATCGGCGCGGCCGCCTGTGAGGGACTCGCAATCCCGTCCGGTTCGCCCGGAATCCTTCCCCGCACCCGTGCCCCGAGGCATGCTGCTCTTATGAAAGTCCTGGGTATCGAGACCTCCTGCGACGAGACGGGCGTGGCGCTGATCGATGATCAGCGCGGCCTGCTCGCGCACCGGCTGTACAGCCAGACTGACCTGCACGCGGTCTACGGCGGCGTGGTACCGGAGCTCGCTTCGCGCGATCACATCCGGCGCCTGCTGCCGCTGCTGCGGGCGGTGCTGGACGAGGCGGGCGTGAAGGGCCCCGAGCTGGATGCGATCGCCTATACCGGCGGGCCGGGCCTGCTTGGGGCCCTACTGACGGGGGCCTCGGTCGCGCGTTCGCTCGCCTGGGGCTGGGGCGTGCCGGCGATGCCGGTACATCACCTCGAAGGCCATCTGCTGGCCCCGTTCCTGGAAGACGCCGGGCTCGATTTCCCGTTCCTGGTGCTGCTGGTCTCGGGCGGGCACACGCAGCTGATCCACGCCCGATCTCTGGGCGACTACGAACTGCTGGGCGAGAGCATCGACGACGCCGCTGGCGAGGCCTTCGACAAGACCGCCAAGCTGCTGGGGCTGGGCTATCCCGGAGGTCCCGCCCTGTCGCGCCTGGCCGAGCAGGGGGCGAGCGATGCCCTGCGCCTGCCGCGCCCGATGCTCGACCGGCCGGGGCTGGACATGAGCTTTTCCGGCCTGAAGACGGCCGTGCTGACTGCCCTGAACAAGCAGGAATACCGCCCGCAGGATGTCGCGCGCGCGTTCGAGGAGGCGGTCAGCGAGACCCTGGTGGAGAAGACCCGGAGGGCGCTGGAGCAGAGTCAGGCCCCGGCGCTGGTGGTCGCCGGTGGGGTGGCCGCGAATACCCGGCTGCGCGCGGGACTGCAGGCGATGGCCGCGCAGCAGGGGGTGCCGGTGTATTTTCCGCGGATCGAGTTCTGTACGGACAACGGGGCGATGATCGCGCTCGCCGGGCTGCGCCGCCTGCAGGCGGGCTGGACCCCCGACGACCAGGCCCCGGCGATCACGGCGCGTGCCCGCTGGCCGTTGGCGGAGCTCTCCGCCTGAGGCAGACCGCTAGTCTCGGGGCGGCTCTTCCGCTTCGGCTTCGTCCTTCTTGTAGCCGATCTTGCCTTCCTCGCCGCGCATCAGGCGGCGGATGTTGGTGTCGTGGCGGATGAACAGCACCACGGCCATGCCCGCCACGATCAGCGCGACCCAGAAGTCCGGCTCCAGGAACACGAAATAGACGGGTGCCAGGGTCGCCGCGACCAGGGCCGACAGGGAGGAGTAGCGCCAGATCGCGGCGACCACGAGCCAGGTCAGCAGCGTGAGCCCGCCGACCAGCGGGTTGAGCGCCAGTAGCACGCCCAGGGCCGTGGCCACGCCCTTGCCCCCACCAAAGCGGTAGTACACGGGAAACACGTGTCCGAGGAAGGCGGCCAGGCCGATCAGGCCAAGCGCCCAGGTCGGGAAGATGCCGAGCTGGGCGGCGACGAACACCGGCAGCCAGCCCTTGCCGACATCCCCGATCAACGTGATGATGGCCGCCTTCTTGCCGCCGTAGCGCAGTACGTTGGTCGCACCGGGGTTGCCCGAGCCCGTGTGACGCGGGTCCGGTAGCCGCAGCAATTTGCTCACGACGATGGCCGTGGAAAGCGATCCCAGCAGATACGCGATGACAATGCCCAGTACGATGTCCATGCAAACTCGACCTGAAGATTCGGTTGGGTGGGGTTCGGCGCGAACCGGCGCCCATGATACGCAAGCCGGGGCGCTGAGTTCAGGGTGGCGGCGGGTTGGCCCGCGATGACGCGCCCGACCCTTGTGCTGCTGCACGGCTGGGGGTTCTCCCCGGCAGTCTGGGCGCCTTTGCGTGCCGCGCTGCCCGGGTTCGAGATCCACGCGCCGGCCCTGCCGGGGCACGGGGAACTCGCTGGTGGAGAGGCCCTGGGCGATCCTGTGGCTACCTGCGAGGCCATCCGGGCTCAGCTGCCGCGCCCGCTGTCGCGCCCCATCTGGCTGGGCTGGTCGCTCGGCGGGCTGGTTGCGCTGGAGCTGGCGCGCCAGATGCCGGATACCCGGGGGCTGATCCTGCTCAACTCTACGCCGCGTTTTGCAGCGGCCCCGGACTGGGGCCATGCGCTGCCGGCCGCGGAGCTTGCGGACTTTCAGTTGGCCCTCGAGGGGCCCCGGCGGCGACTGCACCGGCGACTGGCCATGCTCTGCGCCAGGGGCTCGCCGGAAGCGGCCTCGCTGGCCGCCGACCTGACGAGCGAGCTGGAGGGTACCCCGGCGACCGATCAGGGCCTTGCGGCCGGGCTGGCCTGCCTGATGGGCCGTGACCAGCGCGCCTGCTGGCAATCCAGTCCGGTGCCGGTCGCGGCCTGCCTCGCCGAGGGGGACGCGCTGGTGCCGTCCACCGTGGCGGACGGCCTGCGCGGCCTGCGCCCGGACGCCCGACTGGCCGTGCGGCCCGGGGGGCATGCGCAGTGGTGGCAGGACCCGGCGCCCGTGGCGGCCTTCATAAACGAGTTTGTAGCGGCACTGGAGTGATCGGCGATCCATGACGGAGGCAGATGAATACGCACTCGACAAGGCGCGCGTACGCGAGGCCTTCGGGCGGGCGGCCGCGGGCTACGAGGCCCATGCGGTGCTGCAGCGCGAGGTCCAGGGGCGGCTGCTCGAGCGACTCGATCTGGTCAAGCTCCAACCGGTCCGCGTGCTGGATCTGGGCTGCGGCACCGGGGAGGCGCTGGATCTCCTGGCGCGGCGCTACCGCAAGGCCGAACTGACCGGTGTCGACTTTGCCCCGGGGATGGTCGCGGCGGTGCAGCGCCGCGGCCGCTGGTGGCGACGGCCGCTGGCCGTGTGTGCGGACATCGAGGCACTGCCCCTGCCGGAGGCGCACTACGATCTGGCGATCTCCAGTGCGGCGTTGCAGTGGTGTGCCAGCCTCGATCAGACCTTTGCCGAGGTGCGGCGTGTGCTGGCCCCGGGGGCGCTGTGGACCTTTTCCACCTTCGGCCCGGATACCCTGCGTGAGCTGCGCGCGGCCTTTGCCGAGGTCGACGGCGGGGGCGCGCAACACGTGAATGCCTTTGTCGATATGCATGACATCGGTGATGCCCTGGTGCGCGCGGGGTTCGCCGATCCGGTGATGGATCAGGAGACCCTGACGCTCACCTACGGCGATTTCCAGACCCTGCTGCGGGATCTGCGCGGGGTGGGGGTGCGCAATGCGCTGGCCGGGCGTGGGCGCGGACTGCTGGGCCCGCGCCGGTTGCAGGCCGTGGCCGAGGCCTATGCGCGGGCGTTTGCGGTCGAGGATCGACTGCCGGCGACTTGGGAGATTGTGTATGGCCATGCCTGGGTGCCGGAGGCCCCGCCGCCCTCGAAGCCGCAAGGCCGGGTGATCCCGGTTCGGCCGGTCTCTTGATCCAGATCAATCCGGCGCGATTGGCCCCTCGCAGAGCAAGGCCATAAAGATGTATTCTCTCTGGCGCTGAAAGTTCCGCCTGACTTGGGGCTATTTCCGAGTGTTACAGGCGGTCTTGGTTTTTTGTGCGTCTGGAATGGGGTAAAGTTCACGCCCCCCGAAACCATCGGGACATCCGTGTTCCCCGCAGCAAGGTGGAAAAAGTCATGTCGCAAGCAGCCACTACGGCGGGTTCCGTACCCGCAACGTCAGTCGCTTCAACCGAGCAGTACAACTACGCGATCGTCAAGCGTTTCGCGATTGCCGCCGTCCTCTGGGGCGTGTTTGGCATGGCGGCCGGGGTCTGGATTGCCTCGCAGCTCGCATTTCCGTTCCTGAACTTCGATATCGCCCAGATCACCTTTGGCCGATTCCGTCCGGTACATACCACGGCGGTCATCTTTGGTTTCGGTGGTAACGCCCTGTTTGCGACGTCCTACTATGTCGTCCAGCGCACCTGTCAGACACGGCTGTATGGTGATTCGCTGGCGAGCTTCACCTTCTACGGGTGGAACCTGGCGCTGATCCTCGGCGTGATCACCTACACCATGGGGATCACCCAGGGTCGCGAATACGCCGAGTTCAACTGGCAGATCGACATCATCATCCTGGTCGTGTGGGTGGCCTACTTCTGGATCTACCTGCAGACCCTGCTGCGTCGGAACCAGCCGCATATCTATGTGGCGAACTGGTTCTTCATGTCGTTCATTCTGGCGACAGCCTTGCTGCACATCTTCAACAACCTCGAGGTGCCGGTCGGCATCTTCCACACCGATTCCTACCCGCTGTTCTCCGGCGTGCAGGACGCGATGCGTCAGTGGTGGTACGGCCATAACGCGGTGGGCTTCTTCCTGACCGCGGCCTTCCTCGGGATGATGTACTACTTTGTGCCCAAGCAGGCCGGTCGACCGATCTACTCGTACAAGCTGTCGATCATCCACTTCTGGGCGCTGGTGTTCCTGTACATGTGGGTGGGGGCGCACCACCTGCACTGGACCGCCCTGCCGGACTGGGTCTCCACCCTGGCGGCGACCTTCTCCATCCTGCTGCTGCTGCCCTCCTGGGGTGGCATGATCAACGGCATCATGACCCTGTCGGGGGCCTGGGATAAGCTGCGCACCGACCCGATCATGCTGTTCCTGATCACGGCGCTGTCGTTCTACGGCATGTCGACCTTCGAAGGTCCGATGATGTCGCTGAAGAGCGTGAACGCGCTGTCGCACTACACCGACTGGACCGTCGGCCACGTGCACTCCGGTGCGCTGGGCTGGGTGGCGATGATCACCTTCGGTTCGCTGTACCACCTGATCCCGCGTCTGTGGGGCGTCAACCTGTACAGCCTCAAGCTCGTATACGTGCACTTCTTCCTGGCGACCATCGGGATCGTGCTGTACATCACCGCGATGTGGGTGGCCGGTATCGGTCAGGGCCTGATGCTGCGTGCCTTCGACCAGTACGGGAACCTCGCCTACACCTTCACCGAGTCGGTGGTGTTCCTGCATCGTCCGTATGTGGTGCGTGCCATTGGTGGCGGGTTCTTCCTCGCCGGCATGCTGATCATGGCCTGGAACATCGCCATGACCGTCCGCATGGGCATCAAGTCCGAAGCTCGCGAGCGTGAAGAAGCCCGCGCGGCCGAAGCCCGCACGGCCTGATAGGGAGAGACTAGATCCATGAAGCACGAAAGCGTTGAAACCAATGCCGGCCTGCTGATCATCCTGACGCTCGCGGTGATCAGTGTGGGCGGCCTGGTCGAGATCGTCCCGCTGTTCTACATCGACGACACGATCGAAGAAGTAGACGGCGTGCGCCCGTACACCCCGCTGGAGCAGCGCGGGCGGGACATCTTTGTCCGCGAGGGCTGCTACACCTGCCATTCGCAGATGGTGCGCCCGTTCCGTGACGAGATGCTGCGTTACGGCCACTACTCGCTGGCAGCGGAGTCCAAGTACGACCATCCGTTCCAGTGGGGCTCCAAGCGTACCGGGCCTGACCTGGCGCGCGTTGGTGGCAAGTACTCCAATGAATGGCAGGTCCAGCATCTGATTGACCCGCAGTCGCTGGTGCCCGAGTCGATCATGCCCGGTTATCCGTGGCTGGCGACCACGCCGCTGGACTACTCCGATATCGCGGCGCGTATGCGTGCCCTGAAGCGAGTCGGCGTGCCGTACTCGATCACCGAGGAAGAGTACGAGGCCAATGTCGAGAAGTTCGGCGAACAACACGCCCGGATGTTCGACATCAACAACGCCGAAGAGATGCTGATCGAGCAGGCGCAGGCCGAGAACTTTGACGGCGACTCCTCGTTCATCTCCGAGATGGATGCCATGGTGGCCTACCTGCAGGTGCTCGGCACCATGGTGGACTTCAGCGAATACGACGACGGCCACTTCGCCGAATTCCGTTAGGGAATTCGGCCCGGCCAAGGTTGGGAGAAATGGCAGCAGCCTGGGAATGGATCACGGATCTCGGCAACAGCAAGATGTTTGCGCTGGTGCTGTTCATGAGCACGTTCATCGGGATCGTGATTTACCTGTTCGCCAAGCCGAGCCGGGCCAGGAAGTTCGAGACGTATCGCTACATTCCTCTGGAAGAAGATGATTCGCACCTGGAGCCCACGGCCCGGCGCGACAAAACCGAGAGCGAAAAGCAATGAGCACACAGGACAACCGCGATAAGAACCAGGTCGAGACCACCGGGCACGTCTGGGACGGGGACCTTCAGGAATACAACAACCCGCTCCCGCGCTGGTGGCTGTGGGGCTTCTACGCCACGGTCGTGTTTGCGCTGGTCTACTGGCTGATCTATCCGGCCTGGCCCATCGGCGACAGCTTCACCAAAGGCTTTGCCACCATCACCTACGAGGTGAACGGCGAAGAGCGCACCACGCACTGGAATACCCGTGCCCTGCTGGCCCGCGACATGCAGACCGGCGAGTACGCGGTGCGCCAGCGCGAGATGCTGGAGCAGGTCGCCAGCCAGGACTACGAGACGATCCTGGCCGACGCCGACTCCATGAGCTTCGTCAACGCCTACGCCCAGGGCTCCTTCGGGACCTGGTGCGCGGCCTGCCACCAGGTCGGCGGCGCGGGTGTGATCGGGCAGTATCCGAACCTGCGTAACGACCACTGGAAGTGGGGCGGCACGGTCGAGCAGATCGAGCACACCATCCGCGAAGGTCGTCTGGGCTACATGCCGGGCTATCGCGACACGCTGACCGGCGATCAGATGAACGAAGTGGCGGCCTATGTCCTGTCGCTGAACGATTACGATGTTGACTCCGACCTGGCGGATGCCGGCGAACGGATCTTCACCGGCATGGAGGGCGGCTGCTTCCAGTGCCACGGCGAAGATGGCCAGGGCCTGGCCTCGCAGGGCGCGCCGAATCTGACCAACAACATCTGGGGTCTGATCGACGTGCAGGGTGCGGACAGTGACTCCGAGCGCCTGCGCCTGGTGGCCAACTTCGTCCGCGATGGTATCCAGCGCGAGATGCCGGCGTTTGCCGACCGCCTGTCGGACGACGAAATCAAGATGCTGACGGCGTACGTCCACTCGCTGGGTGGCGGTCAGTAAAGCCATTACTCCCGGGGTTCACCTGCGGGTGAGCCCCGGTTCGCACTACAGGGGTTCCGCACGGGTTTCTTGACGGCCGTACGGGCCCCTGCTTCCGTTGGGGAGACACTCCCTCGCACATGGTGGTGTGCGTACGCCGGGTTCATGCCCGGGAGGATTCATGGCGCAAGGCCAGCCAATCTACGAGGCTCGGATTCCGATCCACCCGCGATCGGTCAAGGGCCGTTTCCGAAATCTCAAGACCGGGATCCTTCTCCTGGCCTACGGGGTATTCTTTGGCCTCCCCTGGCTGCGCTGGGACCGTGACTACGGTCCCAGCCAGGCGGTTCTGTTCGACATCCCCAACCGGCAGTTTTTCCTGTTTGATCTGGTCGTCTACGCCCAGGACATCTTCTGGCTGGCGGGCTTTCTGGTCCTCGCGGCATTGCTGCTGTTCTTCGTCACCGGCGTGCTGGGCCGGGTTTTCTGTGGGTATTTCTGCTTCCAGACACTGTGGACCGATGTGTTCATGTACCTGGAGCGCAAGATCCAGGGCGAGCGGCCGGCCCGTATCCGGTTGTCCAAGCAGCCGTGGAACTTCGAGAAGGTCTGGAAGCTGGGGGCCACCCACCTGTCCTGGCTCCTGGTCGCATTCGCCACGGGCCTCGGTTTCGTCCTGTACTGGGCCGATGCCCCGACCCTGGTGCGTGACTTCTTTACCGGTGATGCCCGGTTTGCCTCCTATGTGACTGCGGGACTTCTGACCGCCACCACCTATACCTTTGCCGGGCTGGCGCGCGAGCAGGTCTGTACCTTTATCTGTCCGTACGCCCGATTCCAGAGTGTGATGTTCGATCGCGATACCCTGATCGTTTCGTACGACCAGAACCGCGGCGAGGGAACGGCCGGTCGCGCGAAGGTGAAAGCGGGTCTGAAGACCCGCGAGGAGCGTCAGGCCGCCGGGGTCGGTGACTGCATCGATTGCGGGTACTGCGTCCAGGTATGCCCGACAGGGATCGATATCCGGGATGGGCTGCAGGTCTCGTGCATCCACTGTGCGCTGTGCATCGATGCCTGCGACACCATCATGGACAAGCAGGGGTGGCCCCGCGGCTTGATCGCCTATTCGTCCGAACGCGAGCTCGAAGGCGGCAAGACCCGCTGGCTGAAGGGCAAGACGCTCGGGTATGGCGCGGCGGTGCTGGTGGTCATCGGCGCGCTGGTGTTCAGCATTCTCGAACGCCCGCCGGTCGATGTGAACGTCAACCAGGTGCGCCAGCCGCTATTCGTGCAGATGTCCGACGGTCGAGTGCAGAACAGCTACGAACTGCGCCTGAACAACGTCTCCGACCAGGAGCTCGATTTTACGCTCGATATCGACGGACTCGAGGGTGCGACGCTCGACCTGGGCCAGGTCGAGCAGATCCGGCTTGAACCCGGCCAGCGGCTGACTGTGCTAGCCCGCGTGCGCCACGACGTGGAGGCCGGAGCGGATTCGCCGATTCGCTTCTATTTCGTGATCAGCGATCGCGAAGGGCGGATCGACCCGGTCGAGGCCGATGCCCGCTTCAGCCACCGCTAATCGCGCGGGAGACGCTGCATTATCGGTGTGTCCCCGCGGCACATGGACGTGCCGCCGGAGATCGACCACCGCAGGTGGTTGATTCCGAAGCAAGCTGCAAACCCCTTTGCTCGTGCAAAGGCATCAAGACGGTGAAGCGCCGCGTGCGGCTCTGAAAGCCAGGAAGGCTTTATTTGGCGCTTTTGTAAGTTACGACAATCCGGCTGGCGAAACTGGCGCGCCGCCATCCGAGTGATACCCTGCTGCGCCGGAACGACACGATGAAGACATCATGAGCAATCTCGTCATCTCACTTGGACTGGGCAGCGCCGCGCTCGCGTTGCTGTTCGCGCTGATCTACAAGTTCACCCGTCTGCGCGCCTACAACACGGCGGCCGTAGTGGTGGCGATCATGCTGTTCGTGTTCATCCCGACCTCCATCCTCACCTGGCAGGGCGCGGATGTATTCGCGATCCATCTCGCGCTGTACATCATCGTGCCCTACGGGCTGGGAATCATCCTTACGCAGAAGGAGGCCGAAGCCGAGGATGGGCAAAAGGGCTCGTTCAGCCTGCACTGGGCGCCGCTGGTGATTGTCGGATTCTTCACGATCATCGCCTCCGTCCAGGCGGTGCTGATCACGCTCGCCCACAACGGCATGCCCGAACGGTTTATCGGCACCCTGCTGCCCGAACCGGAAAATCCTGCCGAACGCGTGACGTCAGCCTTCCCCGGGACGGTGGGCGGCATCCAGGAGCGCGACGAGGCCCTCGCGGTGCACCGCATGACGCGGCTCCAGGAGCAGCGCGAACTCGGCTGGCAGGTGCGCCAGGGCTGGGTGGAAACCCCGGTCGAAGGGGAAACCGCCACGTTCCAGGTGGAGGTCCTCGATGCCGAAGGACGGCCGATCTCTGACGCCGACATTCGCGGCACCTTCATGTGGGTCGCCGACGAGCGCCGCGACCAGGCCTTCGATATGCAGCCGATCGGTGAAGGGCTCTATCAGGTCGAGCTGACGCTGCCGTCACCGGGGCGCTGGGACCTGCGCTTCCATGTCGAGCATGACGGCCAGCTGGTCGAACAGCAGGCGCGTACCCGCGTTCGCGGCCAGTCCAGCTAGTCTCGCCGACCGCCGGTGAGCGGATCTCGTCCCCAGGTGGAGTCCACGGGCACGCCCGCTGACGCGGACGGTGGCTGTTTTCATTGTGGCCTGCCGATTCCGGGTGGCGCGAACTACCCGGTCCAGTTCGAGGGACGCGAGCGGCCCACCTGCTGCCCCGGCTGCCAGGCTGTCGCCGGGGCCATCATCGAGCGCGGCCTGGGCGCCTACTATCACCACCGCCCGGCGCCGCCCGGGCAGGCCGGCGAGCCCCTGGTCCCCGACGAACTGCGGGAGCTCGAACTCTTCGATACCGAGGCCGTCCAGCGCTCGTTCGTGACCCCGGCGTCAGACGCCGCCACCACCGGCGGGTCCCGGCTCGAGGCGGCACTGATCCTCGAGGGGATCACCTGTGCCGCCTGCGTCTGGCTGAACGAGCGCCATGTGCAGTCACTGCCGGGCGTGATCGCCTTCAGCATCAACTATTCGACCCACCGCGCGCGACTGGTCTGGGACCCGGAGCGCATCGCCCTGTCCGCAATCCTCAAGGCGATCCGCGATATCGGTTACCACGCCCACCCCTACGACCCGGGCACCCGCGAAAAGGCGATTGCCCGCGAACGCGGTCTAGCCCTGCGCCGAATCGGGGTGGCCGCGCTCGGTATGATGCAGGTGATGATGCTGGCGCTGGCCATCTGGCTGGGCGAAGACGATGCCCAGCACGCCGACCTGATGCAGTTCATGCGCTGGGTGGCAGCGGCCCTGACCACCCCCGTGGTGTTCTACTCGGCTATCCCGTTCTACCAGAGCGCCTGGCGTGACTTGCGCCAGCGCCGGCTCGGCATGGACGTCCCGGTCAGCCTGGCCATCATCGTCACCTATGTGGCCAGCCTGTACGCGGTCCTGCTCGGGACCGGCGAGCATGTCTACTTCGAGTCGGTGGTCATGTTTGTGTTCTTCCTGCTGACCAGTCGCTACCTCGAGTTGATCGCGCGACAGCATGCGAGCCAGGCCATCGATCGCCTGGATCGACTGGTGCCGGCGCTGGCCCATCGTCTGGATGCCGGTGGGCAGGAAGAGCCCGTGGCTCTTGGTGACCTGAGCCCCGGCGACCGTGTGCGCGTCCGGCCTGGGGAATCCGTCCCGGCCGATGGCTTCGTCGTCCAGGGACGCTCCACGATTAACCGTGCCCTGCTGACCGGCGAACCGGACCCCGCGCCGGTTGCCGCTGGCGACGAGGTCGTGGGCGGCACCATCAATGTCGATGGGCCGCTGATTGTCGAGGTGCGCCACGTTGGCGCCGAGACCACGCTGGCCGCGATCCAGCGCCTGCTCGATCGTGCGCAGAGTGAGAAACCCCGGATCGCCCGTATCGCCGAAACCGGGACTGGCTGGTTTGTCGGGGCGGTCCTGCTCCTGACCGCCCTCGCAGGCCTTGTCTGGTATGCCTGGATCGACCCCAGTCGGGCGCTGTGGGTGATGGTGGCGATGCTGGTCGCCACCTGTCCCTGCGCATTGGCGCTGGCAACACCCGTCGCGCTCACCGCGACGACGGGCACGCTGTCACGCCTGGGGCTCCTGGTAACGCGCGGCCGTACCCTGGAGGCCCTGGCGCGTGTCGATACCGTCTGCCTGGACAAGACGGGCACCCTGACCGAGGGCCGCCCGCGCCTCGTGGCACAGCAGGATCATGTGGCGCCGCCACCAGGGCAGGACTGGCGCACGTGGGCCGCGGCGCTGGAGGCCCATTCGGAACACCCTCTATCGCGGGCCTTCCGTGCGGCCGTGCCCGCCCCCGGCGTGGCCGCCCAGGCCGTCCATAACGAGCCGGGCAGTGGCCTGGTCGGCCAGATTGACGGGCGCGAGGTGGCGATTGGGGGGCGCGCAATGTTGTCGCAAACGGAACCCCCGGCCGTCGAGGTCCCGGCGGACAGCCCGCTTGCATCGCCGGTCTGGCTGGTGGTGGATGGCCAGCCGGTTGCGACCTTCTGGCTCGCCGACACACCACGGCCCGAGGCGGCCGAGACGGTCGCGACGCTGCGTGCGCGCGGGCTCGAGGTGATCCTCCTGACCGGCGACCGTCCGGAGGCGGGACAGCGCTTTGCCGAACACCTGGGCATCGACCGGTTCCATGGCGGCCTGACGCCGGAGGACAAGCTGCGCCATGTACGCGACCTGCAGGCCGCGGGCCGTACGGTGCTGATGGCCGGGGAAGGCATCAACGACGCGCCTGTGCTCGCCGGGGCCGACGTCTCCCTGGCCATGGGTGGCGGCACCCGTCTGGCGCAGACCCAGGCCGATCTGGTGCTGACTTCCGACCGCCTGGATCGGTTGCCGGAGGCGCTGGATCAGGCGCGGCGCACGACGCGGATCGTGCGCCAGAACATCGCCTGGGCCATCGGCTACAACGTGGTGGCCCTGCCGATCGCTGCTGCCGGTCTGCTTACGCCCTGGCTGGCAGCGTTGGGGATGTCGATGAGTTCGCTGCTGGTGGTGGGGAATGCCCTGCGTTTGCGTCCGGGGCGCGACCGCGTGGCTGCCCCGCGCGAGCACGCCAGCCGTGCGCCTGCCGAGGCGTCCGTCTCGCCCCCGGGTTGAGGCCCGACGCAGGACGAGTAGACTGGGCGCCATGTCGATTCTGTACCTGCTGATTCCGCTGGCGATGCTGTTTGCCCTGGTCGTGGGGATGGTCCTGCTGTGGGCGATACGGTCGGGGCAGTACGATGACCTCGAGGGTCCGGCGCACCGTATCCTGATGGATGACGATGACCCGCGGATCCCGACTACCGAAGACGACGAGAAGGACCAGACTTCCGGGGAGACGCAGAGACCGGAAGACCGACCGCGCTGATCCGGAAACTTGCGCCGGGACCTCCTCCCGCTTACCCTTTACCCATTCTTAAATCGATGTGTGTTGAGGGCTTTGGCTATGCGTGAGTGGTTTACCTTTGCGAACTTCCCGTTGACGTTCACCGCCGCCCTGATCATCTGGTCCTGGATCAGCTTCTTCTCGGTGATCCTGTTCGGCGGCTGAGCCGGGGATTCCCGCGCGCCGCCTGAGCGGCGTCGGAAACCATGAAAAAGGCCCCGATCGCGCAAGCGGTCGGGGCCTTTTCGTTGGGTGCAGCCGGGGTGTCGCGTCAGTCGGCGAAGGCGGTGCGGATGCGCTTGATCGCGTTGTTCTCGATCTGCCGGATGCGCTCGGCGGAGACGCCGTATTCCGCCGCCAGTTCGTGCAGCGTGGCCTTGGGCTCGCTCATGTAGCGCCGCGCCAGGATGTCGCGGGAGCGTTCGTCCAGCTCGCCCAGGGTGCTGGCCAGCCGCTCCTGATAATGGCGATCCCAGTCCTCGTCCTCGGCCACCTGCGCCGGGTCGTCGCTCATGTCCTCGATGCTCAGGCGCTGGGCCGGGGCCAGGTAGGTGTGCTCGTCGTCGCTGTCGGGCGCGGGGTCAAAGCTCGCATCCTGACTGGACAGTCGCCGCTCCATCTCCCAGACGTCATTCTCGGAGACCCCGAGGTCCCTGGCGACGGCGGAGACCTCGTCGTTCGACATCCAGCCCAGACGCTGCTTGGCGCTGCGCAGGTTGAAGAACAGCTTGCGCTGCGCCTTGGTCGTTGCCACCTTCACGATGCGCCAGTTGCGCAGGATGAACTCGTGGATCTCGGCGCGGATCCAGTGCACCGCGAACGAGACCAGGCGCACCCCCTGGTTCGGGTCGAAGCGCCGCACGGCCTTCATCAGGCCCACATTGCCCTCCTGGATCAGGTCGCCCAGGGGCAGGCCGTAGCCCTGGTAGCCGCGGGCCACATGCACGACGAAGCGCAGGTTGTGCAGGATCAGTTGGCGCGCCGCGTCCAGGTCGTTGCGTTCGTGCAGCGACCGGGCGAGTTCGCGCTCGTGCTCCGGATCCAGTACCTCGATCCGGCTAACCGCCTGCATGTAATGGTCCAGGTTCCCGACGGGAACGGGCAGGTCTGCATGCACGGTTGCCAGGGCCTTGCTGCTCATCGTGATGGATGCCTCCTGATAATAAAGTCAGAGATTAGCACTCGTGTACGTAGAGTGCTAAACCCGCTGAAAGTTCCGGGAGTTTTTGTGGCTCCGCGCGGGCTCAGGGCGCATCGCGCAGGGCGTGGCCGCTGCCCAGGCGCGCGCCCAGCCAGCCCAGTATCAGGCCCACCAGTATCAGGCCCAGCAGATCCCCGGCATGCGGCAGGCGCAGGGTGAACTCCAGATCAAACGCGGCGGCCGCCTCGGTCAGCGGTTCGCGGCTCAACGCAACCCCCACCAGCAGCAGGATAACGCTGAAAATACCCCCACCGAACCCGGTCAGCACACCCCCGTACAGCGACGGGCGGCGCAGAAAGCGGTGGGTGGCGCCACTGATGCGCGAGATCGCGATCTCTTCCTGCCGCTCGCGCAGTTCCGAGGCGGTGGCGAGCGCCAGGATCAGCACGGCGCCGAGGCCCAGCAGCGCGGCAACCACGGACAGGATGCGCAGGCCCAGCTCGTGCAGGCTGTTGAGCTGGCGCACCCACTCGTCGTCGGCGACCACCCCGGCCTCGGGCGCCAGCGCTCGCAGGTCGTCACGCAACGCCGCCACCGTAGCCGGCTGAGTGCTGGCGGGAACGACATCGATTACGTCCGGCAGCGGGTTGTCCTCCAGCCAGTCCAGCAGCTCCGGGTCCGGCAGGCTGTCGCGGTAGGCGCTCAGTGCGGTGTCGGCGTCGATGCGCTCCCAGCGTGCAACGCGCTCGTCGTCATCCAGCGCATCCTGCAGCCGGTCGGCGGTCTCCTCGTCGACCTGGTCGAGATAGAGTGCGATACGCGGATCGTGGTCGACGTGTGCCGACAGGGCGCGCGCGTTGTCGAGCAGTACCCAGAGGTAGGCGGGGAGCGCGAGGATGAAGCCCAGTACCGCGATGGTAATCAGGCTCAGTATCGGGGCCTGCAGTCGCCGGCCAAGGCTGCGCCGGGCGGCATCGCGGTGGCTGTCCAGCCAGGCGGGCAGGGCATCGAGCAGGCGGCGCCCGGGTCTCATGCGCGCGCCCCGCCGCGGGCCTCGATGCGGCCGTCTTCCAGGTGCAGCACCGGTTTGCCCATGCGGCCGATCAGCTCCTGGTCATGACTGGCGATCAGGGCGGTCATGCCGACGCGGTTGAAGTCGTCGAACAGCGCGAGGATCTCCTCCGACAGGGCCGGGTCCAGGTTGCCGGTTGGTTCGTCCGCGAGCAGCAGCACAGGGCGATGCACGATGGCGCGGGCGATGCCGACGCGCTGCTGCTCCCCGGCGGACAGGGTGCGCGGGTTGACCGTCTCCTTGTGCAGCAGGCCGACCTTGTCCAGCGCCGCGCGCACGCGCTTGCGCATCTCCGGGCGGCGGTAGGCGAGGATCTCCAGGGGCAGGGCGACGTTGTCGAACACGGGGCGGTCGAACAGCAGGCGGTGATCCTGAAAGACCAGGCCGATGCTGCGGCGAAAGCGCGGGATGGCCCGCGCCGACAGTCGGTCCAGTTCGTGTCCATTCACGCGGATACGGCCGCGGGTCGGGCGTTCCAGACCGGCGATCAGACGCAGCAGCGTACTCTTGCCGGCACCGGACGGGCCGGTGACGAAGGCCATGGCGCCCGCATCCACCCTCAGGCTGACATTGGACAGCGCATCGGCCGCGCTGCCAAAGCGCTTGGTTACGCGCTGCAACTGAATCATGCCGGCTAGTTTTCCTCGCGGCCCAGCAACGCGCGTACGAACGCGCGGGCATCAAAACGCTGCAGGTCTTCGGCCTTCTCGCCCACGCCGATAAAGCGCACGGGTACCCCCAGTTGCTCGGCCAGCGCGAACAGGACGCCGCCCTTGGCGGTCCCGTCCAGCTTGGTGACCACGATCCCGGTCAGCCCCAGGGCCTCGTGGAACTGCCGTGCCTGGCTTAGCGCGTTCTGGCCGGTGCCGCCGTCGACCACCAGCAGTACTTCGTCCGGCGCGTGTTCGTCCAGCCGGCCCATCACGCGTTTCACCTTGCGAACTTCGTCCATCAGGTTGGTCTGGGTGTGCAGGCGTCCGGCGGTATCGGCGATCAGGATATCGGTCTTGCGCGCCTGAGCGGCCTGGAGGCCGTCGTAGACCACGGAGGCCGAGTCGGCCCCGGTCCCCTGGGCGATCACCGGGACGCCATTGCGTTCCCCCCACGTCTGCAGCTGTTCCACCGCGGCCGCGCGGAAGGTGTCGCCTGCGGCCAGCAGCACCGAGCGGCCCTCGTCCTTGAAGCGATGCGCCAGTTTGCCGATCGTGGTGGTCTTGCCAGCACCGTTGATGCCGACCACCAGGATTGAAAACGGCCGCTCGGCCTGCGGGATATCCAGGGGGCGAGAGACCGGTTCCAGGATCTCCACCATTGCGGTCTCGAGCGCGTCCATCAGCGCGTCGGCGTTGTCCAGCTCGCGCCGTTTTACCTCGCGGGTGATACGATCCATGATCCGCTGGGTCGCATCCAGGCCGACATCGGCCAGGAGCAGGCGCTCTTCCAGTTCCTCGAACAGCTCGTCGTCGATCTTGCGCCGGAACAGGCTCTTGAGGTCGCCGCCGAGGGCCTGGCCGGTCTTGGCCAGGCCCTGGCGCAGGCGCTGGAACCAGCCGCCACGGGCCGGTTGCGCGTCGGGTTCCGGCTCGGGCGCCGCCGCGGTTTCCGGCGGGGCCTCCGGCGTGGTTTCCGGGCTGGGCGTGGCGGAGTCTTCGGATTTCTTCTTGCGGAAACCGAACATGTTTCAGGTGGTCCAGTAGAAAGTGTTCATGCTAGCACGGGGATCGTATTGCAATGCGTAGAGCAGTGCTCGGAAGTCTCGTTGGATGGATGGCCGTCTGGCTGATCAGTGCCAGTGTCGTGGCCGGTGAACTGGAGATCGAATCGGATGTGGTGGAAGCCACGCTCGACAACGGTCTGACCGTGCTGGTCCTGGAGGACAGGCGCGCACCGGTGGTGGCCAACATGGTCTGGTATCGCGTCGGCTCGGCCGATGAACACAGCGGCATCACCGGTATATCGCACATGCTGGAACACATGATGTTCCGCGGCTCGGAGAAATACGAGCCGGGCGAGTTCTCGCGGATCGTCGCGCGCATGGGCGGGCGCGAGAACGCCTTTACCGGTCGCGACTATACCGGCTATCACCAGGTGATCGGCTCCGACCACTGGGAGACCGTGATGGCCATGGAGGCCGAGCGCATGCAACACCTGAAGCTGCAGGAGGACGAGTTCCGTCCGGAGCTGCGGGTGGTGCAGGAGGAGCGGCGCCTGCGTGTGGAGGATCAGCCCAACTCCCTGCTGCGCGAGCAACTGATGGCGACGGCTTTTTTCAACCACCCGTACGGCCAGCCCGTGATCGGCTGGATGACCGATATCGAGTCCTACACCCTGGAGGACCTCCAGGACTGGTACGACCGCTACTACCACCCCAGCAACGCGGTGGTCGTGGTCGTCGGCGATGTCGATGCCGACGAGGTGATCGCGGCCGCCGAGAAGCACTTCGGTGCCATCCCCAGCGGCAACGTGCCGGAGGCCAAGCCGCGTCGGGAGACCCCGCAGGCCGGGGAGCGCCGGATTACGGTGCAGGCCCCGGCCCAGGTCCCGTTTCTGATGATGGGCTGGAAGACCCCGGTGCTGAACACGCTGGACTCGCACGAGGACGCCTACGCCCTGCTGGTGGCCGCCGGGATCCTGGACTCGGGCGAGGCCTCGCGCTTCGCGCGCGAGCTGGTCCGGGGGCAGGAACTGGCGAGCGCCACCTCGGCGCGCTACAGCCCGTTCGCTCGGCTGGACGATCTGTTCATGGTCGCCGCCGTGCCGACCTTGGACACGGATATCGAGTCCCTGGAGCAGGCGCTTCTGGACGAGATCGATCGCCTGGCCGAGGAACCCGTGGATGGCCGCGAACTGGAACGTGTGCAGGCGCGGGTAATCGCCTCGGAGGTCTTTGAACGCGATTCCGTGCGTGCCCAGGCCTTCCAGTTGGGCATGCTCGAAACCGTTGGAGTCGGCTGGCGGGAAAATGATCGTTTCCTGGAGCGGGTGCGTGAGGTGACCGCCGAGGACGTCCAGCGCGTGGTACGCGAGTACCTGGTGCCCGAACGTCGCACGGTCGGGGTTCTCGACCCGCAGCCGGTGGATGACGAGGAGGCCCCGGCGCCCGGGCCGTACGGTGCCCCGGATCTCGATGGTGGCTATCCGGAGGAGGGTCACTAATGCTGCACGCAATCAAGAAGCTCTCGCGCCATTCCCTGTTCGCGGGACTGGTCCTGGCCCTGCTGGCGATCCCGGTGCAGGCGGTGGAGATCGAACGCTGGGAGACCGACGAGGGGCTGCGCGTCCTGTATGTCGAGGCGCCGGACCTGCCGATGGTGGACCTGCGCCTGACCTTCGATGGCGGGGCGGCGCGCGACGGCGACCTGCCCGGGCTGGCGATGATGACCTCCCGCAGCCTGCGTCATGGCACCGAGGAGATGGATGCCTCCGAGCTCGCCGAGCGCTTCGAGTCGGTCGGCGCCCGATTCGGCACCAGCTCCCTGCGCGACATGGCGATCGTCAGCCTGCGCACCCTGACCGAACCGGACTGGATGGAGACGGCGGTCGGCACCCTCACCGACGTGCTGTCTGCGCCCGCCTTTCCCGAGGGCGATTTCGAGCGTAGCCGCCGCCAGGCCCTGCAGTCCCTGCAACGCGAGCGCCAGGAGCCTTCTTCGGTGGGGACCCGTCGCTTCTACGAGCTGATGTACGAAGACCACCCGTATGGCAGCTGGCCGGGCGGCGAGGTCGATACGCTGGAGGCGATGACGCGCGATGACGCCCGGGACTTCTTTGAACGCCACTACGCGGCGGGGAACGGCGCGCTGGCGATCACCGGCGGGGTAAGCCGTGAGCAAGCCGAGGAACTGGCCGCCCGGATTTCGGCGGCGCTGCCCCGTGGCGATGCGGTTGACCCGTTGCCGCCAGTGCCGATGCGCGAGGAGCCGGTGGAGGAGCGCATTGCGTTCCCGTCGGAGCAGGCGCACATCTTCATGGGGGCTCCGGCCCTGCGCCGGGGCGACGAGGCGCACTTCGCTCTGACGCTGGCCAATCATGCCCTGGGCGGGGGTGGCTTTACCTCGCGCCTGTTCCAGGAGGTGCGCAGCGCCCGCGGGCTTGCCTATTCCGTGCACAGCCGCTTCCAGCCGATGGCGGTCGAAGGCCCGTTTGTGATCAATATGCAGACGGGGGTGGACCAGACGGACGATGCGGTCGCGGTCCTGCGCGAGCAGGTCCTGCGCTGGCACGCCGAGGGTGTGGATCCTGAAGAGATGGAGGCCTCGCGCGAGAACGTGATCAACTCGTTCCCCTTGTCGCTCGCTTCCAACAGCGACATCGTCAGCCTGCTTGGCATGATCGGTTTCTACGGACTCTCCGATGACTATCTGGAGCGCTATGTCGAGCGCATGCAGGCGGTGGAGCTGGAGACCATGAACACCCAACTGGCCGACCGTCTCAACCCCGAGGCCCTGGTCACGGTCATTGTCGGTGGCCAGGAAGACTAGGCGCGGTCCGCCAGGGCGCAGCGCGCGTATCCGCATCATTGGCGGGGCCTGGCGCCGCCAGTGGCTGCCGGTGCCGTCCGTCGGGGGGCTGCGCCCGACTGCGGATGCCCAGCGCGAGACCCTGTTCAACTGGCTGCAGCCGCAGCTGCCGGGTGCGCGAGTACTGGACCTGTACGCCGGCACCGGCGCCCTGGGCTTCGAGGCCGCCTCGCGGGGTGCGCGCGAGGTCTGGCTGGTCGAGCGCGACGCACGGGCGGCGGCCCAGCTCGAGGCCAACCGTGAACGCCTGGGGGCCACCCAGGTGCACATCCGGCGTGACGATGTGGCCCGTTTGCTGGGCCAGCTTCCGGAGGGCGACCCCTTCGATGTCGTGTTTCTCGACCCTCCCTTTGGTCAGGGCCGGGTCGCCCCGGCGCTCGCCGCACTGGCCGTCCAGGGCTGGCTGAGCCCCGGCGCACGCGTCTACGCGGAGCTGGAGTCGGAGGCCGATCCGAGTTTTGTGCAGGAGGACGGCTGGGCGATCGAGCGCGAACGCGTGTGCGGGCAGGCGCGGGGTCTACTGCTTGCGCGCAGTCCCGCCGAGGACGACTCGTGAAGCGTTTTGCAGTTTGCCAGGTCATTGGCTACGGTAGGAGCGTCGTCCGTCGGCACCGTTTTGTCGACTGAGCGCGTCCCCGACCGTCAGGCGCACGGGAAGGCTCGGGATGCAATGTCCCGAGGTGTGCCGAATACGCCGGTGCGGCGTTCAAGCGCAACACAAGAATAGGGGAGCCAAGCATGGAAGAACCGTCTTCAAGCCCGGGGCTGAACCAGACCCGGATCGCCGGCTTCGGCATCATCTGCAGCCCGGTGTTCTGGATTTCCAGTGCCGTGATCGCCGCATTCGTTCTGTTCGGGGCGGTTTTCCCGGACACGGCGGAGGAGATCTTCGAGAAGCTGCAGACCGGCATCTCCGAATACCTCGGCTGGTACTACATGCTGGTGGTGACGGTCTTCCTGATCTTCTCTCTGTACCTGATGTTTTCGCGCTACGGGGGCATACGGCTCGGAGACCAGTTCGAGGCGCCGCGTTTCAGCTATGCCGCGTGGTTCGCGATGCTCTTCTCCGCAGGCATGGGGATCGGACTGCTGTTCTGGAGCATTGCCGAGCCGATGTACCACTACCTGGATCCGCCGCATGCCGATGGCGAGACCAGCGAGGCCGCGACCGAGGCGATGCGCTACACCTTCTTCCACTGGGGGCTGCATGCCTGGGCGATCTACATCGTCGTTGGCCTGTCGCTGGCCTACTATGCCTACCGGCACAACCTGCCGCTGCTGATCCGTTCCTCGCTGTATCCGTTCATCGGTGACCGCATCTATGGCCCCTGGGGGCACCTGATCGACATCCTGGCCCTGTTCGGGACCATGTTCGGGGTGGCCACCTCGCTGGGTCTCGGGGTCATGCAGATCAACTCGGGCCTGAACTACGTGTTCGGGATCGAGGAATCCACGGCCATGCAGATCATCCTGGTCGCGATCATCACCCTGATCGCGGTGGGCTCGGTGGCACTGGGGATCGACAAGGGCATCAAGCGGCTGTCGAACTTCAACATCGGGCTGGCGGTGATCCTGCTCGCCCTGTTGCTGATCATGGGGCCGACACTGTTCATCCTGCGCGTGCTGGTGGAGTCGACCGGCGTCTACGTGCAGCACTTGCCCGAGATGAGCCTGTGGGCCGATACCATCGACGAGACCGGCTGGGCCACCGTCTGGACCATCTTCTACTGGGGCTGGTGGATCTCCTGGGCGCCGTATGTCGGCATGTTCATCGCCCGCGTCTCGCGCGGGCGCACGATCCGGGAATTCGTGGCCGGCGTGCTGCTGGCCCCGACCGCTGCTGCCTTTGTCTGGCTGGCCGTGTTCGGCGGTACCGCGATGGGCTACGAGCTGGGTGGCGTGGCCAATATCTCCGGCGCGGTCGAAGAGAGCGTGTCCACCGCGTTGTTCGCGACCATCGAGGCGATGCCGCTGTGGGACTGGCTGGCGGTGCTGGCCATGGCCGCGGCCACGGTGCTCATCGTGACCTTCTTTGTCACCTCCTCGGACTCCGGATCGCTGGTGATTGATACCCTGGCCTCGGGTGATGTGCGCAACCCGACCGTGACCCAGCGAGTCTACTGGGCAATCCTCGAGGGGATTGTGGCGTCGATCCTGCTGCTGGCGGGCGGTCTTGCCGCCCTGCAGGCGGCGGCGATCAGCGTCGGCCTGCCGTTCTCGGTGGTGATGCTCGTGATGGTGTTCGGGTTGTGGAAGAGTCTGCATTCCACCGAGGCCGTGACGCCGACCAAATATCAGAAAGAGGCGCCACCGCCGCATACCCTGCTGGGGTATACGGAGGATCTGGACGACAAGATCAAGTAGGAGGTCACTATGGCTGCGTCCCGCGTGGCGCTGCTGGGCTGCGGGCTCATGGGGCAACCCATGGGCCTGCGTCTTTTGCGCGCCGGTTTTTCCGTCGAGGCCTACAACCGCACCCAGGAGCGGGCCAGCGACCTGGCCAGCGAGGGGGTAACGGTACACACCGTGCCGGCGGCGGCCGTCGCCGGGGCCGATACCCTGGTGCTGATGCTCTCCGATGCCGCCGCAATCCAGGCAGTGCTGAGGACGTTGCCGGAAGGCGCGTTGAGCGGGCGCTGTGTGATCCAGATGGCGACGATCCTGCCGGCCGAGAGCCGCCAGCTGGCCGAGCACCTGCGCCGCTCCGGGGCCTGTTATGTCGAGGCGCCAGTGCTGGGGTCGATTCCGGAAGCGCGTGAGGGGCGGTTGCTGGTCATGGCCGGCGCTGATACGGAGGCGGATTTCGAGCGTGCGAGTCCGGTCCTCGCGGCGCTGGGCGAGAACCCGCGGCATGTCGGTCCGGTGGGGCAGGGTGCGGCCCTGAAGCTCGCGTTCAACCAGCTGATCGCCAGTCTGACCGCCGCCTTCTCCTTGAGCCTGGGGCTGGTCCGCCGCGAGGGGGCGGAGGTCGATACCTTCATGGAGATCCTGCGCGAGTCGGCGCTGTATGCGCCGACTTTCGACAAGAAGCTGGACAAAATGCTCTCCGGTGACTTCGGGACGGCGAACTTCCCGGTCAAGCACCTGCTGAAGGACGTGCGCCTCGCCGAGCGCGCTGCCGAGGACGCGCAACTGATCGGCCCGTGGCTCCCGCTGCTGGCGCAGCTACTGGAGCAGGCCCAGGATCGCGGGCTGGCGGACGCCGACTACTCCGCGATCTACAGCGCAATCGCTCCCGAACCGTCGGCACACTGAACGGTCAAGCGGCCCCGTTGGTCTTGGAAGGGGCAACCGGTTCCGGGGTGACGTCCCAGATCTGGCTGGCGTAGTCGCGCACCGTGCGGTCGATGGAGAAAAAGCCCATGCGGGCGACATTGTGGATCGCCGCCTCGGCCCAGGCGGACGGGTCCGCGTACAGGGCATCCGCCCGTTCACAAGCCTCCGCGTAGGCCGAATAGTCGGCCAGCACGAAGAACGGATCGTCCTCGCGCAGGTAACGCCCCAGTTCGCGGTGGGTATCCGGGTCGTTGCAGGTAAAGAACCCCGATTCGATCATGTCCACCGCGGCTGCCAGGTCGGGTGTGCGCTCCAGGATGGCGGATGGCCGTTCGCCACGGGCGCGGTGCTCGACCACTTCCTCGGCGGTCATCCCGAAGATGAAGACGTTCTCGTCGCCAACCGCATCGCGGATCTCGATGTTGGCGCCATCCAGCGTGCCGATGGTCAGGGCCCCGTTCAGGGCCAGTTTCATGTTGCCGGTGCCGGAGGCCTCGAAGCCGGCGGTGGAGATCTGCTCGGAGATGTCAGCGGCCGGGATGATGATGCTGGCGGAGCTGACTTCGTAGTTCGGGAAGAACACACACTTCAGGCGATCGCCAACGGCCGGGTCGTGGTTCACGATGTCGGCTACCTCGTTGATCACCTGGATGATCGCCTTGGCGCGGGCGTAGCCCGGTGCGGCCTTGCCGCCGAACAGCACCACGCGCGGCGGGATGTCCTCGCCGGCGCGGATGCGGCGGTACAGGTCCACCACGTGCAGGAGCTTCAGCAGCTGGCGCTTGTACTCGTGGATGCGCTTCACCTGAACGTCAAAAAGCACGTCCGGATTCAGCTCCACGCCGGTGCGTTCGCGCACCAGGTCCGCGAGCCGGGCCTTGTTGGCACGCTTCACCGCCATGAATTCACGCTGCAATTCCGGATCGGTGGCGTAGGGTTCCAGTGCGCGCAGGCGCTCCAGGTCGTATTGCCAGTCGTTGCCGATACGCCGGCCCAGGAGTTCGGTCAGGGCCGGGTTGGACTGGATCATCCACAGTCGTGGCGTCACGCCGTTGGTCACGTTGACGAAGCGTTCCGGCCAGAGCTCAAAGAACTCCTCGAACAGGGTCTCCTGCAGCAGGCGCGTATGCAGTGCGGCGACGCCATTGATGTGGTGCGAGCCGACCACCGCCAGGTGCGCCATGCGGACCCGGCGCTCGCCTTCTTCGTCGATGATCGACAGGCGCGCCAGGCGGTCATTGTCCCCCGGGTAGCGGTGCCGCACCTCCTCCAGGAACTCGTGGTTGATCTGGTAGATGATGCCCATGTGGCGCGGCAGCACGTGCTGCATCAGCGGGACCGACCAGGTCTCCAGCGCCTCGGGCATCAGGGTGTGGTTGGTGTAGGCGAAGGTCCGCCGGGTCAGATCCCAGGCGCGATCCCAGGGCACTTCGTGGTGGTCGACCAGCAGCCGCATCAGTTCGGCCACGGCGATCGCGGGGTGGGTGTCGTTCAGCTGGATCGCGGCCTTGTCCGGAAGGGCATCCAGCGGGTAGCCCAGCCCCAGGTGGCGTTCGAGGGCGTCCTGTAGCGAGGCAGAAACAAAGAAGTATTCCTGCTTCAGGCGCAGTTCCTTGCCGATCGCGGTAGCGTCGTTCGGGTACAGCACCATGGAGATGGTCTCGGACTCGTTCTTGTCCGCGACCGCCCGGATGTAATCCCCTTCATTGAAGTAGCGCAGGTCGAAGTCGCGGGTTGCCTTGGCGGCCCACAGGCGCAAGTTGTTTACGTTGCGCCGTCCGTAGCCCGCGGTCGGATAGTCGTAGGCCATGGCCAGGACTTCCTCGCCGTCTTCCCAGGTATAACGGGTCTCGCCGTTTGGATGATGGTGCTCGACCACGTAGCCGTAGAAGTGGATCGAATACTTGCGATCCGAACGCGGGAACTCCCAGGGGTTGCCGTAACGCAGCCAGTTGTCCGGGTGCTCCACCTGGCGGTAGGGTTCGAACTCCTGGCGGAACATGCCGTATTCGTAGCGGATGCCATAGCCATAGCCGGGATAGCCCTGGGTGGCCAGTGACTCCAGGATGCAGGCCGCGAGTCGCCCGAGGCCGCCGTTGCCCAGGGCCGCGTCGTCTTCGAGATCCACGATCTGGTCGAGATCCACGCCGAGATCGCTCATCGCCTGGCGCGCCTCGTCGAGGATGCCCATATTGCGCAGATTCGCCTCGAGCATGCGCCCGATCAGGTACTCCATCGACAGGTAGTAGACGCGCTTGACGTCCTCTTCGGCGAACTGGCGGCGGGTCAGCAGGCGGCGCTCGACCATGCGCTCGCGGATGGCGAAGGCCAGGGCCTCCAGCCAGTCGCGGTGGGTGGCTTTGCGCGGGTCTTCGCCCACCACGCGGACGACGGCATCGCGAATCGATTGCCGCAGGCCCTCCACGTCGTTGGGGAGGTGGGGCAGGTGTGTCACTTCGGGGGCGGCCATTCGGCGGTCTCCAGAACTAGGGAAACACTGATCCATGTACACGCTCGCGCTCGAGTCGCTTTTGCGCGCGAACAAGGCGCGGTGACCGCCGTGCAGTCATTCTGCACAAGGGAGCCGCAACGCCGTGCGCGCGCCAGTTTTTGATTACAACGGGCGGCCGAGCCCCTTCGGGGTTGGCACCCCGGGTTCCCCGATCCTGCGTTGCGCCGCTTGCGGGTAGAACCACTACCCGCTGCACGACGCGCCTGGCCTCGGAAAACCTGGGGTACCAACGCGAGCGTGTACATTAATCAGTGTTTCCCTGGGGTGTGGACCGCCGCCCGGGATCATCCCTCGCGAGCGACGGCGCGATAGCCAATATCTGTCCGGCAGTATATATCCTCGAAGTGGATCCGGTGCACGGCCTCGTAGGCCTTTTTCTGGGCGGATTTCACGTCCCTTCCAAGGCCCACGACGCAGAGCACGCGGCCCCCGGCGGTCACGACTGCGCCGTCTTCGCGCGTTGCGGTCCCGGCATGAAATACGTAAGCCTCGGGGTTGTTCTCCACCGACTCGAGTCCGGTGATCACATCGCCTTTGCGGTAGGCGCCCGGGTAGCCTCCGGCGGCCAGCACCACGCCGAGGGCGACGCGGGCATCCCAGCGGGCCTCGATCTGGTCCAGTCGTTCGTCCAGCGCGGCCTCGACCAGGTCGGCCAGGTCCGATTCCAGGCGGCTTAGGATCGGCTGGGTCTCCGGGTCACCGAAGCGGCAGTTGAATTCCAGCACCTTCGGGTTGCCCTCGGCGTCGATCATCACGCCGGCATAGAGGAAACCGGTATAGCGTTCGCCGTCGGCGGCCATGCCGCGCACGGTTGGTTCGATGACCTCGCGCAGGATGCGCGCGTGCAGCGCGTCGGTGACCACCGGGGCCGGCGAATAGGCACCCATGCCGCCGGTGTTCGGGCCCTGGTCGCCGTCGTCGCGTGCCTTGTGGTCCTGCGAAGAGGCCAGCGGCAGCACATGCTCGCCGTCCACCATGCAGATGAAGCTCGCCTCCTCGCCACGCAGGAACTCCTCGATCACCACGCGATGCCCGGCCTCGCCAAAGGCATTGCCGGCCAGCATGTCGCGCACCGCGGCGCAGGCTTCGTCTTCGGTCTGAGCCAGGATTACGCCCTTGCCGGCGGCCAGGCCGTCGGCCTTGACCACGATCGGGGCCCCGTGGGCACGGATGAAGTCCAGCGCGGCGGATTCATCCTCGAAGCTGCCGTAGGCGGCGGTGGGGATGCCGTGGCGCTGCATGAAGTCCTTGGCGAAGCTCTTGGAGCCCTCGAGCTGCGCGGCCTTTGCCGAGGGACCGAAGCAGCGCCGCCCGGCGGCGCGGAAGGCATCCACCACGCCGGCAACCAGCGGCGCCTCCGGGCCGACTACCGTGAATGCAATGTCCTCGCGCTCGGCCAGGGCCAGCAGGCCGTCGATGTCGGTGACGCCGATCTCGACGTTTTCGCACTTCGCGGTACGCGCGGTGCCGGCATTGCCGGGGGCGACCAGCACGCGCTGGACACGCGGGGACTGGGCGAGCTTCCAGGCCAGGGCGTGTTCGCGTCCGCCGTTGCCGATAACGAGTACGTTCATGATGGGTCCCGGATCAATGGCGGAAGTGGCGCATGCCGGTGAACAGCATGGCGATTCCGTGTTCGTCGGCGGCGGTGATCACCTCGTCGTCGCGCATCGAGCCGCCGGGCTGGATCACGGCGGTGATGCCGGCCTCGGCGGCCGCATCGATGCCGTCCCGGAACGGGAAGAAGGCATCCGAGGCCATGACCGAGCCGGCCACCTGCAGGCCCTCGTCGGCCGCCTTGATGCCGGCGATGCGCGCGGAGTACACGCGGCTCATCTGGCCCGCACCCACCCCGATGGTCTGTTCGTCACGCGCATAGACGATCGCGTTTGATTTCACGTACTTCGCCACCTGCCAGGCAAAGCGCAGGTCCTTGAGTTCCTGTTCCGAAGGCGCGCGTGCGGTGACCGTCTTCAGCTCGACATCGGCCAGCGAGCCGCGGTCGGCATCCTGCACCAGCAGGCCCCCGCCGATGCGCTTGTAGTCGAGGCCCGGCGCGCTTCCCGCGGGCGGGATCTCCAGTACGCGCACGTTCTTCTTGGCGGCCAGGGCACGCAGCGCGCCCGGGGTGATCTCCGGGGCGATCACGACCTCCACGAACTGGCGGCTGACGATCGCGTGCGCGGTGTCGCCGTCCAGCGGCCGGTTGAAGGCGATGATGCCGCCGAAGGCCGAGGTGGGGTCGGTCTGGAAGGCGCGTTCGTAGGCCATCAGCTGGGTCGGGGCCGCGGCCACGCCACAGGGATTGGCGTGTTTCACGATCACGCAGGCGTTCTGCTCGAACTGGCGCACGCATTCCCAGGCGGCGTCGGCATCCGCCAGGTTGTTGTAGGACAGGGCCTTGCCCTGGTGCTGGCGATAGCTGGCCAGACTCCCCGGTGCCGGTTGCGGGTCGCGATAGAACGCCGCGCGCTGGTGCGGGTTCTCGCCGTAGCGCAGGGACTCGACACGCTGGAAGGTCGCGTTCAGCTGGCCGGGGAACGGCTCGGCCTCGCCATCCTCGGTGAGCGCCGACAGGTAATTGCTGATGGCGGCGTCGTAGCGCGCGACGTGGTCGAACGCCGCGACCGCCAGGCGAAAGCGCAGGGACTGCGGCACCTCGCCGGCCTCGCCGATCGCGGCCAGCAGCTCGCTGTACTGGTCCGGGCTGGTGGCCACGGCCACGTCCCGGTAGTTCTTGGCCGCGGCGCGCAGCATGGCCGGTCCGCCGATGTCGATGTTCTCGATGGCCTCCTCCAGGCTGCAGCCCGGGCGCGCGACCGTGGCCTCGAACGGGTAGAGGTTCACCACCAGCAGGTCGATCGGCGGGATGTCCTGCTCGGCCATCACGTCGGCGTCGATGTCGCGCCGCCCCAGGAGCCCTCCGTGGATGCGCGGATGCAGGGTCTTGACCCGTCCATCCATGATCTCGGGGAAGCCCGTGTGCGCGGAAACCTCGATAACCGGGAGGTTGTTTTCGGCCAGCAGGCGGGCGGTCCCGCCGGTAGACAGGAGTTCCACGCCGTGTTCGTGCAGGGCGCGGGCAAGCTCCACGACACCGGTCTTCTCGGAGACCGACAAAAGGGCGCGCTGAAGGGGTCGGCTGGGGGTCATGCGGGGCCTCGAAATCGCGTCAAAACGATCATTATATCGAACGTTCGGGGCCGGTGGCCCGGCCCGGGCCCGGGGCGGCGCGCCCGGCCTCAGCTTGTAATTTTTGCGCAAAACCTTCAGGGTATAAAAACGATTTCGGACACAACGCCCGCGTTCAGACGCAGCGCGCGGCGCCGTAAACGATCCCCGAGCCAGGCGGGATGGGCCCGCCAGACCACGGCTCGGCATCCGGGTAACGAATGACCCTCCGGATGTACAGGATGAACCGGCCATGCCGGTGCCGGGCGCTATTACAACGCGCCCGTTGCATTGCTTCCCGAACACCAGGCCTGGCCTGGGCGGATCGGGCGAATGGCGAGACCGCCGGGATATGCGGGGGTCGCGGTTCTCTGCGTTTGCGCGGTGTTGTGCCGACGGATCGGCCCCGGGCCGTCCGTTCACGCTTACGACAGCAGCAAAAAGCCAAGAGGAATCAGCATGTCCGCGAACATCAAGAACGATCAGGATTTCGGCGAGAAGCCGACCGAGCGTCGCGATACCGAGAACTATCGCAACGAGTACACCACCGGTTTCGTCGACAAGTGGGATGACCTGATCGATTGGGACAACCGCGCCAAGAGCGAAGGCACCTTCTTTATCGAGGAGCTGAAGAAGCGTGGTGCCAAGCGCGTGCTGGATGTGGCGGCCGGTACCGGCTTCCATTCCGTGCAGCTGCGCGAGGCGGGCTTCGACGTGGTCACGGCCGACGGCAGCCCGGAGATGCTGGCCAAGGCGTTCGAGAACGGTCGCAAGCGGGGTCACATCCTGCGCACCGTGCAGGCCGACTGGCGCATGCTGAACCGCGACATCTACGGCCGCTACGACGCGGTGGTCTGCCTGGGTAACTCCTTTACCCACCTGTTCAACGAACACGACCGCCGCAAGGCCCTGGCCGAGTTCTACTCCGCCCTGAACCACGATGGCGTGCTGATCCTCGATCAGCGCAACTACGACACCATCATGGATCACGGCTACTCGTCCAAGCACACGTACTACTACTGCGGCGACGACGTCCAGGTGCAGCCGGCGCATGTGGATGAGGGTCTGGCCCGCTTCCAGTACCGCTTCCCGGATGGCTCCGAGTACTTCCTGAACATGTTCCCGCTGCGCAAGGCCTATGTGCGTCGCCTGATGCGCGAGGTCGGCTTCCAGCAGATCGAGACCTACGGCGATTTCCAGGAGACCTACCGCGAGACGGATCCGGACTTCTTCATTCACGTCGCCGACAAGCGTTACATCGAGGACGAGAACCGATGAGCAACCAGTATTCCGACGTCGTCGAGACGGCGCGCGACTACTACAACAGCGAAGACGCCGATACCTTCTACAAGCTGGTGTGGGGTGGCGAAGACCTCCACATCGGCATGTACGAGTACCAGGGCGAGCCGATCGGTGACGCCAGCCGGCGCACCGTCGCGCACATGTCCGACCTGCTCGGCGAGCCGCAGCCGGAATGGCGCGTGCTCGACATGGGCGCCGGGTATGGTGGCGTGGCCCGCTACCTGGTCGAGAACTACGGCTGTGACGTGACCGCGCTCAATCTCTCCGAGAAGGAGAACGAGCGTGATCGCGAGATCAACAAGGCGCGTCATCTCGACCACAAAATCACCGTGGTCGACGGCTCCTTCGAGAAAGTCGACGAGCCGGATGCCTCCTACGATGTCGTCTGGTCCGAGGACTCGTTCCTGCACAGCCAGAACGACAAGAAAAAGGACGTGATCAAGGAGGCCGCGCGCGTGCTGAAGCCGGGTGGCTGGCTGATCTTCACTGATCCGATGCAGACCGACAACTGCCCGGATGGCGTGCTCGATCCGATCCTGGCCCGCATCCACCTCGACTCGCTGGCCAGCCCCTCGCTCTATCGCGAGGCGGCCAAGGAAGCGGGGCTCTACGAGGTCGGGTTCGAGGAACACTCCAGCCAGATCGCGACGCATTATGGTCGTGTGAAGCAGGAACTGGAGTCGCGTGAAGAGGAACTGCGTGGCTATATCTCCCAGGACTACATCGACCGCATGAAGCAGGGTCTGCAGCACTGGGTGGACGGCGGCCAGTCGGGTTATCTGACCTGGGGCATCTTCCGCTTCCGCAAGCCGGCCGAGTAAGTCGGCCGGGGAGTGCTGGCGGCCGCTACGGGCCGGCCGTTATGGGCGGCTCGTCAGTCGCTTCCAGACCCCGCTCACCCGGCCCTCGATGGGCCGGAAGCGGGTCTTGTAGGCCATCTTCGGGGCCTGGTCGATCCAGTATCCGAGGTAGACATGCGGCAGGCGCAGCCGCCGGGCATGCGCGATCTGCGTAAGCACGGCGAGGGTCCCCAGGCCGCGATCCGGGGTCTCCGGATCGAAAAAACTGTACATGGCTGACAGCCCCTGAGGGGTGCGGTCGGTGAGCGCAACGGCCACCAGGGTGTGGTCCCGGCGGAATTCGAGGATATCCACCGGACCGTTGCGGTGGCTGAGCATGCCCGCGTAATCGTCGCGCCCCATGCGTTCCATGCCGCCGCCGGTATGGCGATGGGCGAGATAGCGCGAGAACAGCGGCATGTGTTCGTCCAGGTCCGCGCAGGGCGTATGCCCGGGCTGGTCCGGGGGGCGCGTAATCGTGACCGCGAGATCATGATTGCGTTTCAGGCAGCGGCGCTGGCTGCGGCTGGGTGCGAAGTCCGTAACCGGGATGCGCACCGGGACGCAGGCCGAGCACGTCGGGCAGTGGTGGCGATAGACGAACTGGCCACTGCGGCGAAAGCCCTCGGCAAGCAGTTGCCCATAGCGCGCCCCGCCCAGGCTGACCGCGGGGTCGACCAGCAGGCTCTGCATCTCGCGGTCGTCCAGATAGGGACAGGCCTGCGGGGCCGTAACAAACCAACGGATCGGGTGCTCCTGCATGTGGCTATCGTGACACGACTCGCGACGGGCGCAAAAGAGGATGCCGGGCCCGTACATCAATATCCGGAACACCGCCCCGCAAGGCGGGTTCCCGCCGGGCTGCACCGCGCTGCCCGGCCACGACAATGAATCCATTCAACACAATGGTGTACCGCACATGACGGCAACGCGAAACGACATCGAGAAAGCGCTGAAAGAGCGCATCCTGATTCTGGACGGCGGGATGGGCACGACCATCCAGCTGTACAAGCTGGAGGAGGCCGACTATCGCGGCGAGCGCTTCAAGGACTGGGAATCCGACCTGAAGGGCAACAACGACCTGCTGTCGCTGACCCGTCCGGACATCATCGAGCAGATCCACAACGACTATCTCGAGGCCGGCGCCGACATCATCGAGGCCAACACCTTCAACGGTACCCGCATCGCGATGGCGGACTACCACATGGAGGACCTGGTCCCCGAGCTGAACCGCGAATCCGCGAAGCTCGCGCGCAAGGCCGCCGATGCCTGGACCGAGAAGACCCCGGACAAGCCGCGTTACGTGGCTGGCATCCTCGGCCCGACCAACCGTACCGCGTCGATCTCCCCGGACGTGAACGACCCGGGCGCGCGCAACGTCGATTTCGACACCCTGGTCGAGTCCTACAAGGAGGCCGCCGAGGCCCTGGTCGAGGGCGGGGTGGATATCCTGCTGATCGAGACGGTCTTCGACACCCTGAACGCCAAGGCCGCGATCTTCGCGGTGAAGACGCTGGAAGACGAGCTCGGGAAGGAACTTCCGATCATGATCTCCGGCACCATCACCGACGCCTCCGGCCGTACCCTGTCCGGTCAGACCACCGAGGCCTTCTGGAACTCGGTGCGTCACGCGAACCCGGTCTCCATCGGCCTGAACTGCGCGCTGGGCGCGAAGGAAATGCGCCAGTACGTGGAAGAGCTGTCGCGCATTGCCGACACCCACGTCTCCGCGCACCCCAACGCCGGTCTGCCGAACGAGTTCGGTGACTACGACGAATCCCCGGAGCAGATGGCTGCGGACGTCGGCCCCTGGGCCGAGCAGGGCCTGCTGAACATCATCGGCGGCTGCTGCGGCACGCTGCCGGAGCACATCCGCGCGATGCGCGAGGCGGTGGAGAAGTTCCCGCCGCGCAAGGTGCCGGAGATCGCCCCGGCCTGCCGTCTGTCCGGCCTCGAGCCGTGCAACATCACCGACGACTCGCTGTTCGTGAACGTCGGCGAGCGCACCAACGTGACCGGCTCGCGCAAGTTCCTGCGCCTGATCCAGAACGAGGAATACGACGTCGCGCTGGAAGTCGCGCTGAACCAGGTCGAGGGCGGCGCCCAGATCATCGACATCAACATGGACGAGGGGATGCTGGAGTCGCAGGACGCGATGGTCCGCTTCCTGAATCTCTTGGCTGGTGAGCCGGACATCGCCCGCGTGCCGGTGATGATCGACTCCTCCAAGTTCGAGATCATCGAGGCCGGCCTGAAGTGTGTGCAGGGCAAGGCGGTGGTCAACTCGATCTCCATGAAGGAGGGCGAGGAGAACTTCATCAAGCAGGCCCAGCTGTGCCGTCGCTACGGCGCCGCGATCGTGGTCATGGCCTTCGACGAGGACGGCCAGGCCGATAACGAAGACCGCCGCGTCGAGATCTGCACCCGTGCCTACAGGCTGCTGACCGAGAAGGTCGGCTTCCCGGCCGAGGACATCATCTTCGACCCGAACATCTTCGCGGTCGCGACCGGTATCGAGGAGCACAACAACTACGGCGTGGACTTCATCGAGGCCACCCGTCGCATCAAGCAGGACCTGCCGCACGCGCTGGTCTCCGGCGGCGTGTCCAACGTGTCGTTCTCCTTCCGCGGTAACGAGCCGGTGCGCGAGGCGATCCACGCGGTGTTCCTGTACCACGCCATCAAGGCGGGCATGGACATGGGGATCGTCAACGCCGGCCAGCTGGCGGTCTATGACGACATCGACGAGAAGCTGAAGGAAGCGGTCGAGGACGTGGTCCTGAACCGTCGCGATGACGCGACCGAGCGACTGCTTGACCTGTCCGAGGAGTACAAGGGCCAGGGCGGCGGCAAGAAGGAAGAGAACCTCGAGTGGCGCGAATGGGAAGTCACCAAGCGCCTCGAGCACTCGCTGGTCAAGGGCATCGACACCTACGTGGTCGAGGATACCGAAGAGGCGCGTCAGCAGTACGACCGCCCGATCCAGGTGATCGAGGGCCCGCTGATGGACGGCATGAACGTGGTCGGCGACCTGTTTGGCGAGGGCAAGATGTTCCTGCCGCAGGTGGTCAAGTCCGCGCGCGTGATGAAGAAGGCCGTGGCCCACCTGATCCCGTACATCGAGGCCGAGAAGACCGGCACCGAGAACAACGGCAAGATTCTGATGGCCACGGTGAAGGGCGACGTCCACGACATCGGCAAGAACATCGTCGGCGTGGTCCTGCAGTGCAACAACTTCGAGGTCATCGACATCGGCGTGATGCAGCCCGGTGCGGAGATCCTGAAGGCGGCCAAGGAGCATGACGTCGACGTCATTGGCCTGTCCGGCCTGATCACCCCCTCGCTGGAGGAGATGGCCAACTTCGCCGCAGATCTCGAGCGCGAAGGCATGACGACGCCGCTGATGATCGGGGGTGCCACCACCTCGCGCGCCCACACCGCGGTCAAGATCGAGCCGAACTACTCCGGCCCGGTGGTCTGGGTGAAGGACGCCTCGCGCGCGGTGGGCGTGGCCCAGAGCCTGATCAGCCCCGAACTGCGCGAGAACTACGCCGCCGAGATCCGCGAGGAATACGAAAAACTGCGCGTGCAGAACGCCGGGCGCAAGAAGAAGACCCAGTGGGTCACCCTGGAGAAGGCGCGCGCCAACAAGCCGCAGATCGACTGGTCGAGCTATACCCCGACCAAGCCGAAGGCGCTGGAAACCGACAAGCTGCCGGGCGAGCCGAAGGTGCTGCACCCGCATGGCGACGGCTCCGTGCTGCTGCGCTTCGACGACTTCGACCTGAACGAGGTCAGGAACTTTATCGACTGGACGCCGTTCTTCCACTCCTGGCAGCTGCACGCCGCCTACCCGCGCATCCTCGATGACGAGAAGGTGGGCGAAGAGGCGCGCAAGCTATTCAAGGATGGCCAGGAGATGCTCGATCGCATGATCGAGGAGAAGTGGGTCACCCTGCGTGGTGTAGTCGGCTTCTTCCCGGCGAATACCGTCAATGATGACGACATCGAGGTCTACACCGACGAGAGCCGCTCGAAGGTGCTGAAGAAGCTGCACCACCTGCGTCAGCAGACCGAGAAGCGCCGTGGTCAGCCGAGCCACTCGCTGGCCGACTTCCTGATGCCGAAGGAGGCTGGTGGTCCGGACTACCTGGGTGCGTTTGCGGTCAGCGCCGGTGGCGACGTCGATGCCAAGGCCGAGGAATACGAGAAGGCCAACGACGATTACCACGCGATCCTCGTGAAGAGCCTGGCGGACCGTCTGGCCGAGGCCTTTGCCGAGTGCATGCACCAGTATGTGCGCAAGCACTACTGGGGCTATGTCCCGGACGAGGCGCTCGAAAACGAAGACCTGATCGACGAGAAGTACCAGGGCATCCGTCCGGCCCCGGGCTACCCGGCCTGCCCCGAGCACACCGAGAAGGGCACGCTCTGGGAACTGCTGCAGGCCGACGAGCACGCGGACATGACGCTCACCGAGAGCTACGCGATGCTGCCGGTCTCGGCCGTATCGGGCTGGTACTTCGCCCATCCGGAGTCGCGCTACTTCGGTCTGGGCAAGGTCAACCGCGACCAGGTCGAGGACTACGCCAAGCGCAAGGGCATGTCGTTCGAGGAGGCCGAGCGCTGGCTCGCGCCGAACATCGGCTACGACGACAGCGACGAGGCCAAGGCGGAAGCCAGGGCCGAGCGCGAGGCCCGGTCGGCCTGATCGGCTGCAAGATGTGCCGCTAATCGAAGCCCCGCCTCGTGCGGGGCTTCTTTTTGTTCGCGTTTTCTACCGTGATCAGGGCACCGGGGCCAGTAGAGCGATCCCGGTCAGCACGGTCACCACCTCGAATGTCCGCTTGACCAGCCGGTTGCCGTAGCGGTGGGCCAGGGCCGCCCCCAGATAGCCGCCAATGAAACTGCCGACCAGCAGCGCCGGCAGCCAATCCCACTGGACGGTGCCGAAGGTGCCGAGCAACAGGGCCCCGGCGCCATTCCAGACCAGCCCCACCAGTACCATGGTGTACCCGACCGCCTGGGTGTAGCTCATCCCGTACCAGCGCACCAGCCAGAGTGTCACCATGAGTCCGGTGCCGGAGGCCAGCGAGCCGTTCAGGATGCCGATGATGAACAGCCCCAATGCACCGATCACGGCGTGGTGCAGCGTCTTGTCGGTCTCGCGAACGGCCTGCCCTAGTTGCGGCCGGCGCCAGGAGTACCAGCCCAGTGCAATCGTCAGCAGGCCCAGGGCGATCTCGCCGGCCCGCGGGGGGATCCCCAATACCAGCCAGGCACCGATCAGCACCCCGGGAAGACCGGCCGCAAGAATGACGGCTAGGCGTGCCGGTTCGAATGTGCTTTGCTTGAGGTGCCGCAGACTGGCCCCGGCGCCCAGCGCAACGGTGGCAATCTTGTGTGTGGCCAGGGCAACGGGATAGGGGAGTCCCAGGAAAATGAGGACCGGCAACTGCAACAGGCCGGCCCCGCCGCCCGCAAGGGCGGAGAATCCATTCGCCAGGATGGCGATGAAAAGCAGGCCGAGGTGTTCGAGTATGGTCATGTCAGGGGGCAGAAAGCGCGGTTCCGTGTGGTGGCACGGTGTTTTTTGGGGGACGTTGGCACTGGTGCTGGCGCTGCCGGCTCATGCGGATATCTACCGCTGGGTTGATGATGGCGGCACGGTGCACTACTCGAACACCCCGCAGCCCGAGGCCAGCCAGCGCGAGCGCCGCGTATTTGATTCCCACGGCCTGATGCGGGAGATCATACCCGCTCCCCCTACCGCCGAGGAGCGTGAGCAGGCCCGGGCCGAACAGGAACGTGCGCAGCAAGAGCTGGAGGCCGCGCGTCAGGCGCGGGCCGACCGGGTGGCGCGCGAGCGTCAGCTGCGTCAGGCCTACGAGAATCTGGACGAGATCGAAGAACTGCGCGCGCGCCGCGAGGCGGCCATTGGTGGCGATATTGCGCGTTCCGAGGCGCAGGAGATCACCCTCTTGCGCGAGCGCGAGCGTATTCGTCGTCAGTATGAGTCCAGCGAGTCCGCGTCGGCGCGCGCACGGTTCGAGGTGCAATTGGAGGATTTGGAGGTGCGTATCGACCGCGAGCGCGCCTACCGTCGCGGGCAGGAAGATCGCCTCGCCGCCATCCAGCAGCGGCTGGATCTGGACCGTGAGGACTATCAGCGCCTGGTCGGCAACGGCGAAGGCTAGAAACGCCTTTAACGACTGATCAGGGTGCCCACGCCCTCGTCGGTCAGAAGCTCCAGCAGCACCGCGTGTTCCACCCGGCCATCGACGATATGCGTGGCGTTGACGCCGCTGCGCACGGCATCCAGCGCGCAGCGGATCTTCGGGATCATCCCGCCGTGGATCGTCCCGTCGCGGATCATCTCGTCTACCTGCGGGGCCGACAGCTTGGGCAGTAGTTCGCCGTTGCCGTCCAGCACACCCGGGGTGTTGGTCAGCAGGAACAGCTTCTCCGCATCCAGCACCACCGCGAGTTTCTCGGCCGCGGTGTCGGCATTGATGTTGTAGGCCTTGCCGTCGCGGTCGAAACCGATCGGCGCGATCACCGGGATGAAGTCGCTCTCGTCCAGGGTATGCACGATGGCGGGGTCCACCCCTTCGACCTCGCCCACATGGCCCAGGTCCACGGTCGGCTGCCCCTCGGAGGCGCCGTAGTCGCGCAGCGGGTTTGCACGGATCATCTGGCCGTCCTTGCCGGTCAGGCCCACCGCGCGCCCGCCGAAGCGGTTGATCAGCGAGACGATCTCCTGATTCACGATCCCGCCGAGCACCATCTGCACCACGTCCATGGTCTCGCGGTCGGTTACGCGCAGACCGTTCACGAACTCTGTCTGCTTGCCCAGCCGTTCCAGCAGCTGGCCAATCTGCGGCCCCCCGCCATGCACTACCACCGGATTCACGCCCACTTGCTTGAGTAGCACGATGTCGCGTGCGAACGAGGCCTTCAGGTGGTCCTCGGTCATGGCGTTGCCGCCGTACTTGATCACGATCGTCTTGCCCGCGAAGCGCTGGATATAGGGCAGCGCCTCGATCAGGACATGGGCTACGGAATGGGCCGTCTGGGTATCCATGGCGTTTCGGTGGTCCTTGGCTGGGGGCGCAGTTTACCACTGCCAATCTTCTTCAGGTGGGCGTTCTCCAGAACATGCAAAATATATGCATCGTTTGACGGTCGGGGGCGGCATCGGTATAAAGCTGCATCGCGTGTATAACAAAAGGGAGCTCGCGATGCTGCAATCCATCTCGCTGTGGTTGACGATCCTGCTGGTCGTCCCTGTAACGGCCACCTTTCTATGGGTCGCCTTTTCCCGCCCTGCTGCGGTCGATGCCGGTGATCTGACGGCCCGATCCTATCGCCTGCGCGACTGGAGCTTCTGGGTCCTGCTGGCGGTAGTCACCCCGGTGTTTCTGTACACCCTCACCCTGATGCCCTACGGCACCGATCCGGAGGCCGAGGGGGTGCAAGCCGTCAACGTGACCGGCCACATGTGGCGCTGGGACCTGTCGCAGGACGAGTTTCGCGTCGGTGAGCCGGTGCAGTTCCGCGTGACCAGCCAGGACGTGAACCACGGGTTCGCCATCTACGACGAGGACATGACCCTGCTGACCCAGACCCAGGCGATGCCGGGCTACACGAACATCCTCGAGTACACCTTCGAGCAGCCGGGTACCTACCAGGTCCTGTGCCTTGAATACTGCGGCGTCGCGCATCACGCGATGGTCGCTGAACTCACCGTCACGGAGTAAACGGTCATGAGTGATACGACGATGGAACCGGCCGTGCCGCGCGGCGCACGCAACGCGGTGATTACCTATCTGGCGACCACGGTGGTCGTGCTGTTGCTGATGATGGTCTTTGGGCTGCTGATGCGTCTGGAACAGGCGGGCATGGACCTGATGGGAGCCGCCGGCTTCTACCAGGTGCTGACCGCGCATGGCGCCGGCATGGTCGGGGCAGTGGCCCTCGGGTCCAGCGCGGTGATGTGGTACTTCCTGCGTCGTCATGTGGCGTTGTCCACCGGCGTGTTCCTGCTCAATCTGGCGCTGTTCCTGCTGGGGGCGGTGCTGATCCTGGGCGGCATCTTCATTGGCGGCTTTGCCGGCGCCTGGACCTTCCTCTACCCGCTGCCGCAGACCCCGATGGGCCTGTGGACGCAGGCGGCCGCGGCGTCGTTCTTCCTCGGGTTGCTGGCAATCGGCGTAGGCTTCTTGCTGCTGTACATCGATATCGCGCGGGCGCTGATCACGAACTATGGCGGGCTGGGCCGCTCGCTCGGTCTTCCGCAGCTGTTCGGTCGGGCGGGTGATCCGCCACCGCCCGCGGTGGTGGCCAGCACCATGGTGCTGATCGTGAACACCCTCGGCATCGTGGCAGGCGCGGCGATTCTGAGCATGAGCCTGATCAACCTGTACCAGCCGGCTTTCGAGATTGATTCGCTGTGGGCGAAGAACCTGACCTACTTCTTCGGCCACGTGTTCATCAACGCCACGATCTACATGGCGGTCATCGGGGTCTACGAGATCCTGCCCCGTTACACCGGGCGTCCCTGGAAGGTGTCGCGGGTGTTCCTGGCGGCATGGGCGGCTTCTACCGTGATGGTGCTGCTGGTCTACCCGCACCACCTGCTGATGGACTTCTCGCAGCCGACCTCGCTGCACGTGCTGGGGCAGGTGATCTCCTACACGAGTGGTCTGCCGGTACTGCTGGTCACGGCCTGGGGCGCGCTGACCAACGTCTACCGCTCGGGCATCCGCTGGGATATCGCCTCCGGCTTCGTCTTCCTCGGTGTGTTCGGCTGGGCGGCCGGCGTGATCCCGGCCATCATCGACGCGACCATCGTGGTCAACACGGTGATGCACAACACCCTCTGGGTCCCGGGCCACTTCCACTTCTATCTGCTGCTGGGTGTGGTCGCGATGATGTTCGGCTTCATGGCGTGGCTGACCCGTTCGCAGGCGGAGGGCGATGGCTTCTTCGACCGGTTGGGGTTCTGGACCTTTACCGGTGGCGGCCTGGCCCTGGTGGCCGTGTTCCTCTACAGCGGCGCGTCCAGTGTACCGCGACGCTTTGCCGAGCACCTGCCCGAATGGGCGGCCTATGCCCAGCTGGGTTCGGTTGCCGCGGCTCTGGTGATCCTTGGAACGCTGTTGCTGGCGTTGCGTTTCTTCCTCGGACTGAAGCGGGTGGCGAACAATGTGGCGTAATGCGATCTACGGCCTGACCATCATCGCCCTCGGGCTGGGTGGTTTTACCACCCTGTCCCTGGCCACCGACGGTTTTCGTGCGTTTACTGCGGAGGAGGCGCGCCGCCTCGCCGCCCGCGAGAATCCGGCGCCGGTGCCCGCAATGAAGCTGGAGGATGCGCGCGGTGGGGAGTTGGACCTGGCCGAGCTGGGCGATCGCTATGTGGTGCTGGACTTTATCTACACCGGCTGCCACCACGCCTGCACGACGCTGGGGGCAAGCTTCCACCGCATCCAGGAGGCGCTGCCGGAGGATGTGTTGGGCGAACGCGTAGCCTTGCTCAGCATCACCTTCGATCTCGAGAACGACGATGCCGCGCGCCTGCTCGAGTATGGCGAGCGCTTCTCGGCTAACCCCGAGGCCTGGCATCTCGCACGCCCGAAAACCCGAGAGGACCTGGATCGCCTGCTGCGCCACTTCCAGGTGGTGGTGATCCCGGACGGCCAGGACTTCGTGCACAACGGTGCCATTTACGTGGTGGAGCCAGACGCCCGCGTGGCCGGGATTCACGACATCGATGCGGTGGACGACGTGCTGGCCTACCTGGAGCCGCGTTGGTGATGCGGCCGTCCACCGTCTGGGCGGGGCCGGCATTGCTGGCAGTACTCGTCCTGACGCCCCTGAGGCCCTGGCTCGAGGCCAGCCTGATCGGCCACATGCTGGTGCAGATCCCGCTGCTGGTGCTGGCGGGTGCGCTGATGGCCCGGTCGCTGCCGGAGGCCTGGCGCATCCGGGCTGCGCGCCTGGATGCGTACGGGGTGCTGGGACTGCTTCTGGCGCTGTTCGTTGTTGTCTATTGGCTGTTGCCCCGCAACCTGGATGCGGCCGTACTCGAGGCCGGGGCGGGCTGGCTGAAGATCGTGACGCTCGTGCTGCTGGCCGGGATGCCGCTGGGACTGACTGCACCCCTTCTCCCGCTGCTGGTGCGGGGCGTGCTGTGGGTCAAGGGCACGGCCATGTTCTTCGTGATGGGCTGGCTTTACCGCGAGGCGCCGGATCGGCTGTGCAATGCGTACCTGCTGGGCGAGCAATTGATGCTGGGCAACATCATGCTGGGGCTAGGGGCGATCAGTCTGGCTGCAATCCTTGCGCTTTTGTTTTTCGGGCCACCCAATCGGCACCGCCAGGTGGTCGCCGGCGAGACTCTTGATCAGAGTCAATTGTCACGGGCGCTATGAATGGTCCCACCTGTGCCCGGCCATGCGCTGATGGCCGCTCGTGTGCCGCGGGTGTTCGGGCGCCAGGGCAAGCCGATGTCCGGGTGTGTTTCGGAGCGATATCGACGGGATAGCGGTCCCCGTATTGCATGGGGCTGCCCTTAAACACGCATTGGGTATCCATTATTTGACGGCGTCGCAAGTCGCCCGTATAAAGCTGCATCTCGATTAAAACATAAGGAAGCCTACATGCTGTCAGACGACCACAAGGCCATCATCCAGAAGACGGTCCCCATCCTGGAATCCGGGGGCGAGGACCTGACCCGCCACTTCTACAGCATCATGTTCCGCGACTACCCCGAGGTACGGCCCCTGTTCAACCAGGCCCATCAGGCGAGCGGCCAGCAGGCGCGGGCGCTGGCCAATGCGGTGCTGCAGTACGCGCGGCATATCGACGAGATGGAGGCCCTGGGCCCGCTGGTCGGACAGATCGTGAACAAGCATGTGTCGCTGCAGGTGCAGCCGGAACACTACCCGATTGTGGGCGAGTGCCTGCTGCGGGCGATGCGCGAGCTGCTGGGCGAGGAGATCGCGACCGATGCTGTGCTGGAGGCCTGGGGTGCGGCCTACCAGCAGCTGGCGGATATTCTGATCGCCGCCGAGGAGGATGCCTATCAGCAGGCCGAGGCGCAGGCGGGCGGCTGGCGCGGGCTGCGTTCCTTTGTCGTGCGCCGCAAGGTGCCGGAGAGCGAGGAGATCACCTCGTTCTATCTGGAGCCCCAGGACGGCGGGCCGGTCCCACCGTTCCAGCCCGGTCAGTACATCGGGCTGAAGGTGGACATCGATGGCGAAGAGCTGCGCCGAAACTACTCGCTCTCCATCCCGCCGGGTGCGGACGGGTTACGCATCAGCGTGAAGCGGGAGCCGAAAGGCCGGGTATCGCGCTTTCTGCACGACCGCATCCGGGAGGGCGATGTGCTGCAACTCACGCCGCCGGCCGGTGATTTCGTCCTGCGCGAAAGCGATCGTCCGCTGGCCCTGATCTCGGCGGGTGTGGGGATTACCCCGACCATGGCCATGCTGGACCCGGCACTGCAGGCCGGTCGCCGGGTGCACTTCATCCATTGCGCCCGCCACAGCGGGGTCCATGCCTTTCGCGAGCAGGTCGAGGCGCGGGCGCGCGAGCACGATCACCTGCGCCCGTACTTCTGCTACAGCGAGCCTGCCAACGAGGATGCCGCCGATGCGACCGGCTTCCTGACCCGGGACAAGCTCGCCGAATGGCTCCCGCATCGCACGGAGGTCGATGTGTATTTCTTGGGGCCGACGCCCTTCATGCGGCAGGTGCGTCAGCAGCTGCGTGAACTGGGTGTGCCGGACGAGCGTTGTTTCTTCGAGTTCTTTGGCCCGGCCCGGGCCCTGGAAGCCTGATCAGACGGACCGCGTGGCCGCCACCAGCGCACGGAACAGGCGCTGGTGGCGGGTCTTCTGCGGCAGGTATTCGGGGTGCCACTGCACGCCGATACACCAGCCGTGTTCGGCCTCGATCGCCTGGACGACACCTGTCTCCTCGCGCCCGACGATGCGCATCCCCTGGCCCAGTTGGTCCACCGCCTGATTGTGCAGCGCGTTCACATGGATCGCGCCTGCGCCCAGTATCTCGGCCAGATGGCTGCGGCCGTCGAGCATGACCGGCTTGACCGGCAGCAGGCTGCGCGCCTGCGGGGTCTCGACATAGAACTCCGCCAGATCCTGCTGTAGCGTCCCGCCGCGCACCACATTGATCAGCTGCATCCCGCGGCAGATGCCCAGTACTGGCCGGTGCTCGTCCAGCGCGCGATGGATCAGCGCCTTTTCCAGCCGGTCACGCTCCACGTCCAGTACGCCGCCGTGCGACTGGAACATCCGCCGCAGCAGCCACAGCGCGGGATAGAACAGGTACCCGATCAGTCGTTGCGACAGGCGGCGTTCCGCGCCGCGAATGGCCTCGGGGTTCGGGCCCTGAGGCAGCGACTCCCCGTACAGTTCGGGATCGACATCTGCACCGCCGCCGACCACCAGGGCGTCGAACGACCGCTGGGGACGGGGCTTGCCGGGGCGTACGCGCAGGGGGCGTCCGCCGGCGCGCCAGACGGCCAGCGCAGTGAACAGCCAGGCCGGGCCCCCGCCCTGGTCGGGCCCGGTGATCGCAACCACCGGACGCCGTGGCCGCGGGTGGTCGCTCGGGGCCGCGGCATCCTGTTCAGAACCAGCCACGCAGCTTCCTGGCCCAGTCGTCAGCCCAGCGGCCCAGTGCCTGGCTGGGGCGTTCCAGGTACTCGCGGCCCATCCGCTCCAGGCGTTCGCGGTCTGCGGCGAGCCGTTCCACTTCGACCCAGCCGTTAAAGGGGTGGGCCAGGCTCCATTCGGGATCGTCGATCTCGCAGTTGGGCAGGCGATAGTGGAACGCGGGGCGGGCCTTGACCAGCTCATGTTCCACCGGGGCCGCGTCGATGCGTTCCTGGTCCAGTTCGGCATACAGCGGCAGCATGTCCAGCGGCCGATTGCGCGTGGTGTTGTGCGCGAGGTAATGGTCGATCAGTTGCCCCTGGTCCGGCTGGAAGTCCGGGTTCAGGGTCTCACGGACGAAGGTGCCGGGGAACGCGCGGATGTAGGGAGACAGGCGTCTGGCCAGGTCGATCTCGCCCGCGTTCGTCAGCATCTCGTACAGCAGCAGGAAGGCCCGCAGGACATCCAGTATCCAGGCGGCATCGGTGCTGTGAACCTCGATATTGAGCTGCAGCCCGAACGCGTAGAGCAGCGAGCGCTCGGTCCCGAGCGCGCCGGCTTCCTGCAGTGCGGCACGGACGCGGTCCAGGCGCGGGAGCGCCGAGGCCGGTATCGGCGGTGCGACGATCTCGTGCGGTACCAGCCGCCCGGCGGCATCGGCCAGCCAGCGGTCCAGCGCGGCCTCGTCGGAGTCGTCGAGTTCGATCCCCAGCCGCCGCAGGTGGCTGCGATAGGCCCGGTCCTTGAGTACCCGGGCATCCAGCTCGACCCGGAAATCACCCTGGTCTGTATCGCAGACCCGGGCGACGAACGGGCTTTCACAGCGGACCTGCCCGCCGAATTCGGCGCGGATCGCCTCGGCCATGCGCTCGAGCGAGACGCCGGCCATCTCGATCTCCACGCCCACCTTTCGGGGTGACCCTTCCGGATTGTCTGGCCAGGGCAGATCGTGAAAGCGCTCGGGCATCAGGAATGTCCTTGGGAAGCTGCCGCGTCATGATAACGGTTCGGTGTACCTGCTGTGGGCAAGCCAGTACGATAGGCGCCGGCCACCACGGCCGGACCGCGAAGGTACGGGATGGATCGAATCTACCTCAAGGATCTGCGCATTGATGCCGTCGTCGGCGTCTATGACTGGGAACAGCGCATCCAGCGCCCCCTGCGCTTTGATATCCAGCTGGCCACCGACACGCGCATCGCCGCGCACTCGGGCGAGATCACCGATACGGTCGATTACGAGGCGGTGGCCAACGCCGTGCGCGCGATCGTCACGCGCGAGCCCCACGCGCTGCTGGAATCGCTGGCCGAAGAGATCGCGGAGGCCCTGATGGCCGAGTTTCGCACCCCGTGGGTGCGTATCGAACTGGGCAAGCCCGGTGCGGTCGCCGGTGTGGCCGAGGTCGGCATCGTGGTCGAACGCGGCACCCTCCCGGCCTCCGCCTGATCCCTCCGCGTCGGTTCCTGCCGTAGGTCGTCTCGACGCCGGCCGTGCGGCCGGTCACAGATTCCTCATTCTTTGACCCAATATGGTGCGTGTGCACTTTTAGTGCGCACCGCTTTTGTGCGCGCCTGCGTCGTTCCACCGCAACAGGTGTTGTGAAAAGCCGATCTGGCTCCGTTTTCCCGATATGGCACGGCCTGTGCAAGGACCGGGTGTCGACTACGCGACACTCGATTGCACAACTGGGAGAACACAATATGAAGAAGTTCACTCGTTCCGCGCTGGCCGCCGCCATTGTCACTGTCGGCTCCACCGGTGGTGTGGCCTTTACCTCGACTGCCACCGCGGAGCTTTCCGTGAACATTGGGGCGGTCTCCAACTACTACTTCCGCGGTGGTTCGGAAACGGATGGCGGTGCCGCCATCCAGGGCGGCATTGATTATGAACACGAATCCGGATTCTACGTTGGCACTTGGGCCTCCAATGTGGATTTCGGGACTGACGATGAAGGTGTCGAAGATCAAACGAGCTATGAGCTCGATTTGTACCTTGGCTTCGCCGACGAATTTGCTAACGGTTTCGGTTATGACGTCGGCTATGTCTATTACGCCTACCCCGATGCCCGTGATGACAGCGGCTCGCTGAGCGCCGACTTCGGCGAGATCTACGGCGAGCTGAGTTTCGATACCGGCCCCGTCGGCCTGTACACCGGCATTGCGCACGTCGTTACCGATAGCTCCGACTCCGCCCTGGAGCGCAAGGATACGTATTACTACGGCGGCCTCGACATCCCGTTCATGGATGTCTACAGCGTCGGCTTCCTGGTCGGTCGCCAGACCTTCGACGACACCGACGAGAACGACAACTACACCCACTACACCGCGAGCCTCACCCGCGATGCCGGCGACTGGGGCGAGTTCAGCTTCAACCTCGAATACGTCGACGAGTCCGACGAGGACGTTGGTGCCTGGGTGGGCTGGACCAAGACGTTCTAAACCCGGCTTTTCCACTCAAGTAACTGCGGGTCCGCCCTGCGGCGGCCCCGCTCAAGGAGTCCGACATGAAGATGATTACCGCCGTGATCAAGCCGTTCAAGCTTGATGATGTTCGCGAGGCGATCTCGGAGATCGGCGTGCAAGGAATGACCATGACCGAAGTAAAAGGTTTTGGTCGTCAGCGCGGCCACACCGAGCTCTATCGCGGTGCCGAGTACGTGGTCGATTTTCTGCCCAAGGTGAAACTGGAAGTGGCTGTCGACGAAAACCTGGTCGATCAGGTAGTCGAGGCCATTTCCAAGTCTGCCAGTACGGGCAAGATCGGCGACGGCAAGATCTTTATCACCCCGGTGGAGCAGGTCGTGCGGATTCGCACGGGCGAGACCGGCCCGGAAGCCCTTTAAGGGTTTTCGCTCTTCCATCGAATGAGGAATTTCAATCATGGAAATTGAACAACAAGTTGTCGAACTCGCCTATGCGATGGACACCTTTTACTTTCTGGTGGCCGGCGCACTGGTGATGTGGATGGCCGCGGGCTTTACCATGCTCGAGGCCGGGATGGTGCGCACCAAGAGTGTCGCCGAAATCGCTACCAAGAACATCGCCCTGTATTCGATCGCCAGCATCATGTACATGCTGATCGGCTACAACATCATGTACGGCGATGGCCTGAGCTCCGTGATCCCGAGCCTGGGCTTCCTGATCACGGGTGACAATGCCGTGGGTGACGTGCTGGGTAGCGATGGCGACATCTACTACTCCGATCGTGCCGACTTCTTCTTCCAGGTCGTATTCGTGGCCACCGCGATGTCCATCGTCTCGGGTGCCGTGGCCGAGCGGATGAAGCTGTGGGCCTTCCTCGCCTTTGCGGTCGTGCTGACCGGCTTCATCTACCCGATCCAGGGCTTCTGGAGCTGGGGCGAAGGCTTCCTCGACCAGATCGGCTACCTCGACTACGCCGGTTCCGGCATCGTCCACTTCACGGGTGCCGCCGCGGCGCTGGCCGGTGTGCTGGTCCTCGGGGCGCGCAAGGGCAAGTACGGCAAGGACGGCCAGATCAACGCGATCCCGGGCTCCAACATGCCGCTGGCCACCCTGGGTGTACTGATCCTGTGGCTGGGCTGGTTTGGCTTCAATGGTGGCTCCGAACTGAAGGTCTCGGACATCGAGTCCGCCAACGCCGTGGCCGCTGTGTTCGCCAACACCAACCTGGCCGCGGCCGGGGGTGTGGTCGCCGCCTTGATTACCACCCGTCTGGTGTTCGGCAAGGCCGATCTGACCATGGCACTGAACGGCGCGGTCGCGGGCCTCGTGTCCATCACGGCGGAGCCGCTGATGCCCAGCCCGTTCCTGGCGATGATCATCGGTGCCATCGGTGGCGTGATCGTGGTGTTCTCGATCGTCGCGCTGGACAAGCTGAAGATCGACGACCCGGTTGGCGCGATCTCCGCGCACGGTACTGCCGGTATCTGGGGTGTGATGGCGGTGCTGCTGTCCAACCCGGACGCGACGTTCTTTGGCCAGATCGCGGGCCTGCTCGCCATCTTCGCCTTCGTCTTCACGGCCTCCCTGATTGTCTGGGCCATCCTGAAGGCCGTGATGGGTATTCGCCTGAGCGAAGAGGACGAGGACATCGGTGCCGACATCACCGAGTGTGGCCTCGAGGCCTACCCGGAATTCACCGGGAAGCAGTAAACGCTCGAAACGCGAGTAGGGGTTCGGCCCGGAGGGCCGGGTCGAACCCCCAAAGTGTCTCCTCCGACGCCGACAGCAACAGTCTCCCAGGACTCAAGGATGTTGGCTTTCAGGGCGCCTCCCCGGCGCCCTCTTTTTTTGCCCCCGCGAAGCCCCGCGGGTTCGGTTACGATTCCGCTTTCGCCTGACCGGAACCGCCAGCATGGATCGCCTGTTCGAAGCACATGAACTGAAAACGGCCCACCTGGGCCCGCTGGAACTGCAACTCCAGCCGGGCGAGCTGGTGCAAGTCACCGGTGCCTCCGGCTCCGGCAAGTCCCTGCTGCTGCGCGCGCTGGCGGACCTGGACCCGAACACCGGCGAGGTCCGTCTGGCTGGTGCGCCCCGCGACTCGATGCCACCGGTGCAGTGGCGCCGGCAGGTTGCCTATGTACCGGCCGAGACCGCCTGGTGGGACGAGCGCGTGGATGATCATCTGCCCGCCGATTTCTCCCGCGAGACGGTGCTGCACCTGCTGGAGCAGGTCGCCCTTCCGGAAGAGTCCCTGCACTGGGAGGTCGAGCGCCTATCCAGCGGCGAGAAGCAGCGCCTGGGTCTTCTGCGGGCGCTGCTGAATCATCCACGCGTCCTCCTGCTGGACGAGCCCACGGCCAACCTCGACCTGGAGAACACCAGGCGCATCGAGCGCGCGGTACGCACATACCTGGCGGAGGAAGAGGCGGCGGCCCTTTGGGTCAGCCATGACACGCTGCAACGCCAGCGTCTCGGTGGACGCATCCTGACCATCAGCAACGGCAAGCTGGAGGCCCCCGCATGGAGCTGATCTCGCTTTCCCCATTCGACCTGAGCCTGGCGGCGCTGCTGGTCGTCGCGCTGGCCGGGGTGACCGTCTGGGCGCGTATGGGTCTGGGGCGCAGCCTGCTGATCGCCGGGGCGCGTACCGTGATCCAGCTGCTGCTGGTCGGGCTGATCCTGCAGACGCTGTTCGACCACGCCCAGCTTGGCTGGGTGGCGCTGATGGCCGTGGTCATGCTGGCGGTGGCCGGCTACGAGGTGATGGCGCGCCAGCAGCGCCGCTTCGCCGGGCTGTGGGGCTACGGGATCGGCACCGTCACCATGTTCATCTCGGCATTCGCGGTCACGGTGCTGGCACTGACCACCATGGTCGGCCCAACCCCCTGGTGGGAGCCGCAGTACGCGATCCCGCTGCTGGGCATGCTGCTCGGCAACACCATGACCGGCATCGCACTGGGACTGGACCGCCTGACCCAGACCGTCTGGCGCGAGCGCCGAACAATCGAGGGCCGGCTCGCGATGGGGGCCTCCTGGAGCGAGGCGGTGACGACCATGCGCCGCGAGGCCGCGCGCTCCGGCCTGATGCCGACCATCAACGCCATGGCCGCCGCCGGCATCGTCAGCCTGCCGGGCATGATGACCGGCCAGATCCTGGCCGGCGCCCCGCCGGTGGAGGCCGTGAAATACCAGATCCTGATCATGTTCCTGATCACCGCCGGCACCGGCTTCGGCACCCTGGGTGCCGTCTGGTTCGCCTCCCGCCGCCTGTTCGATACCCGCGAGCGCCTGCGCCTCGACCGCCTCAAGGCCGGCCGCCACGCCTAGTCACGAGCTCAATGCACCCTGCGGCGTTTGTGGTGCCCGTCATCGCGAGGCGCGCAGCGCCGTGGCGATCTCCGTGGGCGGCCCTGACGCCGGCCGGGGAAGGCGTCGGGGGGTTCGTTGGGAGATTACTCGCTGCGCTCGCCCTTCGGGCCGGCCGGCGGCCGTTCAACGCGCTTCGCGCTTTTTTGCCACGGCCCCTGCGGGGCCTCGCAATGACGGGTTATTGAAGCCCCGTAGGATGCGCTGAGCGCAGCGAACCGCATCGGTCAGATACACGTCCGGGCGGCATTAAGAATCGCGTTTCAGGTCCCGGTAGAAGTTCTCGTGTGTCCCCAGCAGGAGCAGGTGGCGCGTGCGAGGATCGTACTCATAGGCGAGCAGCATCAGTTGCCCGCGTGATTTGAACTTGTAAACCATGACCCCCGCCAGATCCCCTTTCTTGCTGGTACCCAGCTCGGGGTCGCGGATGATGTCGGCGACCGCGTCGTCCACGTCCGCCTTCTGGGCAGGGTGCAGGCGCTTGTAAGCGCGTCGGAATCGGGTGCTTTGCAGCACCTCCACGCCTGTAGTCATCAGTCGCGCTGGCCCTCGGGCGTGAACGGCGTGGCCAGCTCCCGGCCCTCGGCACGCGCGATCAGGAGTTCACAGATGAAGTCGATGGGCAGGTCGGGATTGTCCATGGCGGTACGCCCGACCTCGGCCCAGAACTCGATCTGGCCGGCGATGGTTCGGTGCTCGGCCTTCGCGTGGGCGCGGGCCTGCTGGTAGAGCGTTTCATCAATGCGGACGGGCAAACTCATGGCCTGCTCCTATTGCTACAAATGTAGTAATGGTAGCGCGCGCCCGAATTGCCAGCAAGAAAACGCCCGGATTGGTGCACCCTGCGGCGTTTGTGGTGCCCGTCATCGCGAGGCGCGCAGCGCCGTGGCGATCTCCGTGGGCGCCCTGACGCCGGCCGGGGCAGACGTCGGGGGTTTCGTTGGGAGATTACTCGCTGCGCTCGCCCTTCGGGCCGGCCTGCGGCCGTTCAACGCGCTTCGCGCTTCTGTGCCGCGGCCCCTGCGGGGCCTCGCAATGACGGGTTATTGAAGGGCCCCGTCAGGGGCCTGGCGCGCGATCAGGCGAACAGCTTGCGACGGAAGAACTCCGGAGTAGCACCGGCGGCGCGGTGGATCGCGGCGTTGTAGTAGTGCGTGACAAACGGCAGTTCCTCGGCCGCCTCTTCGCGCAGGAATGACACCGGACAGTCCTTCGCGGCGATGGTGCAGGTCCACCAGCCGGAGGGGTAGGTGGCCTGCGGGAAGTGCATCGTCAGGGCGTCGATGAAATTCGCCGCGCGCAGGCTGTCGTGCATCGGGCGGATGATGCTGTCGGTGTGCAGCAGCGGCGATTCGCTCTGCTGCACCAGCAGGCCATCCGCGCCCAGGGCCTTCACGCAGTCCCTGTAGAACGCGGTGGAGAACAGGCCCTCGGCCGGGCCGACCGGGTCGGTGGAGTCGACAATGATCACGTCGATGGAGCCGGGGGCGGCGTCCTTCAGGTACTGCACGCCGTCATCGAACAGCAGCTCGGCGCGCGGGTCGTCGTTGGCATCGCACAGCTCGGGGAAGTACTGCTCGGACAGGCGCGTGACGCGTTCGTCGATGTCCACCTGGACGGCCTTTTCGACCTCGTCGTGCTTGAGCACCTCGCGCAGGGTGCCGCAGTCGCCGCCGCCGATGATGACCACGTTCTTCGGTGCGCTGTGCGAATACAGCACCGGGTGCGACATCATCTCGTGGTAGATGAAGTTGTCGCGGCCGGTGAGCATCACGCAGTCGTCGATCACCATCAGGTTGCCGAAGGCCTCGGTCTCGTAGATCTCGATCTTCTGGTACGGGGTCTGTTCCTCGTGCAGCTTCTGCTTGATGCGCAGGGACAGCGCCATGTCTTCGTGCGGTTCGCTGAACCAGTTGTTGTCGAGTGCCATTGGCGGCTCCCCTTGCCGGTGCGGTGGACGGTATGATGCGCCGCTATGATAGTGCCCTGTATCCTGCGGGCAACTCCGCTCTTCTCGTCATTGCGAGGAGCCGAAGGCGACGACGTACAAAAGCAGCGAAGCTGCGTTGAACGGCCGCCGGCCGGCCCGAAGGGCGAGCGTAGCGAGTAATCTCCTGAATGAGGGCAATGCGCCTGGTTGCCCTGATCGCCCCTGGTGTTCGGGGGGGATGATGAAGGCGATTGCCACGTCGCTTCGCTCCTCGCAATGACGGGGCTTTCCTAGCTTTTGAAATCCGGGAACACCATGACCGTCACGCCCTGGAATCTGGACGAGGCCCGCGCCACCTACGGGATCGATCACTGGAACGGTGGCTTCTTCGAGGTGAACGCCGCGGGCAATGTGGCGATGCGCCGCGCGGACTGGCCGGATCACCCCGGCGTGGACCTGTACGAGCTGGCGGGTCGCCTGCGCGAGGAGCATGTGGGTCCGCCGGTGCTGGTGCGGTTCCAGGACGTGCTGGACGGCCGGGTACGCCGCCTGGCGCGGGCCTTCGACGCCGCCGCGCGCGAGCTGGAGTACGAAGGCGCGTTCACCGCCATCTACCCGATCAAGGTCAACCAGCAGCGCAGCGTGGTGGACCAGATCCTGGCGGCCGGCGATCAGCCGGATGCCGAGGGGCTAACCCCGCGTGTGGGGCTGGAGGCCGGCAGCAAGCCGGAGCTGATGGCCGTACTGGCGCAGTCGCGCCCGGGTGCGGCGATCATCTGCAACGGCTACAAGGACCGCGAATACGTGCGCCTGGCGCTGATCGGGCGCCAGCTCGGGCACCGCGTGTACATCGTGATCGAGAAGCCCTCCGAGCTGGAGGAGGTGATCCGCCAGGCCGAGGCCATGCAGGTCGAGCCGCTGCTGGGCCTGCGCGTGCGCCTGGCCTCGATCGGCAAGGGCAAGTGGCAGAACACCGGCGGCGAGAAGGCCAAGTTCGGCCTGTCGGCGGCGGACGTGCTGGGCATCCTGGGGCGCCTGCGTGGCCTCGGCTGGCTGGACCGGCTGCAATTGCTGCACTTCCACATGGGCTCGCAGATCGCGAACATCCGCGACATCCAGAATGGCATGGGCGAGGCGGCCAGCTACTTCGCCGCGCTGACCGAGGCCGGTGCGGCCCTGCGGGTGGTGGATGTCGGCGGCGGTCTCGGAATCGACTACGAGGGCTCGCGTTCGCGCAACGAGTGCTCCATCAACTATTCGGTGGAGGAGTACGCGCTGAACATCCTGCGCCCGCTCAAGCGCATCTGCGAGGAGCAGGGCCTGGCCATGCCCGAGGTCTTCAGTGAGTCCGGCCGCGCCCTGACCGCGCACCACGCGGTGCTGATCACCAACGTGATCGACTGCGAGCCGGCCCCGGGTGATGGCGACGTCCCGCCCGCCGAGAATGGCGAGCTGCCCGAGATCGCCGCCATGCGCGCCCTGCTGGAGGACGGCGAGCGCCCGGCCTCCGAGATCTACCACGATGCCGCCTACGGCCTGTCCGAGGTGCAGGCACGCTTTGCCCGCGGGATGCTGTCGCTGGCGGACCGTGCCCGCGCCGAGGCGATCTACTTCGCCCTGTGCCAGCGCCTGCTGGCGCGGCCCGAGGCCCTGCCGGCGGAGATCCACGCGGAACTGACCGACAAGCTGGCGGACAAGGTCTTCTGCAACTTCTCCGTGTTCCAGTCGATCCCGGACACCTGGGCGATCAACCAGATCTTCCCGATCATGCCGCTGCACCGGCTGGCCGAGCGGCCCACCCGGCGCGCGGTATTGCAGGACCTGACCTGCGACTCCGATGGCCACATCGAGCACTACGTGGAGCGCGAGGGCACGCATACCACGCTCGCCCTGCACCCGTGGAACGACCGCGAGCCGTACTACCTCGGCATCTTCCTGGTGGGCGCCTACCAGGAGATCCTTGGGGATCTGCACAACCTGTTCGGCGACACGGATACCGTGAACGTTGAGCTGCTGCCCGAGGGCGGGTACCGACTGGTCGACCCGGAGCGTGGCGACACCGTCGACGAACTGCTCTCCTATGTGCACTTTGCCCCGGATGACCTGCGCCGCACCTTCCGCGCCAAGATCGACGCCGCCGGCCTGCGTGGCGAGGCCGCGGGCCGGCTGCTGGCGGAGCTGGAACAGGGCCTGACCGGCTACACCTATCTCGAGGACTGAACCCATGCAGTGCTATGTCTACCGCGCGACCCGGCGCGCCGATACCTACGTCTACCTGCCGCAGAAGGACGACTTCTCCGAGCTCCCCGATGGCCTGACCCGCGCCCTCGGCCGTCTCGAATTCGCCCTGGAGTTCGAGCTGACCCCGGAGCGCGCCCTGGCCCAGGAAGACCCGCAAAAGGTCTTGGCCAACCTCGAGGAGCAGGGTTTCCACCTCCAGCTCCCGCCCCCGGAAGACGAACCCAGCACCTGATCTCCCGCGCGGTCGCCCGCACATGGCGCCGCCAACCCCCTCGAACCGACCCTTGCTCGGGCTATCCCGGACCCTCGAAGCCTCCACACGGTCATCCCGGAAACCGCCAAGCGGTTATCCGGGATCTCATGCGTCGGGGTATTCCCAACCCTTGAGGCCGATCCGGCGCGGGAGATCCCGGCTCTTCGCTGCGCTGCGGCCGGGATGACCAGGGCAGGGTGACTGTGGGCGGGGTAACGAGGTGAATCGGTTGCGGCCGAGGGCGCCGGTTACCGATGCAGGGCGGGTGGCCGCTGTGCTTCCCTGGCGGCGAGTGAAGGCGAAGGAGCCTGCGCACAAAACAGGGAAGTCGCAGCGCGGTCACGAATAAGTCTGTATAGTGTCGGCCCTTTTGCCAGTATCCAGAGTTCGTATTCCATGACCGAGAAGCTTCGCAACATCGCCATCATCGCCCACGTTGATCATGGCAAGACCACGCTGGTCGACCAGCTCCTGCGCCAGTCCGGCACGCTCGATGCGCGCGGCGACCACGGCGAGCGGATCATGGATTCGAACGCGATCGAGAAAGAACGCGGGATCACCATCCTGGCCAAGAACACGGCCATCGAATGGCAGGACTACCGCATCAACATTGTCGACACACCCGGACACGCCGACTTCGGTGGCGAGGTCGAGCGCGTCCTGTCCATGGTCGACTCCGTGCTGCTGCTGGTGGACGCGGTTGACGGCCCGATGCCGCAGACCCGCTTCGTGACCCAGAAGGCCTTCGCGATGGGCTTCAAGCCGATCGTGGTGGTCAACAAGGTCGACCGCCCCGGCGCGCGCCCGGACTGGGCCGTGGACCAGGTGTTCGACCTGTTCGATCGCCTCGGCGCGACCGACGAACAGTTGGACTTCCCCATCGTGTTCGCCTCCGCCCTGAACGGCTTCGCCGGCATGGATTCCAGTGTCACCGAAGGCGACATGACCTGTCTGCTGGAGACGATCGTCGAGCATGTGTCCCCGCCGAACGTCGACGCCGACGGCCCGTTCCAGATGCAGGTCTCCTCGCTGGACTACAACTCCTACCAGGGCCTGATCGGCATCGGCCGCGTGAAGCGCGGGCGCATCAAGCCGAACACCCCGGTCAAGGTGGTAGACCGCGAGGGCAAGGTGCGTAATGGCCGCATGCTGCAGATCATGGGCTTCCATGGCCTGGAGCGTGTCGAGGTCGCGGAGGCCCGCGCCGGCGACATCATTACCTTCACCGGCATGGACGAGCTGTACATCTCCGACACCCTGTGCGACCCGAATAACGTCGAGGCGATGGAACCGCTGACCGTGGATGAGCCGACGGTGACCATGACCTTCCAGGTCAACACCTCGCCGTTCGCCGGGCGCGAAGGCAAGTACGTGACCTCGCGTGTGCTGCGCGACCGCCTGCTGGAAGAGCTCAAGCACAACGTCGCCCTGCGCGTGGAAGAGACCGACGACGCTGACAAGTTCAAGGTCTCCGGGCGTGGCGAACTGCACCTGGGCATCCTGATCGAGAACATGCGCCGCGAAGGCTACGAGCTGGGCGTCTCGCGCCCGGAAGTGGTCATCAAGGAAGTGGACGGCGTGAAGCAGGAGCCCTACGAGGCCGTCACCGTTGACGTCGAGGAGCAGCACCAGGGCACGATCATGGAAAAGCTCGGCGAACGCCGCGGCGACATGACCAACATGGTGCCCGACGGCAAGGGCCGCGTGCGCCTGGACTTCATCATCCCGTCGCGCGGGCTGATCGGCTTCCAGACCGAGTTCATGACCGCGACCTCCGGCACTGGCATCCTGCACCACATCTTTGACCACTACGGCCCCTATCAGCCGGGTGCGGTCGCCTCGCGCCAGAACGGCGTGCTGATCGCCAACGCCGCCGGCAAGGCGCTCGGCTTTGCCCTGTTCAACCTGCAGGATCGCGGCAAGCTGTTCATCGGCCCCGGCGACGAGGTCTACGAGGGTATGGTCATCGGCCTGCACTCGCGCGAGAACGACCTGGTCGTCAACGCGCTCAAGGCCAAGCAGCTGACCAACATCCGCGCCGCCGGTACCGACGAGAACATCCAGCTGACCCCGCCGATCCGCATGACGCTGGAACAGGCCATCGAGTTCATCGACGACGACGAACTGGTCGAGGTCACCCCGGAAAACCTGCGTATCCGCAAGAAGTTCCTGCTGGAGCACGAACGCAAGAAGGCCTCCCGCGCCTCGGCGTAACGGCCAAGACCTTGGCCCCTTCGCCGGGGCCCAGCCAACGAAAAGCGCCCGGTCGGATCATCCGCCGGGCGCTTTTTGTGTGTATAGCCTGTGCGCGTCTTGGAGGGCCTCAGGTAAAAGGCGAGCTTTGAGCCATGATCAAGGCCATCAAGGCCGGTGTCATCCCGGAAATCGCAGTGCGATTATCCGGGATCTCCATGGGCTACTTGGGCGTGCCCGGAAAGCCCTGTTCTAGAAGGGGACCGGAAAACGCTGGATCACCCCCTACCAGATGCAACGTATCGGAAAGTCGCGCAAGGCCGGATCGGTGGTCAGCAAAGGGATCTGCTCGAGCTCTGCCTGGGCAGCCAGTATGCGGTCGAACGGGTCGCGATGGTCGACAGAATACGTCCCGGCGTGAATCGCTTGCGGGTAGTTAACGGCCAGATGCGTAAAGCCATCTGCCGTGACCAGCTCATCGAAGCGCTGGATGACAACGCCGCCAATCTGCAGTTTGCCGAGCCGATGCTTGGTAGCAATCTCCCACGCGCTAGCGGCGCTTACGAGGACGGTGCTCTCCAGGTCTCCAATAACTTCCCGTGCGCGTGCCGATAGCCGCGAATCGTTCGTGAACCACCAGAGCAGGGCGTGGGTATCGAGCAGGATTCGCACCCTATTTCTCCCAGGCGGCGAGTTCATCCTCCGGCAAGGGGGCGAAGAATGCGTCTTCAACCTGGCCTGTTACCCGCCCGGGCTGGCGCCGTAGCGGAGTGGGCTCCAGCGGTACCAGCCGCGCATACGGCCGCCCGGACTTCGCCAGGATGATTTCCTCGCCGTCATGCGCGCGCTTTAACAGCCGGGAAAGGTGCGTCTTTGCTTCGTGTACGTTGACCGTTGTGCTCATGAGCTCGCCTCATCCGACTAAGTCTCATGACTAAGCCTATGTGCCGGTGGCGATTTAATCAAATCGTTCCTGCAGACCATCTCGTCGAGTGGGTCTCCACCGGCCTGTTAAGTCCGAAGGTAGACCCCGGTTCTTTGGCAGGTACTTTACGATCGCTTGTGCCGGTCCGCGCCTGAGGGTGGGTGCACGCCCCGGCAGTAGGCCGCAGGTAGGGACGTCCCGGTCAAGGCTCGAGGAAAACAGCAGGGATAGAGACGGAAAATAAATCTGTCCCCGTTTCCGGGTCGTCAACGCGCTCAAAGCCAAGCAGCTCACCAACATCCGTGCTGCCGGGACCGACGAGAACATCCAGCTGACCCCGCCGATCCGCATGACGCTGGAGCAGGCCATCGAGTTCATCGATGACGACGAGCTGGTCGAGGTCACCCCGGAAAACATCCGTATCCGCAAGAAGTTCCTGCTGGAACACGAACGCAAGAAGGCCGCCCGCGCCGCTTCGGCCTGAACGGGGCCAGAGCGGAGAACCGAGAGGTCCAGCCGGCCGGTGCTGACGTCGCGGGTGCAGTCACCAGCATTCGCCTGAGTTGTCGTTGGCTGCTGCGCCGCGTTCCCCGCGTTCGTTCAGGGTCAGGGTGCCGCACTGGGTGTCGCGGCTGGCCTGTACGCCTTGGGGTACGGCCTCGAGCCGGAAGGCGGCTCGTTCGACCTCGGCCAGGCGGAAGTCATAGCGTTCCGGCATGCCGCTTTCGTTCATGCAGCCACGCTGCGGCAGGTCGCCTTCGTAGCTCATTTCGCGGGTGTATCGGCGCTCCATGGACTGTGCTGTTTCAGTCAGGCAGCCTGCGGCGTTGGCGCGCCAGGTGTTGGTGACGTGGTTTTGGTAGGACGGGTAGGCGATCGCGGCCAGTATCGCCACCACCGCGACCACGACCATCAGCTCGATCAGCGTGAAGCCTGCTGGAATGAACCGGGCCCGAGTGTTCATTGTGCACGCTCCATGTGGACGATCCTGCCCTTTACGATCCTTGCCACCACGCGACTACCGATGACTGGCTGGCTGCCATCCTGATGGCCTCGCCCAGGCGGGGCCGGGCGCGGTGCGCGCGGATGCAGACGATACCGCTCGCCCGCAATGATCACGATGTCTTCCCCGGGCAGGTGTCGTTCCAGCACCCCCTCGACTGTGCGCTCCTGTGGCAGATAGGCAGCGGCGTGAATGGGGGCCAGCGAGAGGCTGCCCAGCAGTACAGCAAGGACGCGTCGACGGGCAAGGGTGGTTGGTTTCTCGGGTGTTTTCATCCGTGTTCTCCCGCGATTGCCGCTTACCGGAGCTGGCGCCAGCTGCGCCAGGTAAAGCCTGGCCGTTCCTCGTCCGGCATCTGCCAGACCTGCCCCTCGGATCCGGTCGGCAGCTTGTATTCGCGGTCACGGCGCTCGGTGTCCTCGACTACGGTCGGGCGGGTGGGGATACCGACCGGAGAGCGAATGCCGTGCGCAGGGATACGGACCGATTCGACGGAGCCATCCTCGTTTTCGGTCTCGACCTCGACGAAGCTCTCGTCGCCAAAGCCCTCGCCGCTGAGGTCCCAGGGCGACCGCTGCAGGCGCCCACCCCCGAAGGCGTCGAATTCCATAATCCAGCCCGTTCCACCGCCGACATCACAGGGATCATCACTGGGTTCCGGAATCAGGGTCGCGAAGACGACACGGTCGCCATGGCGGATCAGGGCATCTTCGACCACTCGCTCGCCCTGGAACCCGAATAGCGGTGAGACCAGGTCCATCACCCAGCCGGCATGGTTGTCTTCCATGGTGTGATCGCTGGTGACGCGCAGGTCGAATCCAAACGCATGCACCTCGTGCAGGATCTCCTGAGTCAGAAGCTCCGGGCGCGTTACGGATGCTTCGTCGGTATCGCGGATCCCGTACAGGCTTTGTACGCCGATGTTGTCCGGGTCGTTGTCGCCGACCTCGAAATACTGCCCGGTCCCAAAGAACAGATTGACGTGGCCGCTGTCGTCCCGAGCCACGGCCGGGCGTGCCGTGATGGGCTGTGGCACCCCGCCTGCATCGCGTGCCTGGAACAAGGGTGCGGTCTGCGTGCCAGTGGTCAGAAAACCGGGTGCCCCCCACTGCGCCGGGCCGTTACCACCCAGATCCAGCCGCCAGAGGTTGCCGCCCAGGTCTCCGGCATACACCCGGTCGATCCGGCGGTCACCATTGCTGTCGACAGGGACCGGGGTAAACATGCCGTTGTCGTCGCCGTTGTCGGGGTGGTTCGGTGTCCATTCGAGCAGCATCTCGCCGCTCAGGGTATCCAGGATGAGCAGCGAGGCCTGGCCTTGGCTGCTGCCGTAGCCGTTGGGGATGATCGTTACCCAGTCGCCGCTCGCAGCGCGTCCGAGGACCGGGTCACCGAGTACCCGGCCTAGCGAGGTGCTGAAGGCGTCATGCTCCGCATCGATCTCCCACAGTACCTCCTGTCGGTCGACATCCAGGGCGAATACACCGGTGCCCCCCGCGCCCTGGGAGGCAACGACGATCCGGCGCCATTCGGAGCCATCATGCACATGACCAAGGCGTGGCGAACCATCGAGCACGTAGCGACGATCATAGTTCGGGTGCGACAGCTCGGAGAGATCGTCGTACACCGCGTTCGGGATCAGCGCGAAAACCTCGCTTCCACCCTCGGACGAGCAGCCGCCAATCGGCTCGGGGACATCCGTCTGGCACGGCAGGCGGCCATCGAAGGCGTGAAACTTGCCGTCGTTGGCTCCGACCATGACCAGCGGACGTTCTGAAGACCAGGCCGTAAGGGCGTCCGTGTATGCCTCGCCCACACCCTCGAACTGTCCATACCCGAAATCCTGCGCATGCACGAACAGGGGGCGCGAATGCACGATGTCACCGAGCAGGCGTTGGCGGGGGCGGAACTGGTCTTCACCGAAGCCTTCGTGGGCCTGGTCGCCGCGCACCCAGTCGAGCCGGCGGGGGCCGTCCTCTTCGCCGCCCAGGGCATCCCGCTGGGTCTGCGTCAGGGCGTCGAACTCGAAGGGTACGGTGTTGCCCTGGCTCCAGGCCGGCAGGCCCTCTTCGGGGTCCGCTGCGGGTGCCCAGGTGATCAGGTTGCGATTCGTCGGCGCGGCCAGGTTGGATTCGGCATCCCACGCGGGGCTGGTATCGATCAGGCTTTCGTTGTCGGCAGCGGGGGCGAGCAGCCGGAAGGCGCGCAACTCGCCCGACCAGTCGCTGGAGTCAAAGCCAGCCTGGAAAATCGCGGATCCGGCCTGGAGGCTGGTGGAGTTGGCAGCCACGGCGGCCGAGCTGCCAGTCGCCTCCGCGATTACGCTCTCGAAGACGCGTGACATGGCGTCCAGCAGGCCGTCCTCGCTGGTCGCGTCATATGCGGAACCGGTACCACCGGAGTCGGCAAGAAGATCCAGCGGGTTCTCCGGCATGGCGTCGTCCAGTTCGCCGATGCCGGGGGGCAGCGCGAAGCCCACGATGTAGGTGTCCACGTCGGTTGTGGTGTGGAAATCCTCGATCGCATCGGACGCCTGGCGGATCGCGGTGGCCGGGTCGTCGCCCAGCTCGGTGCCGTCGGCCTGCACCGATGGCAGGCCGTCGGTGACCCAGACGGCGGCGTTGACATCGCAGCTACGCGGGATCTCGGGCGTGTCGAGATTCCCCTGTTCAGTCCCGAAGTGCTCGGTTTGCCCGAGGAAGTAGTCGCGCGCGGTGCGCATCGTGCCCTCGAGTGGCGTGAGACCGGCGGCGATCAGCGGCCAGTCCGGATCCACCAGGACATTGCCATCACCCGGTGACCAGTCGTGGCGTTGCGGTTCCAGCTTGCGCTCGATCGCTTCCCAGTGCTCGGGGTCGATGTTCCCGTCCGCGTCGAAACCTCCGATCGGAACATGCAGATAGCCAAGCCCCGGCGAGTGATTGGCACGCCATTCCGGCTGGTTGAGCTGGGAGAAGATCATGTGCTCGCCCCAATGCGTGACGCCGCGCTGGCGCATGCTGTCGGTCAGGGTTCCGAGCAGGTTCAGCGGAATCTGGTTCGAATAGACGGGCTGCTCGCCGGGACCCGCGGTGACATCGCGGTAGCAGTCGAACGGAAACAGATCGTCTTCGGTGAAGTTTCCCGCGTATTCACAGAACCAGGTTTCGTCGTGTACCGGAAAGCCGGTCGCCCCGTCCTCCGCCGTGATCCACTGGTAGCCGGGGACGGCCACGTTATAGAAGACCCACACATCGTCGCGGGTGGGATGTGGCTCGCGAAAGCGCTTGATGTCCGAATCCCACGGGCCCTCGTGGTCTGGATCGTAGAAGGCGGGCTCGGGTGTAGAGGCGTAGCGCACGTCATGCGGGCGGTGGACCAGGCGCCAGAGTACGGTGCCCAGGTCGGCCGGGTCGTCGACCGCGCTGATGAAGACGTCGTTGCGGGCATTGCTGGGCGGATGCTGCTGATAGGCCATCAGTCCCAGGTTGATACGGCCCCGGTATTCATTGATCAGACTGCGCCCAACACGCTTGACGATGCTGCCCTTGCTGTCTTCGTAGCGGGCGCCGGCCGGGCAGGCCTCCGGGTCCAGGTCCTCGCCCGGAGCACACTGATCCCAGTCCAGGGCGACCCGGCCCTGGCTCAGGCCCTCCTGCATGCTGTCGGAGTTATCGAGGATCAGCAGTACGTTGGGCGGCAGGCCCGGCCCGGTGAGGAACAGCGGCTTGTTGGCGACCTGTGCCGTCACGCTCGCTGGCATACTGGCCAGCGCGAGGCCCAGCGCAGCCGCAACCAGGGCGCGGCGGGGTGCAGCTCTTGGTGTGGAGGTTCCTGGCGTCATGGGCATCCTTGCGTCATGCGGTGGCCGGGGGTTAGTGGCGGAAGGTGGCCTGCAGGATCACGACAGCCTCGGGTGATCCGCCCTGCGCGCGTACCGTGATCCGGTAGAGATCCTGATTGGGCAGGGCTTCGTCTGCGGCGAGTGCATCCACCGGGGGAACGGGCACGGCCTCGATGTAGTAGCGCGGCATCGCGTACAGCCCGAAGCTCTCCGCGTCCGGCGGGGCATAGGCCGTTCCGCCGCCGTTGGCGAGGCGTTCTTCCCAGGCGAGAGGGTCGGCTGGCGCGTCCACGGGCTCCGCCGCTGCACCTGGATCAAGATTCATCTGGCCATGCCGCAGGGCCGCCTCGGCGGCCTGAAATGCCAGGTTGCGATCCAGCATGTTGCCGGTCATGCGCTCCTGGAGAATGGTGTTGCGCATGCCGGTAACGGCGATCAACGTGATTACCAGCAGCAGTACCAGGCCGACGATCAGAGCCGAGCCCTGCTGCCGATGCCGAGGGGGCGCGCTTCGAGGTGTCGTGTTCATGGTCATTCCAGCCGGTTGCGCGTGGCGACGGTGGTGGTGAACACCAGATACAAACGCCGGTCCGGCGCATCGAACAGCTCGTTGGCGAAGAGCAGCCCGGTGCGGGGCTGGTCCACCACGTTGTTGTCCAGCCCGTTGTAGACGAGCAGATGGACACGCACAGCCGCGACCTGGGCCCAGTCGCTATCACTCCAGCTCGCGGTGTTGCTCGCGGCCACGAAGCGATCGATTTGCTGGTTGTCGTTGGTGTCCTGCCCAAACTCCAGGCGCAAGTCATACACGCCTTCGGCGATCTCGCGGCGCACCGGGTTGCCACTGCTGTCCGTATCCGCCGTGCTGCGGCGGAACAGGCTCGCCACGCCTGGGCTGGCGGAAGATTCGGCGATGTAGTAGGTGATCGTCTCCAGGCGCGAGACCGAAATGGTGGCAGGACCGGAGAAGTCCGTCAGGTCGCCCGCCACATTGCCGGGCGAGATGTTCGCGCCTGTCGCTCGGCTGAGTACACCCGGTTGGGCCGGTGCGTTCTGGAACAGCTCGCAGGTGGTGCCGGCCTGGTCGGCGACCAGCACGACCTCCCCTTGAGCAACATCGACGGTCTCGTCGGTGTTGATCGGCGCGGTGGTGTTCGGGACCGATACGGGTATCGATCCGATGGCGGTCATTCCGTGCAGGGTGAGCACATCGCCGCGCAAATGATCGTTCGGTTGTTCCGGTGGCAGAAAGGCGGATTCGACACCATGCACCCACGGATCGTAATCAGCGCTTGCCGTATCCAGAAGATTGTTGATGTTGCCGCCACGGCACCCCTGGTGACCGGCTTCCCGGGCATCGCGAGCGATCCGTTCAATCACGAAGCGTCCGGTTTCCTGCGCGCGTGACATCGCCTCCTGAGTACGCGACGTCTGCTGGGTGGAGACGAACAACGCGATCACTCCACCCACGATCAGCAGCCCCAGCACCATGGCGACCATCAGTTCCACTAGTGTGAAGCCGCGAATGCGCTGCCTGATTGAAGCGAATGACCGCGCGGTGCTCATATGCCGGTCCTCGTGACAAACACTTCAATGGGGTCTTCTCCGTCCTCTGCCAGGCGCCGGTTGTCCCAGCGAATGGTGATGGTGAACACATCGCCGTCGCGTTCGATTCGGCCCTGCCCCTCGGGCAGCGCGCAAGCCAGTGCCATCCGCCATTGCGCCAGGTCGGCACTCGCCAGATCACCCCCAGCCTCCGGGGCTTCGCAGACGGGGGGTGGCTGGAAATCCGTGTCATAGGCGCCATCCAGGGCGACCTCTCGATTCGTGCGCATGCGATCGGCGATGTCATAGGCGAGGTTGGTCGCCTGGGCGCGCATGTACGCGCCCTGGTTGAGCTGGAGTGCCTGCGCCTGCAAGGCCGCGAGCCCGATCACGCCAATGGATAGCACCACCAGCGCGACCAGCACCTCAATCAGAGTGACGCCGCGTGTGCGGGCGACGAAGAAAGCGGGGGATGAGCGGTATAACATCGCCGGCGCCTATTCCGGACAGTTGTCGGGTCGTGTCGACACGCGCCCGCCCGGCTCGACATGCAGGGAACGAGCGCGTTCGCCGCTGCAGCCTTGCGGCCATATGCGCATGGTGGCGTCCGTCGGTTCGGGGCTGGACTGGGCACCCAGTGCGTCGAAAGCGAGTGGGCCATTGGCCGCGACCTGTATGGTGCTGGCAGGGCCTGCCCAATGCTGCAACACGGTGCCCTGGCCGCAGTCGCTCGGGTCCTCGTCCATTGCATACACGCGTGTCTCCCAGCCGTCCTCCCAGTCGTTTCCGTCCGGGCACACGGCGGCGTCCAGCCCGCGGCGGACGGCCTCGCTACGGGCGAGGTTCAGGGCGCTGGCGAGCGCATTGGTGGTCGACGACGTACGGTGATTCTCCACGAGCGTGGAGAAGTGCGGGGCGGCCAGGCTGATCAGGATTACCAGCACGGCAATCGTGATCATCAGCTCCACCAGCGAAAATCCCTTTCGCCGGGTTTGTCGGATAGGCGTGTCTTCCATGACAGGCTCTTTTCTAGATGATCGGGTGGGCCGCGTGTAGACCTGTTCTAACCGGCGGTCCAAATACAGCAATGGACGGTGTCTTGATCACTTCAGCCGCATGTTGCTTCGCCCACTCGCGGCCGGCCAGTATTCGCCAGTACGATCGCCCGGCCCGAGCCTTCGCCCGCGCAGATGCGGATGGTCCCCATCAGCCATGCCCCGGAGAGTTGCTGTGACTGCCCAAGCGCGTCGAAGGTGATGTACTCCCGCGTCGGGGTGTTGCCAGCGATCTCCACGCGCGGGGTCTCCCGCCCCACGCGCAAAATCGCATCGGGGCCTGAGGGATGGGTGGCCAGCGCGGGGTTCTGGTAAAGAATCCAGCCGCCGTCCCAGTCGCTGCCCGGGGAACAGGTGGCGCCATCCTGTGACGTGCAAAGCGTAACCGGCGAGCCACGGCGAACCGCCTCGCTACGCGCCAGGTGCAGGGTGGTCAGAAAAGAGTTCGTCGCGCTGGTCACGCGATTCTGCTCGACCAGCTTGCCGAAAGCGGGCGCCGCGATGCCGATCAGCACCGCAAACACCGCCAGCGTCACCATCAACTCCACGAGCGTCAGCCCGAGCGCGTCCTTGCGCATGCCAGACTCCTCCATGAGTCGAAACGTTTGCTAACTGTAGCCGTGTCCGTAGAGGCGATCAAACCACTTTCTGCTCTTCGATGCCGTCTTTCGATGACGTTCTGCGGAGGAGACAAGGAAAACCTGGTCTCTCAATGGAGCCAGGCATTGGTGCATCTCGTTAGAGGCTCTTCCTTCCTTAGAAATAGGACCTATGGGCAGTCTGCATCTTCGTGCGCGACTGCAAAGTCAAACTGTAGCGCTTCGGTTTGGCTGATGCGGTCAAAGATGAGCACATTGTCGCCCGATTTCGTTACGGTTCCGCCGCCAAGTTCAGCCGTGCCTACGTCGCAGAGTTTGGTGTTTGGTCCAAGCGTCAGGATCATGTCGCTGGACCATGTCTCGCCTGTCCAGCCTTCCCAGTCGATGACGCACTCATAAGAAGTGATCGACTCGACCTCATTCCTTCCTTGTCCCAGAGACTCTCGGTTCGGTCCGCAGGTGGCGTAGACGCTGTCGAAGGTCAGGTCTTCCAATACTGGGCGGCTGTTCCCGGTGGGCGAATTAATCTGCTCGACGTTGCCGGCGACTAGGGTGGTTTCCTGGTCACCGGGTTGTGGCAAAGAGTCTCCGTCGTCTGTGCCGCAGCCCATGCCGCCCTCGTAAAGACAGACATGCCGGCCCGCGTTGTCCTCGAATGCACCTTCGCCATCTTCAAGGGCCTCGAAGCAGTCCCTCGGGCGATTATTTCCGCTCCGGAAGCGCGTAAGCATGAAATCGTGGCTTGTCAGGTTCTGGGCAACGTAGGTTGGGTTCTGGCTGTCCCCTTCGGCTGGAGTGATCCCGATGCCGATGGCTCGAATACCACTTGTTGTCTCGATGAACGAGCGGTAGAAGCGGTTCGAGCTTGTGCGTGGCTCGCGACTGTCCCAGGCGCTCGTTTCCTCCGCTAAGTGGTCGCCGACGCAGGAGCGGTCATTCGGGTTCGCATTCTCCTGGCGGACGATCCCCACGTTCCCATACCATCCCTCGCCAACGTAGCACTGGTAGTAAAAGTACGAGTACCCCGAGGCGCTATCCACGAAGGGCTTCAGAGCACTACCCAAGGGTTCCTGGCCACGGCGGGTGCAGAAGCCTGCGTCGGACGAAAGAACGCGCGTGACGACGGGATTCAGACTGATCGTTCCTCCGTAATACACCCGGCCGCTAATAGTGCTGAATAGCTCCCCGGGGTTGGTGGTGTCCATCGTCATAACCACTTCACCGTCACGCACGAGCTGAACTTCTCCGTCGCGCTGGCGGGTCTCGGTGCCGTCTTCGATGGACGTGCCTTCGATGACGTTGGTGACCGTGGTGACGTCGGTTCCCTCAAGCAGCTCTCCGCCTCCCATTCTCGCGCGGCCCGTTGGCGCATTAAGGAAGTTTCCACCTTCGGAATCCGCGCGCGCGGCTGCGACACTGAATCGGGGGTTGCTCCAGGCCACCGCCGTGCTGATGAGGACGCTCTGCGCGTCACCCCGCCGGTCAATCCAAGTGACGCGCACCTCGGGCTCGAAAAACCCGAAATCCGAGGTGTCTGGTAGGTTGCTCCATTCAAGCGTGTAGTCGGCGTTGCGCCCTGGCGCCTCTGTTCGGACATTCTCAAGCCGTCGATTGAGATCCGTTAGCGTCGAGGCGTTGCGCAGCTTTTCGATTTCCGTTTCCGCAATCTGCATCGCTTCCGCGCGAGCCTTTGAGTCCCCTGCACTCGAAAGCAGGTCGCCGTGGAGTCGTGCTATTGCCAAAAGGCCGACAGAGACCACCGCTATAGCGATCAGGGCCTCGATCAGCGATATGCCACAGACTCGGAATCTGGTGTGGTTGTGCATGTCCCGATCTCCTGCGGCACAGTAAAACATTCTAGGCGTAATCATTATTCGTTGACCCAATGCGTCCAGTCTCGCCAAGCACCAGATATGGCACCTCGTGCACCTAGTTCCGCCGCTCCTGACGCAGCCACAGGGTCGAAGACAAAGTACGGAGTGCCACCTGCATCGGTGGTGTCGCCTTGAATAACGGAGGCACCGTAGATGGTGGGCGTACCGCTTGCTCTTAGATTGCCACGGACGTATAGAACGCCATGTAACTCAAAATTCCCACGGAGCTGGGCGTCTCCTTCCACCACAAGTACTACAGGGTTGTCACGGTCTCCTACAGTTTCGTTAAGGTCGGCATCGCCGGTCATCCAGATGACCTCGTTGGTCATCCCGTCAATGTTGTCCGGGTCGAGTTGCGTGACCACGTTGTCCCGGTAGCTATTCGGCTCTTGGCCCATGAAATTCCGGAAAAAGTCGTCATCGGACAGCGAGCTGAGTTGAAGGTCCCCAGTGATGACGTCAGGACCGCGCATGTTTGCATCCGTGGTGCACACGTATACCGTTCCCACGCCGCACTGGGCGGGTTCGTCGGGGAGTGGGTCACTCTCGCGAAGCGGCGGGTGGTCCTGGTTGCGGATAAACGTGTTGCCGGGGTTGCCGGTGACATCCAGGTCCTGGCCGGACCAGATGGTCAGATTGTTGTAGGCGTTGAACACGCGGGCGCGGCCATTGGTGTTCACGCCACCACGCGTTGTAAGCGGATTGGTCGGCGGGTCGGCGAGAGAGGGTGCGCCACGGATGGTCGTGGTTACGCCCCGTCGTGCGCTCTGGTCGTCACTCCAGCCACAAGACCAGATGCCCGCGTTCCGCAGGCTGTCTGGCTGGCCAAGGGCCGTTGCTACCCCTGGAAAGTCATCGGGAGAATCGGGGCAGCCGGGAATCTCGTCCACGGCATCTGGACTTATAAAGGCAGAACGATAAAACACCGGTCGCTCTAACGTGCGGTCGTGTTCAAATATCTCGCTGACGTTGTCCTCGCCGTCCTGAGCAAAGGCAACCGCGAGCTCAAGCCCCGCTTGAGCGGCATTGGTGGTCTGCTTCATGCGGGTTTCATTGGCGGCCATGCGCTCTTCGAGGATGCTGGTCTGCGCTGTAAACAAGACAGTCAAAGTGACAGCAACCATGATGATCAAAGCGACCACCAGCGTAGCGAGTCCGCGTTGTTTTGCTGGGGGTGTGGTGAAAGGCACGTGGTTCATTAGTTGGCCTCCACCGCGAAGATTCGGTTATTTCGGACGCGAACACTTTCGTCGAAGGTTACCTGCGTGTTTCCGCTGGATCGGTCGGCAGCTTCAAGGGTGACCCGGATCTGACGGCTTTCGATCAGTACGTTGTCCCGATCGGGCTCGAGGGCTCCGTTGTAAGCCTGCTCGCAAAAGCTACGGCTCTCTTCTTCCGCTTCCCAAAATGCGTCGTCTTCTGTGTTTCCGCTGTCGCTACTAAGGTCCAGTGATGTATTGAGGCATGTCGAGCCTTCGGTGCTGAAGACCAGCGAGTTGACGCGAATTGTTCTGGGATCGGTTAGTGCTTCCCAACTGCCGTCTGCACAGCTCTCGGTGGTGGTCACATCAGATGACGCCAGGATCTGGATAACACCTGCTGAGTTAAGACGGTAGCCAAAGACAAACTGCCGGGACCCTATCAGGTCCGAAAGGTCGAACTCGAGAGATGCGTCTTCAGGGGCGTACTGGAAAGTCGGGTCGTAGCTCACCAGGATGCAGTTTGCAGTTCCGCCGTCATGGTCATGAATGGTGATGTTGCGGGTTTCGTCCATGAATGGGTTTTCTGGCATTCCGGTTTCTTCTGACACCTCGATACGGCTCGGATGTGAGTAGCCAGCTCGCCGGATGTCGCTAGCCATGAGGTCCATCGAAATTCGTGTATCTTGTGTCACCCGGGCTTCTGTAACGACAAAGGCGCTGCCGCGTATCACGGTGATGTACAGAGCAATAACACCCGCTACCACGATCGTCCCGACGAGGATTCCGATCATCAGTTCAACTAATGTGAAGCCTCGGCTAGGACGGATTCGGGGGAGGCAGCACTCTGGACGGAGTCGGGTGGTCAGCATGCTGGGTAAGCCCCCATTGTGCGATTCGTTCCGCAGGCACTTGGCCGCCCAATCGGATTAATCTGAACTTCCATCTGGAAACTGTTGGGTGACGAGGTGAATGCGATGGTTTCGCGTGACCCCGAGACCATGCTGCGGACATGGTCGAATCGTAATTCCTGGTCACCGGTCATGTTGATGTTTCGGTAGTCACTAGAAACGGTGGTTCGCAGGATGGGGTCTTCCTCGCCTGCTATCGTGATCTCGCACGCGTCACCCGCACCCGCGGGCTCAAAGCAGTCACAGCCGGCCGTCTGCGAGATGCCGTGGCACCAATCGTCACCATCGGTCTGACTCACGAACCAGATGTCCCGCCCCTGCTTGATTGCCTCGCTACGGGCGGTCTGAATCTGATCGAGGGCGCTTTCCGCCGCCCCGACCAGGCGGCGTTGCTCGGCCAGGTTGAAGGCTGGGACGGCTAGCGTAATCAGAATCACCAGGACGGAAATGGTGATCATTAGTTCGATCAGGGTAATCCCGAATTGGCGTGACAACTGGGACATGGGTGCTCCGGTCGGTGCGCGCGGCGCGCGTGTAGCGTTGTCTGTAGTATACGATTTGGCCCATGTACCCGGGGTGGCTGAGCGGCGCGATTGGCCACCGTTGGAGGTGCGTAATCCACCGTTCGCCTGTGCTAGGCATTGCAGTGGGGGGGGATGTGGTGAAATCAAAGACAGTCGTTTTCGCTCGAACGAGGGAGGCCGCCATGCGCCGCCAACAAAACAGACCCAAAGGTTTTACGCTGATCGAGTTGATGATTGTGGTGGCCGTGATCGCGATCATTGCCGTAATCGCCTATCCCGCTTATCAGAACCACATCCTGAAAGCGCAGCGTGCCGATGCGCACGACTCTCTGCTGCGGATTCAGCTCGAGCAAGAACGTTTCCGGGCAAACAACCCGGAATACGCAGGAAACTCCGAGCTGACCGAGAGTCGCCCGGTGGGGCTGGGGTTGAACGACGTAACGGATGATGGTCATTACAACCTGGCGATTTCCTCCTCATCCGGCTCCGGGTTTACTGCCACGGCGACCGCTACTGGGCGGCAGGCAAACGACAGCAGCTGCGGCACCATCACGTTGGAAGTCTCTGGTGGGCAGGCAGCGCGTACGCCGGAGGCGTGCTGGTAGCGCCCGCTATCTCGCCAGTCCGCAGGATTTTGTTCGTGAGAACGTGCTATCGGGGCGACAAGCCACCAAGCGGTGGCTTGTCTGCTTTTTGTGTCAGCAATGGAACGGTTTGGAAACTTGCGTGCCTATCTGGACAAGGGCTTTGTGCTGACGAGGTCCTCATTCCATGTGGTGAAAGGGCGCTATGACGGCTGAGGCGGCAACACGCAACGTTCAGGCAATGGAACAGGCGGATCTGCTGGATCTCCAGCAGCGAGCGGCGCGCAAGGTGCGGCTGGATGTCACGTTTCGTGACGAGGCGCGTTCGGGGGCGGTGACGCCCGAGTTGCAGGTGATTCCGGCGGGTGAGGGCGAGATCGGTTCGGATGCCTCGGAGTACGGGCATCAGGAACACGAGTCGCCGCGGCGTTATGTGGTGCTGGAGAGGCCCTTTGCGCTGGGCCGCTTCGCGGTCACGCGCGAGGAGTGGGACGCCTTCGCCGAGGCGACGGGCTGGGAGCCCTGGGACTGGCTGGTATGGCCGCGGACACCGCGCACGCCGATCTTTAACATCAAGCCGGCCAGCATCCAGCAGTATCTCGAATGGCTGAGCGAGGAGACCGGCAAGCGCTATCGCCTGCCCACGGAAGCCGAGTGGGAATACGCCTGCCGGGCCGGTACGCGTACGCCTTTTGCCTTCGGCGAGGTGGTGGGCTGCCGCGATGTGCACTTCAACTCCCTGTTCCCCTACGAGGAGCGCCGCCAGCGCCGCAAGTGGTACCTGCCCGCCTGTTTCCCGCTGTCCCGCCCGCTGGATGTTGGCAGCTTCCAGCCGAACCTGTGGGGCCTGTACGACATGCACGGCAACGTGCAGGAATTTACCTCCACCCCTTGGCATGATGACCATGCCAGCCTGCCGCGCGATGGCGTATACCGCCGCGATCCGGACAACGAGTGGGTCGTGGTCAAGGGCGGCTCCTGGTTCGACCCGGCAGTCGCCACCCGAAGCGCCGCCCGGCGTCGCCGCAACATCGACGAGATGGACACCAACCTCGGTTTCCGCGTCCTGCGGGAGCTGGATGATTAGGCGTTTGGTTGCCTGAGCACGATGCGTTTCGCCTTGCTCAACGCATCCTTGTGTCTTGCGGTTCACGGATCGCTACCATGGACCGCACCGGGCTCGGGGTAACCCGATCGCATCCTGAGGTCACGAACCTGTGCCGTAGATGGGCCCCCGAGTCCTTTTTCATCTCGAAGTTTGAACGGTATCCAAGCCCCCCGTAAGGGACGGGTGAGGCTGTACGGACAAGGCGAGAGGACGAGATGGCCCATATCGGCATTGATGTCAGCAAGAACAAGCTCGACTGCATGTGGGTCCGGGATCTGGAGGCGGGCAAGGTCAAGCCGAAGGTATTCCCGAACCGCCCGGACCAGTACCCGGAGTTGCTGCGCTGGCTGCAGCGCAACACGGGTGAAGCGCCCGAGACGCTTCAGGTGTATCTGGAAGCCACCGGCATCTATCACGAACCGCTGGCCTACTGGCTGCATGAGCAGGGGGTTCGGGTCCATGTGCTGAACCCGGCCCAAGTGCGCTTCCACGCCCAGGGCATGGGGGTGCGCAACAAGACCGACCGCAAGGACAGCATGATGCTGGCGCGTTACGGCATCGAGCGCGCGCCACGGCGCTGGCAGCCCGAGCCGCCCGAGGTGCGGGAGCTCAAGCGCCTGCTCAGCCGGCTGGAAGCCCTTGAGGAGGACATCCGGCGCGAGGAGAATCGCCTGGAGAAGGCGCAGTTCAGCGAGGACACCCTCGCCCAGGCGTCGATCGACAACGTGCTGCAAGCCCTGCGCGAGGAACACCGTCGGCTACAGCAGCAGATCGATGATCACTTCGACGCGCATGATCATCTCAAGCGGGATCGGGCCTTGCTGGAGAGCATCCCCGGCATCGGCCGGGTGTTGTCGGCGTCGATGGCCGCGACGTTGCGCAGCCGTGCGTTCACGAGTGCTCGGCAGGCGGCGGCGTTCCATGGGCTGGTACCGGTCCTGCAGGAGTCCGGGACCTCGGTCCAGCGACCCCCGCGGCTGGCGAAGGCCGGCTCGGGGCGGCTGCGCAAAACGCTCTACATGGCCGCTGTGGTGGCCACCCGCTACAACCCGGACGTGCGGCGCCAGTACCACCGCCTCCTGAGGCGGGGCAAAGCCAAGATGGCCGCCATCGGGGCGGCCATGCGCAAGCTCCTGCACATCGCCTTCGGCGTCCTCAAGTCGCAAACCCCGTATCAACCCCGAAATGACACGCCTTGCACCTCATAGGGCAAGACGGTATCTACGGTTGGGTGGCGATGCGTAGGGTGCACTGAGCGCAGCGAACTGCACCATTAGTTTGCTGCTTACCGTTAAGCGTTATATTCTGTTTCCATGATCAGAAGCTTTCGGTGTAGGGAAACCCGGGCGCTGTTCGAAACGGGCAGGAGTCGGCGTTGGTCGAGCGTCCGAACAATCGTGGAGCGCAAGCTGATTCAGCTTCAAGCGGCGGAGACACTGCAGGATTTGCGTTCTCCGCCGGGGAACCGGCTGGAGGCCCTGTCTGGCGACCGCGAAGGGCAGCACAGCATCCGAATCAACGCCCAGTGGCGCATCTGTTTCCGGTGGACGGACGAAGGTCCCGAGGATGTGGAGATCGTCGATTACCACTGAAGGGTTCCGGAAGGAGGTTAGACCATGAGCACAAGCGGTATGCGACCCATCCATCCAGGTGAGGTCCTGCGCGAGGAGTTTCTTGCCCCGTTGGGTCTCAGTGTGAACGCGCTTGCTGGGGCATTGCATGTTCCGACGACGCGCATGAACGACATTGTGCGCGAGCGTCGTGGCATTTCGGCTGACACGGCCATGAGGTTGGCGCGTTATTTCGGCACTTCCGAGCGTTTCTGGCTGAACCTCCAGCTCGAGTATGAACTGAGGCAGGCGCAACTCGAACTTTCGGAACGCGTGCGTCGTGAAATTGAGCCGCGGGCGGCTTGAGTGGCGGCCGCGAGGGCGTGGGTGGATATGAGGTCGGCGTGGGGCGCGCTGAGCGCAGCGAATTGCACCGTCTCGACGTGAGACTGCTCAGTTTTCCCTACAGCCAGCGGGCGAGCCAGAGGCGCAGGCGCAACTCCAGGGGCGGGGCGTAGCCCTGCTTGCGGAAGACGATCTCGCCGTCGGGGTTGATGATGAAGGTCGCGGGTACGCCGCGGACGTTGTATTGCGAAGCGAGTTCGCCCTGCGGGTCGTTGATCACGGCCAGTTCGCGCTCGCGTTCGTTCAGGTGCTCCAGCACCTCCTCCGGCGTGCCGGACTGCATGGAGACCGTGAGCACCGGGTGGCTCTGCGACAGGCGCACGATCTCGCCTTCCTCCAGGCGGCAGATCGGGCACCAGGTGGCCCAGAAGTGCAGCAGCATGGGCTCGTCCGCGTAGTCGGCGAGCGTTACTGGCGTGCCATCCAGCAGTTGTGCCTCGAATTCGGGTGCCGGGCCCTCGACCATGTCGCGCGCCATCCAGGCGCGTACGGCCAGGAAGATCAACAGCGCGATGCCGATCTGGACGCCCCAGCTCAGGGCGCGGCGGCGCCGGGAAGGCTTCGGGCGTTGCGGTTTTTCGGGGCGAGTCTCGGTCAACGGATCATCTCGGCTTGTCCGGGGCGGGCGCGGGTCCCGCGTTTTTTCGGGCCCTTGCGCACCGCAATGCGCACCAGTTCGTCTTCGTCATCCATCAGTTGTTCCCGCTGCGCTTCGGTCAGAAGCGGATTGCGCGCGACGAAGTAGCGCAGGTTCGGGTCGCGGTCGTTCACGCAGGCCTCGACCTGTTCCGGTGTCAGGTCGGGGCGCTTGGCGCAGTTCAGGCGTACGGTCTGGTTGGGGTCGGCCAGCAGCAGGGCGACCTCCTCGGGCGTGAGGTCCATGCGGCGGGAAAAGTAGGCCTTCACCTGGGCGTGCTGGTCGCGGACCAGCAGGGGACGCCAGTGCACCTCGAGGTCCACGGACAGGGCGAGGTCCATGCGTTCCTCGAATGTCATTGCCTTGTATTGCTGTTTCAGGTCGGTCATGGCCGGGGCATTATAGGCGCCCGGGTTGGGATGCGCGGGCACGCCCCCACAATGTGTAGGAACGACAGCGCCTTGGGGCCTGTCGTACTATTAGCTAACGATAATTTGCCCCGCATGCCGGGATGTCGAGGACCCATGACCGCACCGGTGGCCGAAATTCCGATCTTCCAAGTGCCGCGCACGGATCACGTGACGGCTTCGCTGCATGCGTTGACCGATGCCCAGCGCGACGAACTGGTGCGCCGGATCAAGCGCCTGCTGATCGAGCGCAACGCGGTGCTGGTGGCCCATTACTACGTGGACGAGTCGCTGCAGCGGCTGGCGGACGAGACCGGCGGCTGCGTAGCCGACTCCCTGGAGATGGCGCGCTTCGGCAAGGAGCATCCGGCCGAGACGCTGGTGGTCGCCGGGGTGCGCTTCATGGGCGAGACGGCCAAGATCCTGAGCCCGGAGAAGCGCGTGCTGATGCCGACGCTGGAGGCCGAATGTTCGCTGGATCTTGGCTGCCCGGCGGACGAGTTCGCGAAGTTCCGCGCCCAGTATCCGGACCACACAGTGGTCGTGTACTCCAACACCTCGGTAGACGTGAAGGCGCAGGCCGATTACGTCGTCACCTCCAGCATTGCCGTGCCGCTGGTCGAGCACCTGCGCGATCAGGGCAAGAAGGTCCTGTGGGCCCCGGACAAGCACCTGGGCGACTACATCCGCCGCACCACCGGTGCCGACATGGTGCTGTGGGACGGCTCCTGCGTGGTGCACGACGAGTTCCGCGCGTGGGCACTAGAGGATCTGCGTGGTCGCCACCCCGGCGCGGCGGTGCTGGTGCACCCGGAGTCCCCGCGCGAGGTGATCCACCAGGCCGATGTGGTCGGTTCCACCAGCCAGCTGATCGCGGCCGTGAAGGATCGCCCGGAGCAGGAATTCATCGTTGCAACCGACAAGGGCATCTTCTACAAGATGCAGCAGGCCGCGCCGGACAAGACGCTGATCGAGGCCCCGACCGGCGGCCACAGCGCCACCTGTACCAGCTGCGCCCACTGCCCGTGGATGGCGATGAACGACCTGGTCTCGCTGGCCGAGACCCTGGAAGACACCGCGGAGCCGGCGAAGAACGAGATCTTCGTCGACGAGACCGCGCGCCAGAAGGCCCTGGTGGCCACCCAGCGCATGCTCGACTTCGCCGCCGAACACCGCAAGGCCACCGCCGGCGATGCCTGACACGACGCCCCCGGTAGATACCGTCTTGCCCTACGGGGTGCAAGGGGTTTCATGGCGGGCTTGATACGGGGTTTGGGATTTGAGCACACCGAAGGCGATGTGCAGGAGTTTGCGCATAGCCGCCCCGATCGCCGACATCTTGGCCTTGCCGCGTGTCAGCAGACGTTGATGCTGGTGTCGCACGTCCGGGTTGTACCGGGTCGCCACCACCGCCGCCATGTAGAGCGCCTTGCGCAGTCGGCTGGAACCGATCTTCGCCAACCGCGAGGGCCGCCGGACCGTGGTCCCCGATTCTTCCAGGACCGGTGCCAGCCCATGGAACGCCGCCGCTTGTCGAGCGCTCGTGAACGCGCGGCTGCGCAGCGCTGCGGTCATCGAGGCCGACAGCACGCGGCCGATGCCGGGGATGCTCTCCAGCAAGGTCCGATCCCGCTTCAGGTGGTGATGGGCGTCGAAGTGATCGTCGATCTGCTGCTGGAGCCGACGGTGTTCCTCACGCAGGGCCTGCAGGACGTTGTCGATCGACGCCTGAGCGAGGGTGTCCTCACTGAAACGCGCCTTCTCCAGGCGGTTCTCTTCGCGCCGCATATCCTGTTCCAGAGCCTCCAGGCGGCTGAGCAGGCGCTTGAGTTCCCGCACCTCCGGCGGTTCGGGCTGCCAGCGTCGTGGTGCGCGTTCGATGCCGTAGCGGGCCAGCATCATGCTGTCCTTGCGGTCGGTCTTGTTGCGCACCCCCATGCCCTTGGCATGCGAACGCACCTGGGCCGGGTTCAGCACGTGGACCTGCACCCCCTGATCATGAAGCCAGTACGCCAGCGGCTCGTGGTAGATGCCGGTGGCCTCCAGATACACATGGAGCCCCTCGGGGGTCTCGCCGGTGTTGCGCTCGAGCCAGTGCAGCAGCTCCCGGTACTGGTCTTGGCGGTTCGGGAACACCTTGGGCTTCACCTTGCCCGCCTCCAGATCCCGGACCCACATGCAGTCGAGCTTGTTCTTGCTAACATCAACGCCAATATGAGCCATCTCGTCCTCTCGCCTTGTCCGTACAGCCTCACCCGTCCGTCACGGAGGGGGGTCTTGGATACCGTTCAAACTTCGAGATGAGAAAGGACTCGGGGGCCAATCTACAGAACAGGTTCGTGACCTCAGGAGCCTGACGGGTTACCCGAGCCCAATACGGTTCATGGTAGCGATCCGTGAACCGCAAGACACAAGGAGCCTGCTTGCAGGCGAAGCTCCCGCCAGAGTCGGACGCGGGCAAGGGCATTCGCCTGCAAGCAGGCTCCTACGGTGCGGCGTTCGGCTAGCGGTCGTTCAGCCAGGCGGCCCACTGGGAGTGGGTGGAGACGTCCACGCCGTCGGCCTTGGCGGCCTTTTGCAGGTGGGTCTGCAGGTCGGCCATCAGTTCGGAATCCATCAGCTCGGGCTCCAGGGTGAGCTGCGCGTGCAGCGTGCTGTAGACGAGCTTCAGTTCATTTGTCGGATAATGCGACCAGTCGAGGTGGGCCATGGTGTCCGTTCTCCGTTTCGATCATGTGCGTTATAGCCTGACGCCAGTCGGTCGTGCCATACAAAAGCACCTGCCAGGGGAGCACTGATTAATGTACACACTCGCGTTGGCACCCCAGGTTTTCCGAGACAAGGCGCGGTGCGCAGCCGGTAGTGGTTCTACCGGCAAGGGCCGCAACGCAGGATCGGAGAACCTGGGGTGCCAACCCCGAAGGGGCTCGGCCGCTTTTGCGCGCGCAAAAGCGACTCGAGCGCGAGCGTGTACATGGATCAGTGTTCCCCTGGGGGGCGGAGATGTTTAAGCGGCGCGCGCGGTTGCTGGTGGCGGCCGAGCGTCCCGATGGCCGCGCCTCGCGCGTGGCCGAGCTGGCTGCGGCGGCGGAGTTCGAGGACTGGATCGAGGTACATCCTGCGCGCGCGATGGCCGAGGTGAGACCGGAGGAGCTGGCCTGGGCCGACCTGCTGGTGGCCGTCGACGAGCCCGCGGCAAGGGCTATGCCGGCCGAACGCCCCGCCACCTGCCGTCCGAAGTACTGGCGACTCCCGAGCGAGACCGGGGCGGATTTCGACCTGCAGACGCTCGAGGCGCTGCGCTGCATGGTGGGTGGCATGCGCATGCTGGCGCGCGTGGATGCCGACGAGGCCTGAACCCTGGTAGTAGCCCCAACGGTTGTCCGGGCCCGAACGCCGGGGCGGGTCCCGGAGATCGCCACGGCGCTGCGCGCCTCGCGATGACAGTGCTTCTCGCAGTCCTCGTCATGGCGAGGCCCCGCCAAGGGCTGTGGCCATCTCCGGGCGCAACCCCGAGGTTCGCCTGGCCCCGCGTCGAGGCTATTGGCGGAGATCGCTGCTACACGCCACATGGTGGCGTTCCTGGGCAGCTTTTTGCCGGCTTTTCGGGGTCGCACGCCGGGCGTCAACCTTGGAGTCGACGGGGTCCTAGTCGGGGGTGTAAGGCGTTGGTGCACGGGCGTGCAGCTGGGCCAGGTGGTCCTCGTAGAGCGCCCAGATGCGCGGGGCGATGGCGCCGCGCGAACCGGGGTAAGTCAGGCGGTCGGGGTTGAAGCTGGCCAGGCGCTCGATCTCGGTGCAGCGCAACTCCTCGTTGATCACGTTGAAGATCAGGATTTGCGTGCCCTGATCGGCGATCGGCAGCAGGGCCCCGATGATGCCGCTGTCATTGAGTCCGGGTTCGCCACGGGCGTCGCCCAGCTCGGCCGGCGGGCGTACCAGCGTGCCGAGCAGCTCCTGGTAGGCCTGGCCGCAGGCAAAGCAGATCTCCGGTGCACGCAGCCCCTGCACACGTTCGCAGGCCTGGCGCACGGTATTGTCCGGCAGTGCCATGCGCGCGGGTGGGACCGGGATACGGTTGCTGTCGCCATTGGGCAGCAGGCGCGGGACGGCCTCCTGGCAGGAGGGGCAGCGCCAGGTGGCGACACGCGGGCCGTCGATCACGTTGCTGGGCGGCATGCGGTGGCCATAGTTCAGGGTGTGCGTCCAGTATACGGCGGGCGCGGCGGCCGCGCGGGTCAGCCCGCTCCCGCTTGGTCGATTCGGTTGACCCGCTGCGGCAGGTGCGTCAGCCGTAGTAGCCCGGCTCGTTGCCCGGACGCCACTTGATGTTGCAGCCGAGGCTCGGGTGCTGCGGCTCGGGGGCGGGCTGCCCGGCCAGCAGGGCATCGCTGGCGGCGCGCAGGTCACGCCCCGTCACCGGGTTGTCAGAGCCGGGGCGGGTCTCGTCGAACTGGCCGCGATAGAACAGCTTGCGGTTGGCATCGAACAGGTACAGGTCCGGGGTGCAGGCCGCGTGGTAGGCCTTGGCCACGGACTGGTCCTCGTCCAGGCAATAGGGGAAGTTGTAACCGAAGCGGCGGGCGTCATCCTTCATCTTGTCCGGGGCATCATCTGGCACGGCCTGGATGTCGTTGGAGTTGATCGCGATCACCGCGATGCCCTTGTTGGAGTACTCGCGGCCGTAGCGCGCGAACTCGTGGCGGATCAGTTGCACGAATGGGCAGTGATTGCAGATGAAGGCGATCATGTAGCCTTTCGCGTCGGGAAAGCTGTCGAGGCTGATGGTGTCGCCGGAGACGACGTCCGGCAGGGAGAAGTTCGGGGCCTCGGTGCCCAGTTCGATCATCTGCGAGGGGGTGCGGGCCATGGTTGCTCCATTAAGCTGTGATTGGGGATATGGGCGCCGATTATACGGATTGGGGCGGGGCGGATTAATCCGCATCGTCTGAAGGACCGCTTGAAACCATCCGGGCGCGGCACCAGTCTGGATAATACTTGAGTAATGGAGTCGGAAATATGGGCTGGGTCACGGGGACCGTGCAGGAGCGCAAACAGTGGACGGACCGTCTCTTCTCGCTACGGGTAGAGGCGGATGTGGAGCCGTTCAAGGCCGGGCAGTTCAACCGGCTGCGCCTGGAGATTGACGGCGAGCCGGTCGCGCGCCCCTATTCCTATGTGAACGCACCGGACGAGACCCCGCTGGATTTCTACCTGATCACGGTCCCCGAGGGCCCCTTGTCGAACCGGCTGGTGCAGCTGGAGCCCGGGGACACGGTAGAACTGATGCCGCGCGCCACGGGGTTCTTCACGCTGGACGAGCTGCCCGACAGTCGCGACCTGTGGCTGTTGTCTACCGGCACCGCGCTGGGGCCCTTCCTGTCGATGCTGAAGACCGACACTCCGTGGCAGCGTTTCGAGAATATCCGGCTGATCCACGCCGTGCGCAAGGCGGACGAACTGACCTACCAGGATACGATTCGGCAGTTTCAGGAGCGCGACCCGAAACAGTTCCAGTACATCCCGTTCGTCAGCCGCGAACCTTGCCCGGGAGGGCTCGAGGGCCGTGTCCCTGCGGCGATTGCCGAGGGGCGCCTGGAGCATCATGCCGGGCTCAAGATCGCGCCGGAGCACTCGCAGGTGATGCTGTGCGGCAACCCGGCCATGGTGAAGGACACGTCCGCCATCCTCCGCGAGCGAGGCCTGGAGAAGAACCGCCGCCGCACGCCGGGACACATCACCACCGAGAATTACTGGTAGGGCCTGGGTCATGGTGTAGGAGGCCAGCCCTCTGGCCGATGGGACGCCGAGAAAACCCCATTGGCCAGAGGGCTGGCCTCCTACAAATCGTGGTGTGCGCTGGGGCTAGTCGAGCAGGTTGGCGGCCCAGGCGTGGATCAGCCCGGCGACATACCGGGTGTGCTCCGGACGCGAGAGCAGGTGGTCGGTCTGATGCAGGGCGATGAAGCTCTTGGGGTGGTGGGCCTGCTGGAAGATCTTGCGGGCATGGTCGACGCTGACCACCGTGTCGCCGGGGGCATGCAGGAGGAGCAGCGGCTGCGACATGCGTTCCAGCGCGCTGTCCAGTGTCGGTGCTTCGATCGAATCCAGGAATGCCCGTCCGATCTCGACCGGGCGACCGCCGATATTCACGCGCGCGAAGCCCTCGTGCTGGATGGTGTCGGCGATGTCGCCAAACAGGTGTGCGACATGCCCGGGCCGGCTCGGCGCGGCGATGGTGACAATACCGGCCAGCTCCTCGCGCTGGCTGCCGACATGGATGGCCATCGCCCCGCCGAAGCTGTGGCCGATCAGCAGGTCGGTGGGCTCGCCGGTCGCCTGTTTCAATGCGTCCAGTGCCGCGTTCAGGTCCTCGCAATAGGTGTCCAGCGTGCTGTCGCGAAAACGGCCCTCGGAGTCGCCCAGGCCGGCGAAGTCGAAGCGCAGCGTGGCGATGCCCTCTTCGCCCAGGGCACGCGCCAGGCGTACGGTCGCGGGGAAGTCCTTGGAGCAGGCGAAGCAGTGTGCAATGCAGGCCTGGCCCAGCAGTGGGCCGTCATGCGGTTCGACCAGGACGCCGTTCAGTCGGATGCCGCGTGGGGTGTCGATAGGCAGGCTGGTGTTGCGGATGGCCATGGGTTCGGGATGGTTCGGGCGAGGTGGGTCTGCGATGATACGCGAGCTGGAAGTATCTCGTGACCGCACAGACAAGCGAGGAGGGGCTGTTGGAGACGGAGAGTCAGATTCGTGCACGACTGGCGGAGCTTGAGTCCGAGCATCGGGCGCTGGATTCCGCGATCGCGGTGATGCACGAGCAGCCTGCACCGGATGCCTTCGCGATTCAGCGGCTGAAAAAGCGCAAGCTGCAGCTGAAAGACGCCATCCAGCGGCTGCGCAGTCGCCTGATCCCCGACCTGAATGCCTGAGACGAACCGAAGCACCCAAAAGAAAACGGCGCCCGCAGGCGCCGTCTCTGTCCATCGTTCACAGCTGTAACGGCTGTGAACGAGTCTAGCCCCAAATATCGTGGGTGATCCCGGCGTACCAGGCGCGGGTGTATTCGGCCTCGCGACGACGGAAGCTTGAGGTCTCGCCCGAGGGGCTCACACCGCCAGAGCCTTCGACGCCCGCCTGGGCACCATCCTGGTACTTGTACACGGCCGCCACGCTGATCCCGTGCTCCGGGGTGATCAGGCTGTAGCAGGTGTTGGCCGAGGAGGGATCGAGCGGCTCCTGGTCCATCAACTCGCGCACAATCGCCGCGGCGACGATCTTGCCCTGATTGTTGGCCGAGTGACCGGACTTCGGCATGGCGCCCGCCACGCTGGCATCCCCCAGTACGTAGATGTTGTCGTCCATCTCCGACTTGAAGGTGCGCTGGTCGACCGGGACCCATCCTTCGTCGTTGGTCAGGCCGACATCGTGGGCGATCTGGCCGGCCCGCTGCGCCGGGATGAAGTTCATCACATCTGCGCGGACGCGCTCGAAGCCGCTGTCGGAGCGGGCGGTCATTCCGCCGACGTCGATCTCCTCGACCAGGCCACCGTCGGAGGCGCCGCGCCACTCGATCATGTCGCCGTAGTGCATCGCCCAGCCTTCCTCGAACAGGCCCTGCTTGGAGAAGTTGTCCTTGGAGTCGAGCACGATGATCTTGGAGCGTGGCTTGTGCTCCTTCAGGTAATGCGCGATCAGCGAGACGCGCTCGTACGGCCCCGGCGGGCAGCGGAACGGGTTCGGCGGGGCGACCATGACGAACACGCCGCCGTTCGGCATCTCCAGCAGCTGCGAGCGCAGCAGTTCGGTTTGCGAGCCGGCCTTCCACGCGTGCGGGATCGTCTCCGCGTCGGCCTCTTCGATGCCGGGCATGTCGTCGTAGCGGAAGTCGATGCCCGGAGACATGACCAGCTTGTCGTACTGCAGGCTGCCGCCGCTTTCGAGGCGCACGGTACGGCTGTCGGCATCCACACCAACGACCTTGTCTTCGATCACGTCGATACCGTCGCGGTCGCGCAGGTTCTGGTAACCGTGAGTGATGGCATCCATGCTTTCGAAACCGCCGATCACCCAGTTACTGCCGTAGCAGGTGACGTAGGTGGCGTTGGGTTCGATCAGTGTGACCATCATGTCCGGCGAGAACTGCTTGAGGTAGCGCGCCGCGGTGGCACCGCCGGAGCCGCCCCCGACCACGACCACATGGGCCTTGGCGCCGTTACGGGCGGCACGCGGGGCGCAGCCAATACCGGTCAGCGCAGCCGCGCTGGTGATCCCGAAGGCCTTCAGGAAGTGGCGTCGAGTAAAATTGTGCATTGTGGTTATCCCCCGTGATCAGAAGCGCGAGAAGTAGACCGACATCGCTTCGATCTCTTCGTCCGTGTAGCCCTTGGCGTGACGATCCATGATGGTCGCGTCACGGTCCCCATCGCGGAATGCGCGCATCTGGCTGCGGATGACATCCGCAGAGATGCGGCCCAGATCCGGGACGCCCTTCTCGGCGCCCGCCGCGTTGTGGCAGGCCTTGCAGGAAGCGGCCATCAGCTGGCCACGGGTGATTTCGTCATTGTCGGCGATTGCCTGGGATGCAGTACCGGCCATCGCCAGCGAGGCCACCAGCCCCGCCACGAACAAACGTGATTGCTTCATGTGAACGGACTCCTCCGTCTAGAAGTGGCTTTTTTATATGGCGACAGCTATCTCGGTACTGCCTTGCTTCTGCTGCCCGGTGCGGTTGCCGGGCCGGTATGCACTTCCGGGTGTGTTCGCCCGGAGTTGCGCCTGATCGTGTGATGGAACGATCATTGAGCTGGGATATAGCACAACGTATCCATCTTTTCGATGCATTGAGAAGGCATCTGCAGCAGGAGAAAGGCCATGACAGGGGAACGTCGGCGCCATCCGCGCATCCCGATGACCGTCGAGGTGGTGGCGGAATGCAGTGACGGGAGCCAGGTACGGCTTACCACGAACGATATCTCCGGTGGTGGGGCCTTCCTGGCCTGGGAGGATCGCGACCAGTCCGGAATTGATGTCCTGAAGGGCTTGGGTCCGGGCGATCAGTTCATGCTGCAGGTGTTCGGCCTGCTCGGGGACGGCGGCGAACCGCCGCGGGTGCAGGCGCAGGTGGTGCGGGTGATGGAAGACGGGGTTGCCGTACAGTTCGATTCTGCCGCGCTGGGGGCGTGATTCGGCCCTGGTCGGGCCTGGGGCGCCGTTTCCTTAACGGTCGGCGGCCTGCATCTGCTCCAGCCCGGCCTCCCATTCGTCCGCGATCATCGGGTTGGCAATCAGGCGATGGGCCGTGTCCGGGCTCCAGTCGTCGCGGGCATCCTCCAGCGCGCCCTCCCATTCCTCCACCGCGTAGTCGCCCCGGCCGACCGCACTGAGCGCCTGCAGCTCCGCCTGGTACTCCGGCCCGAGCCCGCTCAGGGTGTCCTCCAGCTCGCGCAGCGTCAGATCGCCCGCGTGATCCGCCAGGACCTGCATGGCCCAGTCATCGTCCGAGGTGTCGGGGCTCGAGTCCGGAAACACGACCTCCTCCTTGGCGTGGAACTCCCGCGCCGCCTGGATCAGGCGGGCCAGCGTGTCGTCCTCGATGCCCAGTGGCAAGGTCATGGCGGTATCAGTGGGCCGTGCTGCGTTCCTGGGCAAGCACCCAGGGGGCGGCGACGATCGCGGTGAACACGGGGTCGTTCGCGGCCCAGCGGCGTGCATCGTCATCCGAGGCGCGGGCGACCTGGTTATTGGCCAGCCATTCGCTGACCTGATGGGTGGCGTCGTCGCGAAACGCGCGGGCCACTTCGATCAAGTCCAGTTCGGGCGCCACACGAATCACCACGCCACGGGCAAAATGCGGCATCAGTTCGTCCCAGCGCAGGGGGCCGGCTTCTTCCTCCAGAGGTACCTCGGGTTCGGAGGGGGCGGGGGCTTGGGTCATGACGGGAACATCCGGTTTCAGATAACGTTCAGGCTAGGCCTATAGCCTTGTAGCTGCAAGAGTTTGTTCGCCCACACCGTCACGGAGACTACCGCTATGCGCCCCGGACCGGAGACCGTTGCCAAAGGCGATGGCCGGAGACGCCGAGTCATCGGCGGTGCGGGTATGCTCGGGCTTCTGCTGGCGGTCCTCGTGGCGCCCTTCGCGGCGCAGGCCCAGTTCATCACCGAAGACCCGCGCGCGGCCGTCTGGACCCTGGACGAGGCCGTCTCGCGCGTCGAGGCCAACTACCCGGGACGGGTCCTCTCCGCACGCGAAGATTTGACCGAGTACGGGAATCGCGTGTTCATCGTGCGTATCCTGACCGACAACCAGCAGGTACGAACGATCAAGATCGAGGAAGGGACGGAGCTCGACCCATGAATCTGCGCGTGGTAGTGATCGAGGACGACCTGGCTCTGCGCAGCCAGATCGCCGAGGAGATGGAGAACAACGGCTGCCGCGTGGATACCGCCTCGGATGGCGACACCGGCCTGTACCTGCTGACCGAATACCACTGCGACATCGCGGTGGTGGACCTGGGGCTGCCGGGCATGGACGGGCTCGACGTCATTCGCAAGGCCCGCGAGGTGAAACCGCAGCTGCCCATCCTGATCCTCACCGCCCGTGACCGCTGGCAGGACAAGGTCGAAGGGCTTGAGGCCGGGGCCGACGACTACCTGACCAAGCCGTTTCACATCCAGGAGCTGGTGGCGCGCCTGCGTGCCCTGGCGCGCCGCAGCCTGCAGGCCGGCCGCGAACAACTGCAGTTCGGGCCGCTGGTGATCGACACCGCCACCGACGATGTCCGCCTGAACGACGAGCCGGTCTCGCTGACCACCTTCGAGTACCGCCTGCTGCTGACGCTGGTGCGCCAGCCGGGGCGCGTGCTGAGCAAGGAAGTGCTGGCGGACTACCTCTACGAGCACGACGAGGATCGCGAGAGCAACGTGATCGAGGTGCTGATTGGCCGCCTGCGCCGCAAGCTGGACCCGGGCGGCAGCCTGGGGCTGATCGAGACCCTGCGCGGTCGGGGCTACCGCTTCGTGCGCGAGGCGGATACCGCGACCCCGTCGGATTCCACCTCGGGCTCATGACGCCGCATACAGGCTGCATCGCCCCTTTGTCCGCCATCTCATGAGACACCCCCTGCGCCAGATCCGCAGCAGCCTGACCCTGCGCCTGGCGCTGGTCGCTGGGGCTACCGTACTGGTGTTCTCCCTGCTCACGGCCTGGGTGCTGGAAGCCGCCTTTCGCGACAACGCGGCGGATGCCGTCGAGACCCGTCTGGAGGCCCAGGTCCTGCTGTTGATGGGGCTGGTTGAAGTCGTCGGGCGCAACGAGGTCCGTGTCCCCGAGATGCTGCCGGAGAGCCGTCTGCAATTGCCCGCCAGCGGTCTTTATGCCCGTATTCTCGGGCCGGACGGTCGCACGCTCTGGCGCTCTCCTTCCGCGGTAGGGGTCTCCCTGCGTGGCTGGTCGGAGGACGACTTCTTTGCCTTCAGTCTCCCCGTGCAGTGGGAGCTGGACGGTGGCCAGGTCGGGCTGACCTTCCAGATGCTGGAGGACCGCGAGGCCTTCGAGGAACAGGTCGAGCAGTATCGCGCCAGCCTCTGGCAGGGGCTGATGACGATGACGTTCTCGCTGATCGTCGCCCTGGGGCTGGCGCTATGGTTCTGGGGGTTGTGGCCGCTGCGGCGCGTGCAGGGCGACCTGGAGGCGTTACGGCACGGGGACCACGGCCGGCTGGAGGGCCCGTACCCGACCGAGGTGCAGGCCCTGACCGGGAGCATTAACGACCTGATCGAGTTCGAGCGCGCGCGGCTGAAACGCCAGCAGAATGCCCTGGCCGACCTGGCGCACAGTCTGAAAACCCCGATCTCCGCGCTGCGTCTCAACCTCGAGAGCCAGAACCCCGACCCCGAGGACATGCGGCGCCAGGTCGATCGGCTGCAGGCGATGGTGCAGCACCAGCTCAGCCAGGCACAGCGCCTCGGTCCGGCGCCGTTCCAGGCGCCCGAGCCGCTAGCCCCCATCATCGAACGTACCTGCCAGGCGCTCGGGCGTCTGGCCAGCCAGCAGGGCGTGGACCTGGGCAGCGAGCTCGATCCGGGCTGTGCCCTGCGCATGGAGCCGGGTGCGATCTTCGAACTGTTGGGTAACACCCTGGACAACGCGATCCGCCACGCGACCAGCCGGGTGCGGATCTCGACACAGTGCACGCCGCAGGCTGTCACTCTGACCATCGACGACGACGGACCCGGCATCGCGCCGGCGGATCGTGCCCGGGTACTGGAGCGGGGAGAGCGCGCGGACGTACGCGGCGCTGCCGAGGCCGGTCAGGGCCTGGGGCTCAGCATCATCCAGGCCCTGGTGCAGGACCACGGTGGCGAGCTGCATATCGAGCAGGCACCGGAGCTGCATGGGGCCCGTATCCGGATGGTGTTCCCCACGTCGTAAGCGGGATGGCCTGCATTGCCTCATGATGCGTTTCGCTGCGCTCAACACATCCTGCAGCCCGTCCTGCCTATCGTGGGATGCGTTGAACAACGCGAAACGCATCGCCCCGGGCCGAGATCAGAGCCTCAGGTCGTCCATCGGGAAGGACGGCGATTCGCCCAGCACCCCCGCGCGCACCAGTGCCGCCGCCCCGCAGGCAAAGGTCCAGCCCAGGTGTCCGGACCCGGTATTCAGGTGCAGGCCCTCGATGGTGGTGGGGCCGAGGATGGGCGTGCCACGGGCACTCATCGGGCGCAGCCCGGTCCAGGGCGCCATCGTCTGCGGGTCGAAGGTTGCGGGCAGGCCGGTCAGGGTGCGCCGGCATTGATCGAGGACATTGGCTGCGCGCTCGATGTTCAGGTGACGGTCGCGGCCGGCGAACTCGGCCGTGCCGGCCAGGCGCAGGCGGTTGCCCAGCGGGGTCATCACCACCTTGTTGGCGTCATCGATCAGCGGCAGGTTCAGCCGGCAGTCGGCGTTCATCGGCAGGGTCAGCGAATAGCCCTTTACCGGGGCGACGGGCAGATGCAGCCCCAGCGGGCGCAGGAGGTCCGGGGCGTGGTAGCCGTTGGCGACCACGCAGGCATCCGCCGCGATCGGCCCTTCGGAGGTCTCCACCGCGTCGATGCGGCCGCGGTGGGTGCGCAGGCGCCGGACGGTGACGTTCGGGTAGTAGCGGATGCCCCGGCGCTGGCCGATCGCGAGCAGTTGTTCGGTAAAACGTGCCGCGTCGCCGATCGCGTCCCCGGGGAAGAACAGCCCGCCGCACAGGCGGTCGCGCACCGGGGCCAGTGCCGGCTCCTCCGCGATGATCCGCTCTACGTCCCAGTCCTCGAAGCGCACGTCCTCGTCACGCATCGCCTCGCTGGCGCTGCGGTTGTGCGCCTGGCTGGCCGGGTCCTGAAACAGCTTCAGGATGCCGCAGCGGCGAAAGTCGAAGTCCAGCCCCTCGCTCGCCAGTTCTCGCTGCAGGCGGTCGATCTCCCGGAGCGAGAACGCGGCCAGTTGGGCATTCAGGCGGGTGTGCTGCTCGAACAGTGAGCGGCGGCTGTTCCACAGGAAGCGCAGGCCCCACCCGGTCAGCCCCGGCAGGGCGCGCGGGCGCAGCAGGAGCGGTGACTCGGTGCGGCCGAGAAAGCGCAGCAGGTCCAGCCCGACGCCGGGGGTGTTCCAGGGTTCGGCGTGGCTGGCATGCAGCATGCCGCCGTTGGCCTGGCTGGAGCCGGTGGCGGGGGCGGGGGCGGCATCCACCAGCACGACCTCGGCCCCGGCCTCCTGCAGGTACCAGGCGGTGGTCACGCCGATGACTCCGGCCCCGATCACGACTACGCGCATCCGCTGCTTCCCCTATCAAGAACGCTCATGTGCCACTGGCCAGGCGTTGGATCACATCTGCGTATTCGCGTTCCAGCCGCTTCGGCGACACCTTCTCGCGGGTGCCCAGCTCCTGGGCAAATTGCGACACGCGGAACTCTTCGATGCGGTAGCGAAAGGCGAGCACGTCCGGGTGGTCCGGCGCCCGCGCGATCAGCTCCTGTGCCTGCTGCCACAGCGGCTCGACCGCCACGCGCCGGGCGCGGTCCTTGTCCGGGGCCTGGGTCAGGCGTTCCAGGCGCTTGTCGATTGCCTGCAGGTAGCGCGGCAGCTCGGGCAGCACGTCATGCGGGGTGCGCAGCAGGAAATCGGCCGGGACCAGCGCCTCGAGCTGACCGCGGATGTCGCGTGCGGCCTCGATCCAGGACAGCGGCAGATCCCCCTGCAGCCGGGTGCGCAGGTCGTGCCAGTGGCGCAGGATCTCGGCGGCCAGGCGCGAGAGCTCCATCACCGTGGGCGAGAACTCGGGCAGGCGGGCCTCCAGGCGCTCTCGAAAGGCCTCGGCATCGCGCGGCCACGGTTCGGCCAGGAATACGCGGTCGGCCGCGGCCTCCAGGATCTGGTCGCGCAGGGCCTCGCAGCTGCCGAGCGTCGAGTAGTTCAGGCAGGCGCGTTCGATCTCCGGGAGCTGGCGGCGCAGGTCGCGGGCGGTCTTGCGCGCGCTCAGCAGGAACAGCCGGCGCAGGCCGGCGCGGTGAGCGCGTTCGGCCTTCGCGGGGTCGGGTTCCAGCTCCAGCGAGACGGCATCACCGCGGTCGACCAGGATCGGGAAGGCGCGCAGCTGGGCGCCCTGGTGGTCGAACTCGACACTCTCCGGCAGCGCGCCGAAGTCCCATTCGGTGATGCCCTCGCGGGTGATCTCGTCCGGGCGGCTGGCGTCGAAGTGGGCCTCGGCGCTGCCGCCCAGCCGGCGCTTCAGCGCGGCCAGGTTGCGGCCGCTGGCCTGCTCCTGGCCCTCCGGGTCGAGGATGCGAAAGCGCATCACCAAGTGCGGTTCCAGGGTCTCCGGGCGCCAGGCATCCAGCGGGATCTCGGTGCCGGTCATCGCGCGCAGGGCCTCGGCCAGCGCCGGGATCAGCGGGCCCTGGCGGTGTTCGATCCGCGCCAGGGCGGCGGCTGCAAAATCCGGCGCGGGTACGAACTGCCGGCGCAGGCCCTTGGGCAGGCTCTTCAACAGGCCGGTCACGCGTTCCTCCAGCAACCCCGGTACCAGCCAGTCGCCCAGCCAGTCGGGCACCGCGTTCAGCGCGGCGATGGGGATGGTGACGGTCACGCCATCATCCGGCTGACCCGGCTCGAAGCGATAGGCCAGTGGCAGGCGCAGGCCCTCGAGCTCCAGGTGGTCCGGGTAGGCGCCCTGCGGGAGGGTGGCGTCCGGCTCGTTCAGCAGCTCCGCGCGGTCGATCCGCAGGGCGTCGGGGTCCTGCTTCTCGGCCTTGCGCGCCCAGGTCTCGAAGCTCGTGCCGTCGGTGATGTCCGCCGGCAGGCGGGCGTCGTAGAAGTCGAACAGCCGGTCTTCCTCCACCAGCAGGTCGCGCCGGCGCCCGCGCGCCTCCTGCTCGGCGATCTCGGCCACCGCCTCGCGGTTCGCCTGCACCCCCTTCGAGCGGGTGCGCAGCTCGCCGCCGACCAGGCCCTCGCGGATCAGGATACGCCGCGCCTCGGACGGGTCGTGCTTCGCGAAGTCCACCGGCTTTTTCGGGGCCACGACCAGGCCGTACAGGGTGATGCGGTCGAAGGCCCCGACGCGCCCGCTGCGGCGCTGGAAGTGCGGCTCGAAGATGTGGTGCTTGAGCAGGTGCGGCGCCGCGGCCAGGATCCAGTCGGGCTCGATGCGGGCGTTGTCGCGGGCGTAGACACGGGTGGTCTCGGCGATCTCCGCGCTCATCACCCAGGCGGGCTTCTTCTTCGCCAGGACCGATCCGGGATGGATCTGGAAGCGGCGGTTGCGTGCGCCGAGGTAGTCGCCGCGCTCGGTCTTCTGGCCGATCTGACTGACCAGCCCGGTCAACAGGGCGCGGTGCACGGGCTCGGCGTCGGCGGGCTGGTGGTTTGGCTTCAGGTCCATCTCTCGGGCCAGGCGCAGCAGCTGCACGCGCAGCTCCTGCCATTCGCGCATGCGCAGGAAGTTGAGGAAGTGCTCGCGGCACCAGCGCTTGAGGGCATTCGAGCCGAGGTCCTCGCGGGCCGTGTGCCAGGCCTCCCACAGCCGCAGCATACCCATGAAGTCGGAGCCCTCGACCTGAAACTCGCGGTGGGCCTGGTCCGCCGCCTGAGTGGCCTCGGCCGGGCGCTCGCGCGGGTCCTGTAGCGACAGGAAGGCGGCGATGGTCGCGGTCTCGGTCACGCAGCCATGATCGGCTCCGGCCAGCAGCATCGCGCCGTGGCGCGGGTCGATGGGCATGCGCGCCAGCTGGCGGCCGCGCGGGGTGGTGCGCCCGCGCGTGTCCACTGCACCCAGCTCCTCCAGCAGGCGGTAGCCGTCCTTGACCAGGCGCGGATCGGGTGGATCCACGAATGGGAACTGGCGTGGCTGGCCCAGCTTCAGCGCGGCCATCTGCAGGATGACGGAGGCGAGGTTGGAGCGCTGGATCTCCGGGTCGGTGAACGGCGGGCGCAGGTTGTAATCGTCCTCCGAGAACAGGCGGATGCAGATGCCCGGGCCCAGGCGGCCGCAGCGCCCGGCGCGCTGGTCGCAGGCAGCCTGCGAGATCGGCTCCAGGCTCAGGCGCTGCACGCGCGAGCGCCAGGAGTAGCGCGAGATACGGGCCAGCCCGGAGTCGATCACGAAGCGGATGCCGGGGACGGTCAGCGCGGTCTCGGCGACGTTGGTGGCCAGCACGATGCGCCGCCCGCTGTGCGACTGGAACACCCGCGCCTGCTCGCGCGCGGACAGGCGGGCGTACAGCGCCAGGACCTCGGTGTCGGCGCGCACCTGGCCGCGCAGGGCCTTGTGGGCGTCGCGGATCTCGCGCTCGCCGGGCAGGAACACCAGGATGTCGCCGGGGCCGGCGCGTTCGCATTCCGCCACCGCGTCGCGGATGCCGTCGAACAGGTCGCGTTCGCCGCGTTCTGTGGAATTGTCCTCGTCGGCGTCTTCGGGCTCGATTGGGCGGTAGCGCAGCTCCACCGGGTAGGTGCGTCCGGCCACGGTCAGGATCGGGGCGTCGTCGAAGAATGCGGACAGGCGCTCCGGGTCCAGCGTCGCCGAGGTGATGATGATGCGCAGCTCCGGGCGCTTCTTCGACAGGCGCTTGAGTACGCCCATCAGGAAGTCGATGTTCAGGCTGCGCTCGTGCGCCTCGTCGACGATGAGGGTGTCGTAGGCGCGCAGCTCCGGGTCATGTGCCAGCTCCGCCAGCAGCATGCCGTCGGTCATCAGCTTGACCCAGTTGTTCGGCCCCGTCTGGTCGGAGAAGCGCACCTTGAAGCCGACGGTGGAATTCCGGTCGCCGCCCAGCGTGGTGCCGAGCTCCTCGGCGATGCGGCTGGCCACCGAACGCGCGGCGATGCGGCGCGGCTGGGTGTGGCCGATCAGCCCCGTCTCGCCGCGCCCTGCCTCCAGGCACAGCTTGGGTAGCTGGGTGGTCTTGCCGGAGCCGGTCTCGCCGCACAGCACCAACACCGGATGCTCGCGGATGGCGGCGACGATGCGTTCGCGTTCGGCGTGGATCGGCAGGTCGCCGGCGTAAGTGGGCTGCGGGCGCAGGTGTTGGCGTTCGGCGCCGCCCTGTTCGGCGCGTGCAAGGCGTTCGGTCAGGGTGGAGACGAGCCGGTCACAGGGCTGGCCGCGCTTGTGCCGCTGGCGGGCCCGGCGCAGCAGTTCGCCCAGTTCGCGGCGTTCGCGGCCCTGCGGCAGGGCCTCCACGGTCCTCGCCAGGGCGTCCAGGTCCGGGCCGGCCGCGGCCATCAACCGTCCCGATGACGCAGGCGCAGGGCCTCGATGTTCTCCGAGCGCAGGCGGTCCAGGGCGCGGTTGACGTCGTCCTCCTGGGTGAAGGGGCCGACAAAGACGCGGTGCCAGGTCTCGCCCTCGACCTGGACCTCGTGTACCTGCGGGCTCAGGCCCAGCAGGGAGATGCGGGCCTTCATCTCGTCGGCCTGTTCGAACCGTCGGAAGGATCCGATCTGCAGGATCACCGGATCGCCCTCGGCCGGGGAAGCCGGGGGCGGGATCACCTGGTCTTGCGGGACTTCACGTTCGCCCCGAGGGACGCGGACCTCGTCTTCGGGCAGCAGCTCGTAGTAGCGAAACCGCGGCTCGTCATCAGTGGGCAGACGCTCCGGCTCCGCCGCGGGCGCCCGCTCGGCCGGGGTCTCCGGTTCGCCGAACAGCGCGCCGATATCGGGTGAACGGTCGGCCCCCTGGAGATAGAGCACGGCGGCGATCCCGAGCCCGATCAGCAGGCCGGCGAACATCCATACCCAGCCCGGGATCGGTCGCGAAGAGCGGGCGGGAGTGGTCTTGCGGCGCTTGCGGCGGGCCTGGGCCATGGGCTACATCCGTTCGGGGGCGGTAACGCCGAGCAGGCGCAGCCCATTGTGCAGCACCTGCTTGATGCCGGTCAGCAGCGCCAGGCGTGCGCCGATCACGGTGGCGTCCTCGGCGTTCAGGAATGGGACGGCGTTGTAGTAGGTATGGAAGCCGGCGGCCAGCTCGCGCAGGTACTGGGCGATCTGGTGCGGTTCGCAGGCCTCGGCGGCTGCCGCGATCACCTCGGGGAAGCGGTCGAGGCGGTCCAGCAGGTCGTCTTCCTGCGGCTCGGTCAGGCATGCGGACAGCCCGGTGTCGTCCAACGCGCTGGCGGTATGGCCGCGCTCCGCGGCGGTGCGCAGCACGCTGGCGATACGCGCGTGGGCGTACTGGATGTAGTACATCGGGTTGTCGTTGGACTGCGACTTGGCCAGGTCCAGGTCGAAGTCCAGGTGCTGGTCGCAACGGCGCTGCACGTAGAAGAAGCGCGCGGCATCCGACCCGACCTCGTCGCGCAGCTCGCGCAGGGTGACGAACTGCCCGGCACGGGTGGACATCGGCAGGCGCTCGCCCCCGCGGTAGAGGATCGCGAACTGCACCAGCAGCACGTCGAGGCGGTCGGCCTCCAGGCCCAGGGCCTGCAGGGCGGCGCGCACGCGCGGGACGTAGCCGTGGTGGTCGGCGCCCCAGATGTTGATCACGCGCTCGAAGCCGCGCTGGAACTTTTCGCGGTGGTAGGCGATGTCGGAGGCGAAGTAGGTGTAGTCGCCGTTCTCGCGGCGCACTACGCGATCCTTGTCGTCGCCGTAGTCGGTGGAGCGGAACCACAGGGCTCCGTCCTGCTCGTACAGCGCGCCGTGTGCCTGGAGATCCTGCACCGCGGCGTCGATCGCACCGGAGTCGGCCAGGCTGCGTTCGGAGAACCAGCACTGGTATTCGACCCCGAACTCGCGCAGGTCGTCGCGGATGTCTTCAAGGATCGCGTTCAGGCCGCAGTCGAACACCGTGCGGTACAGCTCCGGGCCCAGCAGTTCGCGGGCACGGGCGATCACCGCGTCGATGTAGACCTCCTTGTCGCCGCCGGCCGGCTCGTCCGGCGGGAGGTCGCGGGTGACGGCCGTGGCCGGGTGCACGGCCTGTTCGCCGATCTGCGCGGTCAGGGATTCGGCGACCGGGTAGATGTAGTCGCCCTGGTAGCCGTTGGTGGGGAACGGGACCTGTACGCCGTGCTGTTCCAGGTAACGCAGCCAGACGCTGGCGGCGAGGATGTTCATCTGCCGCCCGGCGTCGTTCACGTAGTACTCGCGGGTGACGTCGAAACCGCAGAAGTCCAGCAGGTCGGCGACGGTGGCGCCGAAGGCCGCGCCGCGGCCGTGGCCGACATGCAGCGGGCCGGTGGGGTTGGCGGAGACGAACTCCACCTGCACCGGGCGGCCGTTGCCCACGCTGGAGCGACCAAAGTCGGCGCCCTGGGCGGCGATGCGGCCCAGCACCTGGGTGCGGGCATCCGCGGCCAGGCGGAAGTTGATGAAGCCGGGGCCAGCGATCTCGGTGCCGGCCAGGCCGGGCACGGCCGGCATCGCGGCGCACAGGGCCTCGGCCAGGTCGCGGGGCTTGGCTTTGGCCGGGCGCGCGAGTTGCATCGCCAGATTGCTGGCAAAGTCGCCGTGTTCGCGGTCGCGGGCACGCGTAACCTGTACCTCGACACCATGATCGGGGGGTATGCGGCCATCGGCCACCAGGGTCTCCAGGGCGGCCGCGAGGGCCTGGGTAAGGGCGTCTTTCAAAGGAACCGGGTCCGTTGTCTCAAAAGGCCCGCATTCTAACCAGAATCCAGGCCGGGTGCCCGCTGGATGCGGGGTTCAGGCGAGGGAGACCGGGTCCACATCGATCGCGATGCGAACCCCACGCGGCAGATCTTCCGTCTGCCACGCATGTCGGGCCTGCGTGAGCGTCCGGTGCAGGGCCTGACGCTCGGCCGCGCGCAGCAGGATCTGCTCGCGGAAACGCCGGTTCACGCGATGGCGCGGGGCGGGGGCCGGACCCAGCACGCGCAGGTCTCCGTGCCGTGCCGCGAGCAGGTGTCCGGCGATGGTCTCCGCGTGGCGATGCGCCGCTGCGGCTTCGGCGGCCTCGACGCGGACCAGGGCCAGGTGCCCGTACGGCGGCAGCCCGGCCGCCTCGCGTTCGGCCAGCAGGGGCTCGAGCATCGCCGGATAGTTACCGGCATCCAGCCCCCGCATCAGGGGGTGATCGGGGTGGCCGGTCTGCAGGAGGACGCGCCCGCCACCGTCACCCCGGCCCGCACGACCGGCGGCCTGCACGATCAGTTGCAGGGTGTGTTCGGTAGCGCGCAGATCCACGCTGAACAGCCCCTGGTCGACGTCAATCACGCCGACCAGTCCGACGCGCGGGAAGTCGTGACCCTTGGCCAGCATCTGGGTGCCGACCACGATCGCGGCATCCAGCTGACGGATGCGGTCCAGTGCGGTCTCCAGGGCCCCTTTGTGGCGCACGCTGTCGCGGTCGAGGCGAATGATCGGCGTCTGGGGGAAGTGCCGGGCCAGGGCCTGTTCCAGGCGTTGGGTACCGAGCCCGCGATTGATCAGGGCCTCGCCGCATTCCGGGCAGCGTTCCGCCCGGCGCTCCTGGTGTCCGCACAAATGGCAGATCGCGCGACGATCCTGGGTATGCACGGTGAGGTGAGCATCGCAATCCGGGCAGTCGGCGACCCAGCCACAACTCTCGCAGGCGAGCACGCGCGCAAAGCCGCGCCGGTTGAGCAGGACAAAGCACTGCGCTCCGGCGGCCAGGGTCTGTTGCATGGCATCCAGCAGCGGCGCGGTCAGGCCCTCGTCCGGGCTGTGCACGCGGGTGTCGATGGTCTCCACACTGGGGGGTTGCGTGCCGTCCGGGCGGGAACGCAGATGCACATGGGTGTAGCGCCCCTGGCGTGCGGCGTGCAGGGTCTCCAGGGTGGGTGTCGCCGAGCCCAGAACGACCGGGGTGTGCTCGAGCTGGCCACGCTTGATCGCCAGATCCCGCGCGCTGTAGCGAAAGCCGTCCTGCTGCTTGAACGCGCTGTCGTGTTCCTCGTCGACGATGATCAGGCCCGGCTCGGGCAGCGGGACGAACAGGGCGGAACGGGTCCCGACCACGATGCGGCGTTCGCCCTGCCGGGCTGCCTCCCAGGCACGCAGGCGCTCACCCTCGGCCAGGCCGGAGTGCAGCAGTGCAACCTGTCCCGGAAAGCGCTGCTGGATGCGCCCGGCAAGCTGGGGCGTCAGTGCGATTTCCGGGATCAGGAACAGGACCTGACGGCCACGCGCGACCGCATCGGCGGCCATGCGCAGATAGACCTCGGTCTTGCCGCTTCCGGTGACGCCCTCCAGCAGCATCGGGCGGGGGTCGTCTGGCGACACCGCCGCGATGGCGGCCTCCTGCTCGGGGGTCAGGGTGTAGCCGGTGCCGGTAGGGGGCGCTGGAGCAAGCGGATCGGCACGCGTCTGTTCCAGCCAGCCGCGTGCCTCCAGCTGTCGCAGATCCTTCGCGGTGATCTGCAGGGCGGCCGCGGTGGACAGTGTCGTGCGGTCCAGCGCGGCGCCGAGCGCGGGCAGGGCACGCAGGATGGCGAGCTGGCGGCGGCCCCGTACCTGCCCTTCCGCGAGTGCCCTGTGGCCCGCCGCCGTGAGCCGCCAGAGGGGTTCGGGGGCCAGGATGGGCAAGGGGTGGCCACGCCGCAGGGCGGGGGGCAGCGCGCTCAGGAGGGCCTCGCCCAGTGGGTGGTGGTAGTAGCGGGCCCCGAAACGCAGGAGTTCCAGCACCATCGGCGTCAGGATGGGCTGCGCATCGGGTGAACCCAGTGCCTCGCGCAGCTTGTTCTCGGGCACGTCGCTTTGATTCGCGAGTGCGACCACGATGCCGATCGCCTCGCCACGACCGAAGGGTACACGGACTCGTTGCCCGGGCCTCAGATCGGTGTCTTCGGGGATCCGGTAGTCGAACAGGCGGTCCAGCGGTCGGTCGAGTGCGACCTGGGCAATTCCGGTCTCGGGCATGTGGCTAGTCTACGCCAGTCCGCATACGCACAAGAGTGTGACCGTTATCCACAAAACCTGTGGACAACTCTGTGGAGGAAATGGGGTGAAAGCCGCTAAACGCCTGTTGCTGCTTGGTTCGTATCAGAATGGCTAAAAAGCGACCAAAGTGTTTTTGTTTCGTGTTATCAGCTAGTTGTGTGTCATTGATGATATCGGTTGGCTGTTGTGTCACCTAACTGCCATCGTTTGTATCCACCTGTGGGTATCCTGTACAGGTCGTGTACAGGGATTGGTCCGGTATTGGCCTCTCGGAGGGCTGCGCACAAAAAAGCCCGGCCACCGAAAATGGGGCCGGGCTTGCAAGCGGAAACCGGGCGCGAGGCCCGGCATCGGTCTAGCCGAGGGCCTTGACCGATGCCACCAGTTCGGCGGCTACCTTCTGGCCGTCGCCGTACAGCATCTGGTTGTTGTCGGCATAGAACAGGTGGTTCTCGATGCCCGAGAACCCCGCGCCCTTGCCGCGCTTCACGCAGATGACGTTCTTCGCCTGGTCGGCGTTCAGGATCGGCATGCCGTAGATCGGCGATTCCGGATTGGTCCGGGCCACCGGGTTCACGACGTCGTTCGCGCCGATCACCATCGCGACATCCGCGGTCTTGAACTCCTCGTTGATCTCGTCGAGATCGAAGATGATGTCGTAGGGCACGCCGGCCTCGGCCAGCAGCACGTTCATGTGCCCGGGCATGCGGCCTGCGACCGGGTGGATCGCGAACTTCACGTCCACGCCGCGCTTTTGCAGCAACTGGGTGAATTCCCAGATCTTGTGCTGCGCCTGCGCCACGGCCATGCCGTAGCCCGGCACGATGATCACCTTCTCGGCGTAGGCCATCATGATCCCGGCGTCGTTGGCCTGGATCTCCTTCATGGTGCCTTCGATCGCTTCTTCGGCGCCGCCGCTGGAACCCCCGAACTGGCTGAACAGGATGTTCTTGATCGGGCGGTTCATCGCCTTGGCCATCAACTGCGTGAGCAGCGTACCGGCCGCACCGACCACGATACCGGCGATCATCAGGGCCGGGTTGTCGAGGACGATCCCCTTCAGGCCGACCGCGAGACCGGTCAGGGCGTTGTACAGCGAGATAACCACCGGCATGTCGGCGCCGCCGATCGGCAGGGTCATCAGGATGCCGAAGGCCAGCGCCAGCACGAAGAACAGCAGCAGGCTGAACGACCCGATCTCGCCGCCACTGGTGGCCATCATGAAGCCCAGCAGCACGGTGATCGCGAAGATCGCGATGTTCACGATCTGCTGGCCGCCGAAGGTAAAGGTCTTCTTCATCAGGCCTTCAAGCTTGGCGTAGGCCACCAGCGAGCCGGAGAAGGCCACCGAGCCGATCAGCGAGCCGGTCACCGCGATCGCCAGGCCGGTGTTGGTGACCGTCTCCGGGGTGGCCTGCAGCAGGTAGATTGCACCGATACCGGCCGCGGCGCCGCCGCCCATGCCGTTGTAAAGCGCGATCATCTGCGGCATGTCGGTCATCGCGACCTTCTTGCCGCTCCACCAGGCCAGCGCGCCACCGATGGCGATACCCAGAATGATCAGGGTGTAGTTCACGCCGCCGGAGATCTCCGGGTGCACGAAGGTCACGAGCGTGGCGATCACCATGCCCACGCCGGCCCAGATGATCCCCGGACGTGCGGTGGTCGGGGAGGACATCTGCTTGAGGCCGACGATGAACAGCACCGCCGCCGCGAAGTAGGCGAGGTTGATGATCAGACTCATGCCTTATCTCCCTTCTTGTCGTCCTTCTTGCTGGTCGTGAACATCTCCAGCATGCGTTCGGTGACGACATAGCCACCCACGGCGTTGCCCGCGGCCAGGATTACGGCGACAAAGCCGATCGCCTGTTCCAGCGGCGTCTGGGCATGGCCCAGCGCGACCATGGTCCCGACCAGCACGATGCCGTGGACAAAGTTGGAACCGGACATCAGCGGGGTGTGCAGGATGACCGGCACCTTGGAGATGATCTCGTAGCCGGTGAAGGCCGCGAGCATGAAGATGTACAGCGCGATAAAGCCTTCGATGATCATGATTGCGCTCCCTTCAGGGCCTCACGGGTGGCCTCGTGCACGATCTCGCCGTCGCGGGTCAGCACGCTCTTGGCGATGACCTCGTCGTCCCAGTCCGGCTTGAACTCGCCGCCCTCGGCGATCATCGGCGTGAGGAAATTGAGCAGGTTCTTGGCGTACATCTCGGAGGCATGCAGCGGGACCTGCGAGGGCACGTTCAGCGGGGCGTGGATGATCACGCCCTTGTGCCGGCTGGTCTTGCCTGGCTTGGACAGCTCGCAGTTGCCACCACCCTCGGCCGCGAGATCCACGATCACCGCGCCCGGCTTCATGCCCTCGACCATGTCCTTCGGGATCAGCTTCGGGGACTCGCGGCCCGGGATCGCGGCGGTGGTGATCAGCACGTCGGCCTTGGCGATGAACTCGCTCAGCGCGTCCTGCTGCTGTTGCTTCTCTTCCGCGGTCAGTTCGCGGGCATAGCCGCCTTCGCCCTCGGCGGAGACGCCCAGATCGAGGAACTTCGCACCCAGCGACTCGACCTGCTCCTTGGTCGCGGAGCGCACGTCGTAGGCCTCGACCATCGCGCCCAGGCGCTTGGCCGTGGCAATCGCCTGCAGCCCGGCCACGCCGGCACCGATCACGATGACCTTGGCCGGGCGGATGGTGCCGGCCGCGGTGGTCAGCATCGGGAAGAAGCGGCAGGAGAGATCCGACCCCATGATCGCGCCCTTGTAGCCGACCACGGCCGCCTGCGACGACAGCACGTCCATGCTCTGGGCGCGCGAGATGCGCGGGATCAGCTCCATCGCGAAGCTCAGGATCTTGCGTTCCTGCATCGCCTTGACCACGTCCGGGTTGCGGTGGGCGTGGAACAGGCTGACGACGGTGGAGCCCTCCGGCAGCTGGTTGACCTCTTCCACCGTCGGTGGGGCCACGCGGACCATCAGGTCCGACTGACCGTAGGCCGTCTCGGTATCGACCACGGTGGCCTTCTCGTAGGCCGTGTCCGGGAAATGGGCATTGGAGCCGGCACCCTTCTCCAGCTGCACGGTGACGCCCAGATCGCTGAACTTGGCCGCCACCGTCGGATCCAGGGCCACGCGACGTTCGCCGCTGGCGGACTCCTTGGGAACGGATAATTTGATTGCCATGCGCTCTCTCCCCGGGCCAAGCGTCCCCGCAATCCCTCCGGGACGTTCGGCCGCGCTCGCGGGTGGTATTAAGGACGCCGAACAAGGCTTTTGTGGCCCATTCGGCGGAAAAAACGGCCAGCAAGTGTAGCGGAATCGCCTTCGCGCTTAAACAGCCCGTTGATGGGGCGCGTTCTCCGGGCCCGCATCCACGCGCCCAACCGGTGTTCATGCGGCTGTAATTGCGTTGCGGGCTCGGCCTGTTTATTGTCAAGCAAGTTTCGTGCGATCCCGCACCGCGCCAGCGGTCGACTCGGCGAAGGGGACATGGATTTGCTCACGCCCGGCGGCGTCGGGCCTGCTCAAGTTCCGCGTGAGCAAATCCGTGTTTCCTTGGAGACGGGACGAGGTCATGTTGCCGACCGAGCATCAGGTCCTGCGTACGGACGCCGCGGGTATGCCACTGGAATGGATCGGCCTGGAACAGGCCGTGCGCCTCTACTACACCGAGCAGGTCGCCTACGCCTGCGGGAGTCTGCTGTATCGCGTGCGCGGGGGCATCAACGCCCGCACCGGGCTGCAGTCCCGGGTCGAGGTCAACTCGATCATCGCCACCTTCGGCACCCGCCAGTCCCGCTTCAATCACTATATCCCGCCGCTCAACAACACCACGCTGTTTCGCCGCGACGCGCATCTGTGCCTGTACTGCGGCCAGCACTTTTACGAGCGCGATCTCTCGCGCGACCACGTCACCCCGATCAGCCAGAACGGGGCCGATACCTGGAACAACGTGGTGACCGCCTGCAAGCGCTGCAATAACCACAAGGCCGGCCGCACCCCCGAGCAGGCCGGCATGCAGCTGCTGGCGATCCCGTTCACGCCCACCCACGCGGAATACATCTACCTGAAAGGCAAGCGGGTGCTGGCCGACCAGATGGAGTTCCTGCTGGCGCACTTCCCCCGGACCAGCCCCCTGCGCGGCCGCCTCGGCTGACCGCACCCGCGCGCCCCGTGCGCGGCTCGCGCTATCCTTGGCAGGGAGCCAACCCAACGGGCGTGACTCCGACAGGAGTCATCCATCCTCTATTGCCGCAGGGAGCACCATGAAGTACTTCGGAGAAGCGGACTACCGCCATGGCCAGCCGCGCAAGGCGGGCGTGCTGCTGACCAACCTCGGGACGCCGGACGAGCCCACCGCCCCGGCACTCAAGCGTTATCTGAAGGAATTCCTCTGGGACCCGCGCGTGGTCGAGTTCCCGCGCCCGCTGTGGTGGCTGATCCTCAACGGCATCATCCTGAACATCCGCCCGCGCCGCTCGGCCGCCAAGTACGCCACCGTCTGGACCGACGACGGCTCGCCGCTGCTGGCCATCTCGCGGCGTCAGGTCGAGGGCGTGCGCAACCGTCTGGCCGAACAGGTCGGCGACGAGGTCCCGGTCGCGCTGGGTATGCGCTACGGCAATCCCTCCATCGAGGCGGGTCTGGACGAGCTGCGCCGCCAGGGTGTTCGCCGCGTGATCGTGCTGCCCCTTTATCCGCAGTACTCGGGGAGCACCAGCGGCTCCACCTTCGATGCGGTGGCGGATGTTCTGAAGGGCTGGCGCTGGGTTCCGGATCTCCAGTTCGTCGCCTCCTACGACGCCGAGCCCGGTTACATCGAGGCCCTGGCCAGCAGCGTGCGCGAGCACTGGAATGCGCACGGCCGGGCGGACCGCCTGGTGATGTCGTTCCACGGTATCCCGAAACGCTACCTGCTGAAGGGCGACCCGTACCACTGCCTGTGCCATGCCACCGGCCAGAAACTGGCGGCCAGGCTGGGCCTGAACGACGATCAGTGGCAGGTCACCTTCCAGTCGCGTTTCGGCCGCGAGGAATGGCTGAAGCCCTATACCGACAAGACCATGAAGGCGCTGCCCAAGGAGGGCGTGCGTTCAGTGGACGTGATCTGCCCCGGCTTCTCGGCCGACTGCCTGGAGACCATCGAGGAGATCGGCGACGAGAACCGCGAAATCTTCCTCAAGGCCGGTGGCGAGCGTTTCCATTACATCCCGGCGCTGAACGACCGCGCCGACCACCTCGACTTCCTGGCCGGACTGGCCCGCCAGCACATCGCCCCGTGGCTGGACGACCCGGACAACGCCTTCGAGGCGCGCGCCTCCGCCCGTGAGCGGGCGCTGGCCCTGGGTGCGCAGCAGTAGGCCGCGATGGACGAGACCACCGCGCCTGGGCGAGTCGAGGAGGCACCCGGCGATACCGAGATCGGTGCCGTGATCATCGGCGACGAGCTGCTCAGCGGGAAGCGCCGGGATCGGCACCAGGAACACCTCACCGCGGCCCTGGCGGAGAAGGGGCTGGAGCTGGCCTGGATCCGTATCGTCGGGGACCACGCCGGCCGCCTGACGCAGACCTTTCGCGAGACCCTGGCGACCGGGGCGGAGGTGTTCAGCTTTGGCGGGATCGGCGCCACACCGGACGATCGCACCCGCGCCTGCCTGGCCAAGGCGCTTGGTCTTCCCCTGCGGCCGCACCCGGATTTCATGGCCATCCTCGAGGAACGCTTTGGCGCAGAGGCCTGGCCGCACCGCGTGCGCATGGCCGAACTGCCGGAAGGGGCCAGCCTGATCCCGAATCCGGTCAACGGCATCCCGGGGCTTAGCTGCGGGCGGCATCACTGCGTGCCCGGATTCCCGGTCATGGCCGAACCGATGGTGCGCTGGGTGCTGGACCAGCGTTTCCCCGGGCGCGATGCCGCCGCCGGCTCGGTCGAGGAGGTCCTGGTGCTCGAGAACGTGACCGAGAGCCGCCTGGTCCCGGTGCTTGAGGCCATGGAGGCGGCATTCCCCGATCTGCGCATCTCCTGCCTGCCGCGGATGGACCGCCAGGCCCCGCAGGTCGAACTGGGCCTGCGCGGCCCCCGCGCCCGTGTCACCGAGGGACAGGCCGCGCTGCGTCAGCACCTGATCGCCGGCGGTTTCCTGGGCCACTGACGCGGTTTGGGCAGACCCCGCCGAAAGTGCTTGCGCGGCGAGCCGGGCGGGGTATATTGCTGGCTTGCAGGCATCCGCCTGTGTGCCGCTTGGGCGGTCCGAATGGAAGACCCCGCACGTGAATCTGCCCGTTCCCGGCCCCGAGTGGTCGGACCCTGCCGAGAGGCCCCCGGCCCGCGCGCCAGTCGGCGTCGAATCCCGGGTTCCCGAAGCCTGCGAGCCGGAGGGCTGGCTGGATGCATTGGTGCACGATCAGCGGTGCGTCTGGCCCGACTTCCTGCCTGCGGAGAGCGTCGATGCGCTGCGCGACGAGGTCTACGCCCTGCGCGATGCCGCGCAGCTGGCGCAGGCGCGCATCGGCCGAGGGGGCGAGCGCCACCATGACCGGGCCACCCGCGGTGACTGGATCCACTGGCTGGACGGTGCCAGCCCGGCGCAGCAGGCGTTCATGGAGCGCCTGGACGCGATCCGGCTGCAGGTGGGCCGCACCCTGATCCCGGGACTGTTCGAAACCGAATCGCACTTTGCCCTGTACCCGCCCGGCACCCATTACGCCCGGCATGTGGATGCCTTTCAGGCCGGCAACTGCCGCCGGCTGTCGCTGGTGTTCTACCTGAACCGCGACTGGCAAGAGCAGGACGGTGGCCAGCTCGCGATCTATGACGATGCGGGCCGCGAATGCCAGCGTATCCAGCCGACGGCCGGCACGCTGGTGATGTTTCTCAGCCAGAGCGTGCCGCACGCGGTGCTGCCCACCCGCCGCTGGCGCGCCAGCATCGCCTCCTGGATGCGTGTGCGCGACCTGTCAGGTCCGCTCGCCAGTCTCGACCGTTTTTGACGGAGGCTGGTGGGGCTGTGTTGCAGCACTCGCCACCGGCGCCCATGATCGGATGAAGGGCTATCGGAAGCCCGGGACCGAACGCGGAGCGGCGGGCCACCATGGGCGACAGCTGGCAATCGCATGACAATGTGATATCTATTCAGGGCACCTCTCCGGACGTGTCGCTGCAACCCTCGTCGTATTCCATCTGGGCCGAGCGCTATCAATTGCGCGATGCGCACGGCGAGCCGGTGGACGCCTCGATGGAGGCGATGTTCGACCGCGTTGCGCGTGCGCTGGCGGCCGTCGAGGCGCCGGACCAGCGCGCGCCGATCGAGCGCGAGTTCCGCTGGGCGCTGGACAACGGTGCCATCCCGGCCGGGCGGATCCTGGCCAATGCCGGGGCCGAGGCGCACAAGCCGCAGACCACGCTGATCAACTGCACCGTCTCGCGCACGATTCGCGATTCGCTGCAGGCCATCCTGGATGCCAATACCGTCGCCGGGCTGACGCTCAAGGCCGGGGCCGGGATCGGCTACGACTTCAGCACCCTGCGCCCGAAGGGTGCGCTGGTCGCGGGCGCCGGGGCCCCGACCAACGGCCCGGTCGCGTTCATGCAGATCTTCGACCAGACCTGCCGCACCATCGGCGCGGCCGGCGGCCGCCGCGGGGCGCAGATGGCGACACTGGACATCGGCCACCCGGATATCGAGCGCTTCATCCTTGCCAAGCGCCGCAAGGGGCGGCTGACCCAGTTCAACCTGTCCGTGCTGGTGCGCGATGCCTTTTTGGAGGCCGTGGAGCGCGACGACGAATGGGCGCTGGCCTTCCCGCTGCTGCCCGTGGAACAGGACGGGGTGCCCGCATCCGATCTCGTCTATCGCGACTGGCCGGTGGTCGAGGACGGCTACCGCGTCGACGACCAGGGCCGGGTCGCCTGCCGTGTCTGTCGCCGCGTGCGCGCCCGCGAGCTGTGGGAAACCCTGATGCGCAGCACCTATGACGTCGGCGAACCCGGCGTCATCCTGATCGATCAGGTCAACCGCCAGAACAACGCCTGGTTCGACGAGGTGATCCGCGCCACCAACCCCTGCGTTACGGCAGACACATGGATCCACACGTCTATCGGGCCGCGTCAGGTGCGAGATCTGTTGGGACAGCAATTCCGCGTGAGGGTTGATGGCCGAGACTACACAACGGGCGAACAAGGTTTCGTCCCGACTGGGGCAAAGCAGGTCGTTCGATTGGCTACTGCTGAGGGTTATCAGTTGAAACTGACGGCCGATCACCGGTTGCGTCGCGTTACCCGCTACACACGTTATGTCACGGAAACAGAATGGTGTGCGGCGGCGCGGCTGCGCGAAGGCGATCGGGTGTTGCTCAACGACCATCGCGCCCACGCCGAGTGGCCTGGTGAATACACCCATGAGCAAGGTTACTTGCTGGGTATGTTGGTCGGTGACGGCACCCTCAAGAACGACAAGGCGGTGCTATCGGTTTGGAAGCTGGCCGCTGTTGTTGGCACCAGTCCCGATGCGGTTTCCCCGGCGGGGGTGGAAGGGATTATGGAAGAGGTAATGAGGTCTGCCCGGACCTTGCCACATCGCAGTGATTTTTCAGGATGGCAGGAAGTGGCTGGCCGGAACGAATTCAGGCTTAGCCTGGCTGCCCTAAAGTCTCTGGCAGAAGAAGTTGGCATGGGGCCGGGCGCGAAGTCGGTTACTCCGGCTATGGAGCAAGCTTCAAGCGAGTTTTGTCGAGGATTTCTCCGGGGGATGTTCGACGCTGATGGTTCCGTTCAGGGCGGTCAGCAGAAGGGTGTCAGCGTTCGCCTCTCACAGTCTGATATGTCGCGTTTGGAAGCCGTACAACGGATGCTTCTGAGGCTGGGGATTGCGTCATCAATCTACAGGAACCGCCGTTCGGCCGGGATGCGCCACCTGCCAGACGGTAACGGCGGCGCTAAGGAGTATGCGATCAAAGCGCAGCACGAGCTGATCGTCAGAGGTGAGAACCTCCAACGCTTTCTCCAGCAAGTCGGCTTCGCGGACACGGACAAGAAACGACGTCTGGAACAAGCCCTGGCCCGATACAAGCGCGGCCTGAACCGTGAGCGTTTCGTCGCACGGGTTACGAAGATCGAACCCGGCGGGATTGAAGAAGTTTTTGATGTGTCTGTTCCAGATGTGCACGCATTTGATGCTAACGGTTTGTGTGCGCACAACTGCGGCGAGCAGCCGCTGCCGCCGGACGGGGCCTGCCTGCTGGGCTCGGTGAACCTGACCCGATTCGTGTCCGCGCCGTTCAGCGCCGACACCGCCTTCGACTGGGAACGCTTCGAGCGGGTGGTGCGCGTGTTCACGCGCATGCTGGACAATGTTGCGGACATCTCCGGGTTGCCGCTGCCAGAGCAGCGCGCCGAGATGCTGCGCAAGCGCCGCCACGGCATGGGCATCCTCGGGCTCGGTTCGGCGCTGGCGATGCTGGGGGAGACCTACGGTTCGGAGTCGGCTGCTGGCTTCACCGCGGAGGTCTGTCGCCGCCTGGCGCTGGCGAGCTGGCGGGCCGGCCTGGAGCTGGCGCGCGAGAAGGGCCCGGCGCCGATCATGGACGAGGGTTTCACGCTGACCGCGGACATGCTGCGGCGGCAGCCGGCTCTCGCCGAGGCCGGCTACCAGGTGGGCGACGTGCTGAAGGGGCGCGAACTGCACGCCCGCTTCAGCCCCTACATGCAGCACGTCGCCGTGCAGGACCCGGCGCTGGTCGCGGCGCTGGCCGAGGAGGGCGCGCGCTTTACCCACGCCACCTCCATCGCGCCCACCGGCACCATCAGCTTTTCGGTCGCCAATAATGCGAGCAACGGCATCGAGCCGACCTTTCTCCACCACACCACGCGCAACATCCGTCGCCCGGGGCGGCGCACCCGCGAGGCGGTGGATTGCTACTCGTACGAGCTGCTGGCCTACCGGGCGCTGGTGGATCCCGAGGCGGGCCCGGAGGATCTGCCCGCTAACGCGATCACCGCGGAACGCGTCGGCGTGGACGCCCATATCCGCATGCAGGCGGCCGCGCAACCGTGGGTGGACTCGGCCATCTCCAAGACGCTCAACGTCCCGAGCGATATCCCGTTCGAGGGGTTTAAAGAGGTCTACCTGCAGGCCTGGCGCGCGGGGCTCAAGGGTTGCACCACCTACCGGCCGAATCCGCAGGCGCAGATGGGCGTGCTGGTGGACCCGGAACGCCTGCGCAGCACCTGGTACACCTTTACCCTGACGGACGGCCGGGAGCTGACCCTGCGCGGCGACGAAGAGGTGGAATACGAAGGACAGATCCACACCGCCGCGAATCTCTTCGCCGCGCTGGACGAGGGCTACTACGACGACGTCTGAGGCCGTCGGGGAGGACACGATGCACCGGATCGACCAGCCCATCATCGCCTTTCGCCGCTCGGATGCCCCGCAGGGCGAGGGCGCGTCCGGCGGTGACGACCACCCGCTGGGCAAGCGCATCCCGTCGCGCCCCGAGGGCGAGCTCGAGTCGGTCACCGAGAAGGTGCGCTACTGGACCCAGGGCGGGCCGCAGACGGTCTATCTGGTGGTCAGCTTCGTAGCCGTCTCCGGCACGGTCAGCGGCGAGCGCGTCACCATCGAGCGCCCGATCGAGTTCTTCCTGCCCACCGGGCAGCACTCCGAGTCCTACCAGTGGATCTCCGCCACCATGCGCAGCCTGTCGCTGGCGGCCCGCGGGGGCTACGCCGCCCGCGCCCTGCGCGACCTGCGCAAGGTCACCTGGGACCGCGGCCCGGTCCGCAGCGGCACCAACGACTACGGCAAGCCTCTCTACCATCCCTCCGAGGTCGCCGCCATCGCCCACGCCCTGCAACAGATCCTACAGCGGCGCGGCTTCCTCGACCCGGACGGCCACCCGCGCCCGCTACGCGACTTGGCCGCCACCTACCGCGACAACGCTCGGACCGCTCGGCCTCCTGATATGCCCACTTTGGAGTTGCCGCAGTCCATGCCGATGGGCGCGTCCCTCTGCCCACAGTGCGGCGACCACCTCGAGATTGTCGACGGTTGCCCCACCTGCCGCGACTGTGGTTACTCCAAGTGCTAGCTCTAAGCTTGGATTGAATTGGAGTAAATGATGCGGTTGTGCCCTGCACTCACTGAGTATCACAACCGATCGTAAAGGGGTGGTGGTCGAGGGCAAAAGCCAGCTCAATGACAATGAACCGTTCCCGTGGAGTTGTCTCGGTGACAGCACTGGCCTGGGGGCGAGCTTTTCCGACAGCCACCTCCGTGATTGACGGTGCTGCTCGCATCGATCACCACCGCGGTCATTGGTGCTGGTGCCGCGAGCGCTGGAACGCTCATAAGGGCTGCTATCGCAGCTAAAACGAGAACCCGCATTCGATACCCCCTGTTGTTTTTTGCCACGTTCGGTGGATCTACCTTTTTCGGTATATGCCCACCACCTTGTGATCATATCCCGATATTTCCCGTCGCTAATAGCTGGATCAGGTCTCACGCATCCCGGCATGATGCAGCGGACGCGAAGGGCATATCGGAATCGAGCACATCCAGACGGAGGACACCATGAGCCACATTTCCGCCGTCTAACCGAGTCTAGAACAGTTCTGCGCGTCCCGTTGGCCTGCTAAATCCGAAGGTGGAGCCCATTCCCGCATTCACCAGAGTGGGCAGCCACTCGGCTGGCACGGGGCGCCATGGAAATCTCGACGGCGGTCTCGTACTCTGGCCCGCCATTCGTCCACACCCTGCGGGAGACCTCGTGGCCCATATACTGAATCCGTACGCCGACGATCAGCCCGAGCCGAAGCACATCGTCCTGCGTGCTCGCAGTGGCGAGGCGGTTTCGGCCAACTTCACCCTGCAGGATCGGCGGGGCCGCCAGAGCGCGGCGGAATACCTGTTCCATCTCTATTCCACGATCAAGCAGAAGTTGGACGAGCCGGTCCTGGATACCGCTGCGCCATCGCCGGACGACCAGGCCGCCATGCAGCGGCTGATCCTGTACTCGGCCGGCGCCCACGACACCATGTTCGGCACCTTCAATGCCTCCAGTGCCTCCTCGGAGATGCCGGAGGAGGAGCGCAACGAGTTCGTGGAAATCTTCCTGCTGGCTTGCGCCACCGTCATCGAGGGTCAGCGGATCACCGTCGACCTCCAGCGCGGCCTCGTCACCGCCGAGACGGCCTGAGCGGCATGTAGTGGTCAAGCGATTTCGGACACCTCGATAGGAGGTTCGGCTGTCCATTTTCGCTCGTAGGCGTTGGGCGACAGGTAGCCCAGGGTTGAGTGCCTTCGGCGCTCGTTGTAGAAGCCGACGATGTAGTCGGTGATGTCCCGGGTGGCCTCGCCGTGATTGGCATAGTCCCGTCGCCAGACGCGCTCCGTCTTCAGGTTCAGGAAGAAGCGCTCGGCCACCGCATTGTCCCAGCAGTTACCCCGCCGGCTCATGCTGGCCCGGGCGCCGTGCTGCACCAGCAGACGCCGCCAGGCGTCGCTGGTGTACTGACAGCCCTGGTCGGAGTGCACCAGCAGCCCCGGCTCGGGTTGCCGGCTCTGCAGCGCCATGCGTAGCGCACTGCAGGCCAACTCGGCATCCAGCCTTCGGCTCATGGACCAGCCCACCACCTTGCGGTTGAACAGGTCCAGCACCGCCGCCAGATACGTCCAGCCGGTGCGGGTCCGGATGTAGGTGATATCCGTCACCCAGGCCGCGTTCGGGCGCGATGGCTGGAACTGCCGGTCCAGGTGGTTTTCCACCACCGGCGCGGTCGCATCCCGCTGGGTGGTCACGACGAACGCCCGCTTCCAGACCGGGCGCAGGCCCTGTTCCCGCATCAGACGGCGGACCCGGTAGCGGCCCACCGTCACACCGTCCGAACGCAGGGCGGCCTGCACACGGCGGCTGCCGTAGGTCCATTCCGACTGCTCGAACGCCTCCTTGACCCGTGCCTCCAGTGCACACGGCTGGCGCGGCCGCCGGCGGCGCGTCTGCGCCGCGTAGTAGCCCGACCGGTTCACCTCCAGCAGATCACACACCCGCTTCACCGGAGCCTTCTTCGCCAGCGTCGTGATGCAGCGAACCATCACAGCAGTTCCCGGGCGAAGAAGGCCGAAGCCTTTTTTAGTAGGGCCTTGTCCTCTCGCAGTCGGCGGTTCTCTTCCTCCAGCTCCCGGATCCGGCGTTGCTCCGGCGTCAGGGGGCGACCATCACCCGCCTCGCCGGATCGATCCGCCTTGAGCTGCTCGACCCAGCGCCGGACCGCCGTCTCGCCGACCCCCGTATCCCGCACCACCTGCGGCACACCCTGGCCCTCGTCCACCACCATCCGGGCAACCCGAAGCTTATACTCCGGATCAAAATTCCTGCGTCCCATATCGTCTCCTCGATCAGATCCTCATCATTCCACCGATCGAGGTGTCCACCAACATTAGACCAGCACAGCACGGCCCGGCGTTGAAAGACTGTTTCGGGGACAAAAGGCAAGGTTTGACCCCGGGATTTGGGAAGGGAACCGGGGCGGCTGAGCGGCAGCCAAGGGGTTGAGAACAGGGGTGGATTCATGGCCGAAGGGGGCGCAATGGTTGCTAGACTGGCCCCAGAACGAGAACCAGAAAGACACCAGGGGGACGCATGGGGAAACCAACATTCCAGTACCACCCGGTCCGTTACGCCAAGCACATGCGGCCGGCGTTCGAGATGACCGCCGACCAGTTCTATGGGCATAGCGGCGGCGACCGCGAAGAACTTGGCGGCCTGCTGGCAAGTACAGTTTTCGGGGAAGTAGCCCGCCGGCTGATCGAGGCTGACCCGCACCCCACCGTGCCAGCAGACCCGGACCAATGGGGACAGCACCAGGAAATGGTATTCGGCGCCTACCAGTCCTCCCTGACCAACGGCGAGAACATCTTCCATATCCAGCCCGCGCTGGCCGACATGTTCACGAAGACCGACGTGGACCAGATAGCCGTCGACCAGTTGCGGCTGCCCTTCGATGCGTTCTACCTGCACTTCGGCCAGGTGGATGGCTTACAGCTACCAAGCCGGGGCCGCTACATCGACGGCGCCTACGTGCAAGACGGGGAAGTCCTGATGATCTGTTTCACGGCTGCGGATCCAGGTTTGGACTATGCCGAGCCGTTGCCTGTCGCGCGGTTCATGGCCGCCGATGAACAACTGGAGTTCGTCCTGGGTGGCGAACCGGGAATGACTGTCGGCCAGTCCATCCAAGACGCCCAGCGGGACTTCACCCGCGTGGATCACCTGCGGGAGGTCTACACCCAATGGGAGCCCGCCTTCCCGGCCGCGACGCGCCTTCTGATGAACGCGCTTTGCTACCTGGGCTCACCGCACCGGGAGGTCAACGAACGATTTTCCGACGACACCCCAAAGACCATAGCCCGCAAGTACGCCAGCGCCACCAGTCGCAAACAAAGGGACCGCGTGCTGAGCAAGGCCAAGGCTCAAGGCTTCCGACGAATCCAGTTCCTTGGGGATTCCATCCAGGGCGCGGCGGCTGTTCGTGGCGGCGGCGAGGTTTCCCCGCACTGGAGGCGCGGACACTGGCGAAACCAGGCCCACGGCCCGGAGCGAAGGCAACACCGGCTGGTCTGGATTCAGCCCACCATCGTGAAGGGCGACCAGGGCGCCCCGGTGAAGGGAAAGCACCTGTACGAAGTGGACAGCAAGCCGGGCGAATGAGGGCTACCCGTCACGCCAGCCACAACGAAAAAGCCCCGGAAGCCGAAGCCGCCGGGGCGTGAAGGTGGTGGGCCCACCAGGACTTGAACCTGGAACCAACAGATTATGAGTCTGCTGCTCTAACCAGTTGAGCTATAGGCCCTGAACTGTCTGCGGGGCATTTCGTGCCGTTCCTGGAAGCTGCTTCCCATCTGCTTCCCAGCGGCGCGCCCCATCGTTTCGATCCGCCTTGAGCGTCTGCAAGGCGCTGAATTGTCTACGTTATTTCTGCTTTCGTCCTTGTCCATCAAGGGATTATGAGTCGACTGCTCTAACCAACTGAGCTACAGGCCCGTATTCGGGGAGGGTACAAACGACTGCGGCGCCATTCTACCCGGAAAGGGAGAGATGGCGCCGCATCGGCAGGGCAGGTTCCGGCCGTTCGGCCGGGACGCCGGTTATTCGGCGTCGGTGTAGGTGCGCAGCAGTTCGGCGCGGGTCGGGTGACGCAGCTTGCGCAGGGCCTTGGCCTCGATCTGGCGGATGCGCTCGCGGGTGACGTCGAACTGCTTGCCGACTTCCTCGAGGGTGTGGTCGGTGTTCATGTCGATGCCGAAGCGCATGCGCAGGACCTTGGCCTCGCGCGGGGTCAGCGTGGACAGGATCTCGCGGGTGGCCTCGGACAGGCTCTCGCGCGCGGCGGAGTCGGATGGCGAGGCGACCTTCTCGTCTTCGATGAAGTCGCCCAGGTGGGAGTCTTCGTCGTCGCCGATCGGGGTCTCCATGGAGATCGGTTCCTTGGAGATCTTGAGCACCTTGCGGATCTTGTCCTCGGGCATCTCCATGCGTTCGGCCAGCTCTTCCGGCGTGGCCTCGCGGCCCATCTCCTGCAGCATCTGGCGGGAGACGCGGTTGAGCTTGTTGATCGTCTCGATCATGTGCACCGGGATGCGGATGGTCCGGGCCTGGTCCGCGATGGAGCGGGTGATGGCCTGGCGAATCCACCAGGTGGCGTAGGTCGAGAACTTGTAGCCGCGACGGTATTCGAACTTGTCCACGGCCTTCATCAGGCCGATGTTGCCTTCCTGGATCAGGTCGAGGAACTGCAGGCCGCGGTTGGTGTACTTCTTGGCGATGGAGATCACCAGGCGCAGGTTGGCCTCGACCATCTCCTTCTTCGCGCGGCGGGCCTTGGCCTCGCCGATGGACATGCGGCGGTTGATCTCCTTGATCTCGGAGATGTTCAGGCTGGCCTCGTGTTCGATCTCGGCGAGTTTCTTCTGCAGGCGCACGATCTCGTCCTCGTGCTCGGCCAGGGCAGTGGTGTACTTGCCCTTGGCCTTGCAGGCCTGCTTGATCCAGTCGAGGTTGGTCTCGTTCTTCGGGAAGCTGTCGATGAACGACTTGCGCGGCATCTGCGCCTGGTTCACGGCCAGTTCCATGATGCGGCGCTCATGGCTGCGGATGCGGTCGATGGTGCCGTGCAGCTTGGTGGTCAGCTGGTCCACCATGCGCGGCACCAGCTTGAACTCCATGAAGTACTTGGCGGTGGCCTCGCGCGCGGTGGCGTAGGCCTTGCGGTCGCCCTTTTCGAAGGCCTTGTGCGCCTTGGCGTGCAGCTTGCGCAGCTTGTTGAAGCGCTCGCGCGCCTCTTCCGGGTCGGGGCCGGTGTCCACCGGTTCGGCGTCTTCTTCCTCGGCGTCTTCGACCTCTTCCACGATCGCGTCCAGCTCCGGCGAGGCCTCGGCGGCCGCGGCCTTCTGGGCTTCCTCGGCCTTCTGGGCGTCTTCCGGGGAGACCAGCCCGCGCGCGACGGCTTCGCCATCCAGCGGGTTCTTCGGGTCGATGAAGGAGACCACGAGATCGGTCAGACGGCCGTTGTTCTCGACGATCTGGTCGTACTCGCGGATCAGGTGTTCGATCGCGCCCGGGTGATGGGCGAGCGCGAACAGGACCTGCATCAGGCCCTCTTCGATACGCTTGGCGATGCGGATCTCGCCTTCGCGGGTCAGCAGTTCGACCGTGCCCATCTCGCGCATGTACATGCGCACGGGGTCGGTGGTGCGACCGAAATCGGAATCGGCCGAGGCGAGCGCGGCCACGGCGTCTTCGGCGTCCTCGTCGGCGGAGACGGAGCCATCGGACAACAGCAGGCTGTCGGCGTCCGGGGCCTGCTCGTGCACCGCGATGCCCATGTCGTTGATCATCGCAATGATGTCCTCGACCTGGTCGGAGTCGATGATCGAGTCGGGCAGGTGGTCGTTGACCTCGGTATACGTGAGGTATCCCTGCTCCTTGCCCTTGGCAATCAGTTCCTTGAGCTGGGATTGTTGCTCTTCACGGTTCATGGACGTCGTACTCCGAGGTGCCTGGGTCGCTGAATGGGTCGTAGAAAAATCAATCCTACATTGTAGCAGAAGATTCTTATATTGCCGGGATTCGCCCGCCAAACCCTCTGCCGGGTCGCGGAAATCCCGACAAGAGATCTGGGGGCAGGTTTTTCGATTTCAATGAGTTACGGCCTTCGATGGGCGCACTTCGGGGGAGCCTAACCGGTGTTTGTCTTCTGCAGTAATGCAGTAAGACGCGCGAGTTCCTCGCGTTGTTCCGTAGCGAGCCCGCCGTCTGCGCGAGTGAGTTCACGAATCCGCGTGCGTGCCTGCTGCAGCAGGAGCTGGCGGGCACAGTCCATGGCCACCTGTTGGGTCACCTTCGGGTCGCCATCGCCAAGTTCCCGGGCGGCCAGGGCCTGCAGGCGGTTGAAGTGGCGATCATCACGGAAGCGTTCCAGCAGATGGGCGCTGCTGCAGCCGGGGCGCTCTTGCAGGGCCTCCAGCAGCTTGCCCAGCGTTTGCGCGGCGGTGCCGGGGAAGGCCGTGAGGTCGGCCAGTTCGGACTGGGACCACTCGAGCTCGGGGTGCTGCAGGATACGTGCAAGCAGCGCCCCCCACAGGGCGGAGGGTGTCTCCCGCGCGGCGCCCGCCGGCTCGGCGGATGGTGCCTCGGGAATGTCCGAGGGTCCGGAGGCCGGGCCCGTCGCACGGACGTTCCCGTCCTCGGCCTCGCGCAGTTGCTCGCCCAGCCGCTCCGGGCTCAGGTGGGTCTCCTGGGCGACACGCTCGACCAGCTGGTCGCGGAACAGCGGGTCACGGGTGGTGGCGACCAGCTTCATCGCGGCATGCGCGAAGCGGGTGCGGCCTTCGGCGGTGTCGGTCGGGTGTTCCTCGCGCAGTAGCCGGACAAGCGTCTCGGACAGGGGCAGGGCAGCGGCCAGCCGCCCTTCCCAGCCGGCGAGGCCATCGCGGAGGACCAGGCTGTCGGGGTCGTCGCCCTCGGGCAGGAACAGTACGCGCACCTCGCGCAGGCCCTGGATCGCGGGCAGGGCCTCGGCCAGCGAGCGCCAGGCCGCCCGGCGCCCGGCGGCGTCGCCATCGAAACACAGGGTGATGCGCGAGACCTGGCGGAACAGGCTGTCCAGGTGGGCGCGGGTCAGGGCGGTGCCCATGCAGGCCACCGCGCGCCGAAAACCGGCGCGCGCCAGCCCGACCACGTCCATGTAGCCCTCGACCACGACGATGTCATCCAGCCGGGTGCCGGCCTTGCGCGCCTCGAACAGGCCGTAGATGGTCTGTCCCTTGTGGAATACCTCGCTCTCCGGGCTGTTCAGGTACTTCGGCTCGCCGTCCTCGATCAGGCGCCCGCCGAAGCCGGTGATGCGCCCGCGCCGGTCGCGGATCGGGAACATGATGCGCGCGCGAAAGCGTTCGCGGATGCCGCCGTCGTCGCGCCGTGCGGCCAGGCCGGCATCCACCAGCTGCTGCGGGCTGAAGCGTGGCTGGAGTGCCTCGATCAGGCCCGAGGGCGGGGCCCAGCCGATCTGGTAGTCGCGGGCGGTGTTGCCGTCGATGCCACGGTTCTTCAGGTACTCGACGGCCTTCGGCGTCTGGCGCAGCTGCTGCACGTAGTATTCGGCCGCCGCGTTCAGGGCCTCATACAGCGGCGCGTGAGCCTCGCGTTTGTCGTCCCCTCCGGCCTCGCGCGGGACCTCGAGTCCGGCCTGCTCGGCCAGCTGCTCGACCGCCTCGGGGAAGCTCAGGTTCTCGTACTCCATCAGGAAGCTGATGGCGGTGCCGTGTGCCCCGCAGCCGAAGCAGTGGTAGAACTGCTTTTGCGGCGAGACATAGAACGACGGCGTCTTCTCGCCGTGGAACGGACAGCAGGCGGCGAACTCGCGCCCGGCCTTCTTCAGGCTCACGCGGCGCTGGATCACCTCGACGATGTCGCTGCGCTCAAGCAACTCGTCGATGAATGCCTGGGGGATGAGACCTGCCATGGTGTCGCCGGCTATTCCTCGGGGGTGTGCTCGTCGTCAGGTTCGCATGATAGCCCAGCGGTGGGCCGCAACACGTCATGGCTGGGTGTTGCGCCCGCCGCGGCGAGCTGCGGGCGAGTCCCGGTGGTCTCCGGGGCGGATGCCGGGGTTGCCCGTGGAGATCGCCACGTCGCTTCGCTCCTCGCGATGACGGGTTATTCGGGGCTGCAAATAAAACGGGCCCCGTGAGGGGCCCGTTTCAAGGTTCCGCCGAAGGGCGGGTCAGGCGGCCTGGCGCAGGTTGGCCAGCAGGCCCCGGAGTTCGGAGGCCTTGGGCTTCACCAGCCAGAACGAGCCCTGGTAGTGGTCGAACTGCTCGAGGATTTCGCGGCCCCAGGCACTGTCGGTCTCGTGCACGAACTCGGTGATGAGCTCTTCGAGATAGTTGCGGTGGGCCTCCATGTCCTCGGTGTCGAGGCGGTGCAGGTCGATCAGCTCGTTGTTGATGCGGTCCGGGAAGTCGTTCTCCCGGTCCAGCACGAACGCGAAGCCGCCGGTCATGCCCGCGCCGAAGTTGATGCCGGTATTGCCCAGCACCACCATCACGCCACCGGTCATGTACTCGCAGCCGTGGTCGCCGATGCCTTCCACCACGGCGATCGCGCCGGAGTTGCGCACGCCGAAGCGCTCGCCGCACTGGCCGGCGGCGAACAGCTTGCCGCCGGTCGCGCCATACAGGCAGGTGTTGCCCATGATGGTGGTGTCCTGGCTGGCGAAGCTCGAGCCCTCCGGCGGACGGATCACCAGCTTGCCGCCGGTCATGCCCTTGCCGACGTAGTCGTTGGCATCGCCTTCCAGGTACAGGTGCAGGCCGCCGGCGTTCCAGACGCCGAAGCTCTGACCGGCCGTGCCCTTCATGCGCACGGTGATCGGGGCGTCGGACATGCCCTGGTTGCCGTGGCGCTTGGCGATTTCGCCGGACAGGCGCGCGCCGATCGAGCGGTCGGTGTTGGCGACGTCGAAGTGGTACTCGCCACCGGCCTTGTTCTCGATCGCCTCGAGCATCTCGGCGACCATCTTCTCGGCCAGCTCGCCCTTGTCGAACGGCTCGTTCTTCGGCTCCTTGCAGAAGCGCGGCTTGTCGTCGAGATCGCCGCTGGCCAGCAGGCCGTTCAGGTCCAGGTGCTGCTGCTTCGGCGTCTCGCCCGGCAGGATCTCCAGCAGATCGGTACGGCCGATCAGGTCCGTCAGGCTGCGCACGCCCAGCTTCGCCATCCACTCGCGGGTCTCGCGGGCGACGAACTGGAAGTAGTGCATGACCATCTCGGGCAGGCCGATGAAGTGGTTCATGCGCAGCACCTTGTCCTGCGTGGCCACACCCGTTGCGCAGTTGTTCAGGTGGCAGATGCGCAGGTATTTGCAGCCGAGCGCGACCATCGGGCCGGTGCCGAAGCCGAAGCTCTCCGCACCCAGGATCGCCGCCTTGATCACGTCGAGGCCGGTCTTCAGGCCGCCGTCGGTCTGCAGCCGCACCTTGTCGCGCAGGTCATTGCCGCGCAGGGTCGCGTGGGTCTCGGTCAGGCCCAGCTCCCACGGGGTGCCGGCGTACTTCACCGAGGTCAGAGGACTGGCGCCGGTGCCGCCGTCGTAACCGGAAATGGTGATCAGGTCGGCGTAGGCCTTGGCGACGCCGGCGGCGATCGTGCCGACCCCGGCCTCGGAGACCAGCTTCACCGAGACCAGCGCATCCGGGTTGACCTGCTTGAGGTCGAAGATCAGCTGCGCCAGGTCCTCGATGGAGTAGATGTCGTGGTGCGGTGGCGGCGAGATCAGGGCCACGCCCGGATTCGAGTAGCGCAGCTCCGCGATCATCTTGTTGACCTTGTGGCCCGGCAGCTGGCCGCCTTCGCCGGGCTTCGCGCCCTGGGCGACCTTGATCTGCAGCACCTCGGCGTTGACCAGGTAGTGCGGGGTCACGCCAAAGCGGCCGGAGGCCACCTGCTTGATCTTGGACATGCGCTCGGTGCCGTAGCGGGAGACGGCCTCGCCGCCCTCGCCGGAGTTGGAGCGCCCGCCGAGGCGGTTCATCGCGGTGGCGAGGGCCTCATGGGCCTCCGGCGACAACGCGCCCAGGCTCATGCCGGCGGAGTCGAAGCGCGGCAGGATCTCGGCCTCGGGCTCGACCTCGTCCAGATCGATCGGCTCGATGTCGTCGCGGACCTTCAGCAGGTCGCGCAGCACGGTCACCGGGCGCTCGTTCACCAGGTCCGCGTATTCCTGGTACACGCCGTAGTCGCCGGACTGCACGGCGCGATGCAGGGTCTGGATCACGTCCGGGTTGTAGGCGTGGTACTCGCCACCGTGGACGTACTTCAGCAGGCCGCCCTGGCCGGCGCTCTTGCGCGGGTTCCAGGCGCGCTTCGACAGCGTCTCCAGGTCCGCCTCGATGTCGGCGAAGCGGGTGCCCTTGATGCGGCTGGTGGTGCCGGTGAAGCAGGTGTCCACGACCTCGTCGGCCAGACCGACGATCTCGAACAGCTGGGCGCCGCGGTAGCTGGCGATGGTAGAAATCCCCATCTTCGACAGGATCTTGAACAGGCCCTTGTTGATACCGCGGCGGTAGTTCTGCGCCAGGGTCAGCGGGTCCGCGTTCGGGATCTCGCCGGACTCGCACATGCCGTGCAGCGCGGAGTAGGCCAGGTAGGGGTAGATCGCGGTGGCGCCGTAGCCGAGCAGCACCGCGAAGTGGTGCGGGTCGCGCACGGTGGCGGTCTCGGCGACGATGTTGGCATCGGTGCGCAGCTTGGCGCGGATCAGCGCGTGGTGCACCGCGCCCACGGCCAGCGCGGCCGGGATCGGGCGGCGTTCCGGGTCGATGCCGCGATCCGACAGCACCAGCACCACGGCACCGCCGCGCACGGCCTCGACCGCGTTTGCGGTCAGGGCCTTCACGGCGTCCTCCAGGGAGCCGGCATGGACGTCGTAGTTGAGGTCCATGCGCTCGACGCGGAAGGCGTCCTCGGTCTGGTTGCACAGCTCGCGGAACTTGGCCTCGGACAGCACCGGGGAGTCGGACACCAGGCGGTGGGCGTGGTCCGGGGTCTCCTCGAACAGGTTCTGCTCGCGGCCGAAGCAGGTTTCCAGCGACATCACGATGCTTTCGCGCAGCGGGTCGATCGCCGGGTTGGTGACCTGGGCGAACTGCTGGCGGAAGTAGTCGAACAGTGAGCGGGTGTGGCGGGAGAGCACGGCGAACGGGGTGTCGTCCCCCATCGAGCCCACGGCCTCCTGACCGGCCTCGGCCAGCACGCGCAGGATCTGGTCGCGCTCCTCGAAAGTCACGTCGAACAGCTTCTCGTAGGTCTCCAGGCGCTCGGGCGGCATCGGCTCGCCGGAGAACAGCTGGTTATCGTCCAGCTGGCTCTTCAGGTGCTTCACGTGGGCGCGCAGCCACTGGCGGTAGGGCTGGCGCGTGCGGTTGATGCGATCGACGTCCTCGGGCTGCAGCAGCTCGCCGGACTCGGTGTCCACGGCCAGCATCTGCCCGGGCTTCAGGCGGCCCTTGGCGACCACGTCCTCCGGGGCGTAGTCGTACACGCCGATCTCGGAGGCCAGGGTGATGTGGCGGTCCTTGGTGATCACATAGCGCGCCGGGCGCAGGCCGTTGCGGTCCAGGGTGCAGGCGGCGTAGCGGCCGTCGGTCAGCACGATCCCGGCCGGGCCGTCCCAGGGCTCCATGTGCATGGAGTTGTATTCGTAGAAGGCGCGCAGGTCGGAGTCCATGTGCGCGACGTTCTGCCACGCCGGCGGGACCAGCAGGCGCATTGCGCGGAACAGGTCCATGCCGCCGGCCAGCAGGACCTCCAGCATGTTGTCCAGGCTCTGCGAGTCGGAGCCTTCCAGGTTGACCAGCGGCTCCAGTTCGGCCAGTTCCGGCAGGTTCTCGGTGGCGAACTTGTGCTGGCGTGCGACCGCCCAGTTGCGGTTGCCCTGCACGGTGTTGATCTCGCCGTTGTGGGCGAGGAAACGGAACGGCTGCGCCAGGCCCCACTGCGGGAAGGTGTTGGTGGAGAAGCGCTGGTGGAACACGCAGATCGAGGTCTCCAGCTCCGGGCGCTGCAGGTCGCGGTAGAACACCGGCAGGTTTTCCGGCATCACCAGGCCCTTGTAGGAGACCACGCGCGCGGACAGGCTCGGCACGTAGAACACCGGGTCGTCGCCCATTGCGATCTCGGCGCGCCGGCGCACCACGAACAGCGCGCGCTCGAAGGCGTCGCCGTCCATGTTGGCCGGGGCGTTGATGAACACCTGCAGGATGTGCGGCTGGCTCTTCAGGGCCTCGGCCCCGCAGGCGTCTTCCGGGTTCACCGGGACCTCGCGCCAGCCGGCAAGCGAAAGCGGCCCGCGCTCGATCGCGTTCTCCACGGCGGCACGCGTCTCGGCGATCCGGTCCGGGTTGATGAACACGATGCCGGCGGCGAAGCGCTCCGCCAGTTCGATGTTCGACTCCGAGGCCAGGGTGCGCAGGAAGGCCTCGGGGGTCTTCATCAGCAGCCCGCAGCCGTCGCCGGTCTTGCCGTCGGCGGCGATCGCGCCGCGGTGGGTCATGCGTTCCAGGGCCTTGATTGCGGTGTCCACCACCCAGTGGCTGGCCACGCCGTCCATGTGCGCAATGAGGCCGAAGCCGCAGTTGTCGCGCTCGAATTCGGGGCGGTAGAGGGTGCCGTTCAGTTGGTTCTGTCGCATCGGTGAACTCCGGTCACGGCGCGCGAAGGGCGGGCCGTCGGGCTGGAAAAGAACACGAAAAAAGGCGCAGGAATATAGCCGAACCGTCATTCTCCCGGCAAACCGGGGCCGGTCAAGTAGGCACGGGGAGGTGCGGGTTGGCGGGTGCCGACGTGGCGAGTCTACTCGCGTGCCACGCCTTGCACGGAGCCGATGGAGCGGATCCAGGGGCCTTCGTTGCGTACCGCCTCGGGCAGGTCCGACGCCGCGCCTTCGGCGGCCTCGCGACTGGCAAACGATCCAGCCAGCACGACCACAAAGTCGCGATTGTTCACCCGCGTGGGGATGTAGCGGATGCCGCCAAGGTTGTGGCGATCCGCATAGCCGCGAGCAGTGGACATGTCCGGGGCCGCGATCAACTGGATGGTGAACGCATCGGAGGACTGGCTGCCGAGCCACTCCAGGTCGCCGCGCAGGCGCTCACTGTCGCCATCCTCGTCGGCCAGGGCCTCGGTCGTCGTCTCCGGTTCCGGTTCCGGTTCCGGTTCTGGCTCCGGCTCCGGCTCCGGCTCCGGTGCTGGTTCGGGCTCGGGTTCAGGCTCCGGAGCGGGTTCTGGCTCGGGCTGTGGCTCGGGCTGTGGCTCGGGCTGTGGCTCGGGCTGTGGCTCGGGCTGTGGCTCGGGTTCCGCGGCCGGTTCGGCTTCAATGCCGGCAATCGGATCGCCGCTCGGGCGTTCCTGGCCGGGCAGGGGTTCGATGTCCGGGCTGGTCAACGTGTCGTCGGTATGCTCCAGCGGGTCGGGCGCGACCAGGTCGTCCTGGTCGGGGGATGCCGGGGGCCGGGTTTCGGGCAACGGGAGTTCGACGACCTCCTGTTCCGCCTCGGTATCGCCACCGTCCATCAGCTGCAGGGCGACGGGGGCGGCAATGCCGATAGCGACCGTGGCGGCCACCGCCGGCACAAACCAGCGCTGGTTCCAGAAGGGCGCGGCGCGCTTTTCCTCTGGGGGGGCGTCGAGTTCGTGCTCCGGTGGCCACTCCGGTTCGTCATCGGCGTCCGTGTGCGCGAGGGCCTCGGCGGCCGGAGTGAATTCGTCCTCTTCGCGCTGGGCGCGAAGCACGGGTTCGGCGTCGTTTTCGCGATCGAGGTCAGCATCGGAGTCGATGGTGACGCCCGCTGGCTCGCGTGTCGTGGGTGACGACGCCTCTTCGCGTTCGGCCTCGTCACCCAGCGCAATGCCGGGCGCTGTAGTGCCGGCTGCACTGGCGGCATGGCGTTCGCTGCGGCAGTGACGCTCCAGGATCTGGTTGGCCTCGCGGTTCAGGTTGCCGGGCAGGCCCTGGCTGGTGGTCTGCAGGTGATGGATGGTCTCCTGGTCAAGCAGACGATCGGGGTCGTCCAGGCCTGCCGCCTGCAGGCGGTGGCGCAGGTAGGCGCCGGTCTGCTCGAGGTTGAAGGCCCGCAGATTGACCCTTGTGACTTGGTCCTCGTCGGAGGGATCGGGCAGGTACAGGCGGCGGCGGAGCAGGCCGCCGGAGCCCACGAGTACCACGCGCGGCGCGCGGCCCTGGGACTCGAGCACCTCGCTGCGCATGCGCATCAGGTTGTTCACGATGTCGGTGCCGACGAGGTGGGCGTCGTCCATCGCGATCACCGGATCGCGGCCGAGGGCCACCCGCTCGGCCAGCAGTTCGGTCAGGGGGCGATCCGGGTCATCGGCATTGTGCGAGCGCAGGTAGTTGCGAATGGTGTTGTCCACCGATTCGAACTGCGTGTTGATGCGCGCGCGAAAGGCGATCAGCTCGAAGGGCTCGGGCAGCATGGCCAGCAGGCGCATCAACTGCAGGCTGCGCCCGGAGCCGTTTTCGCCGGTCATGATCACGATGGCACCCGGGGCATCGAGAGCGGCGCGCGCCGACTCCAGCAGCCCGTCCAGCAACGGGTCGCTGTAGATGAAGTGTTCGTCCGGCGTCTCGTCGAACGGCGCCGTATGCAGGCCGAGCTGTTTCAGGCATTGGTCGGAGAGCGCCATGGGGTCTCAGTCTCAGGTCAGCGTGCCCAGATCGAACAGGCGGTGGTGTTCACGGATGGCGTGGCGGTCGGTCATGCCCGCGATGTAGTCGGCAATCGCGCGCTGCGGGGCATGCGGGTCGGCCTCGGCGAGTCGCTCGGCATGCCGCTGGAAATGCTCGGGCATCAGCCGCGGCTCGGAGTCGAACGCGGCGAATAGCTCCTGGATCAGCTGGCGGGCCTTGTGCATCACCGCGTGGACCTGATGGTGGTGGTACAGGTTCTCGCGCAGGAAGACCTTCAGTTCGTGTGCCTGTTCCGCCATGTCCGGGCTGAAGCGGATCAGTGGCTGGCCGGCCCGGCGGACGTCGTCCGGGGTCTCGGGCTGCTCGTGATCGATCGCGGCCTGGCTGCTTTCGATCAGGTCGGAGACCAGGGCGTCGATCATGCGGCGAACGGTCTCGTGCTGAACCCGTCGCGGCTCGAGGTCCGGGTAGCGTGCACGAACTGCCTCCAGACATTTGCGGAACAGACGGACCTCGGTCAACTGGTCCATGTCGAGCAGCCCGGAACGCAGGCCATCGTCGACATCGTGATTGTTGTAGGCGATCTCGTCGGCCACGTTGGCCAGCTGTGCTTCCAGTGATGGCTGCTGCTTTTCGAGAAAGCGCACGCCGATCGCGCCCAGATCGCGCGCCCGTTGTGGCGAGCAGTGCTTGAGGATGCCCTCGCGCGTCTCGAAGGTCAGGTTGAGGCCGTCAAACTCCGCGTAGTGACGTTCCAGCAGGTCGACGATCCGCAGCGACTGCAGGTTGTGTTCGAAACCCCCGTACGCCTTCATGCAGTCGTTCAGCGCGTGCTGGCCGGCATGACCGAAGGGGGTATGACCAAGATCGTGTGCGAGCGCGATCGCCTCGACCAGGTCCTCGTTCAGGTTCAGTGCGCGTGCGATCGAGCGTCCGATCTGCGCGACCTCCAGCGAGTGGGTCAGGCGGTTGCGGAACAGGTCGCCCTCGTGACTGATGAAGACCTGGGTCTTGTACTCCAGGCGGCGAAACGCGCTGGAATGCACGATGCGGTCGCGGTCGCGCTGGAAATCGCTGCGGTGGCGTGTTGGTGCCTCCGGGTAGGTGCGCCCGCGCGAGGCCGAGGGGTCGGCGGCGTACGGCGCGAGCCCGGAGGCCCTGTCGACCCGGGGTGTGGTGGCCAGGGCCTCAGGCGACACGGGCGCCCTCGTGCAGGGTTGCGTCCAGCGCCGACACGTCGAACTGGTCGGTGAGTTCGGCCTGGCCGATCGCCCGCAGCAGCACCAGGCGCAGGCGGCCGCTGGATACTTTCTTGTCGATCGCCATCAGTTCGCGGAAGCGCTCGGCGGTCATGGTGTCCGGGGGTTCCAGGGCCAGGCCCGCGCGCTGGATCAGGGCCTCGGCGCGCTCGCGTTCCGCTCGGCTCAGCCAGCCCATGCGTTCCGACATGCGCGCCGCCATCGCCATGCCCGTGCCCACGGCCTCGCCATGCAGCCACTGGCCATACCCCATCCCGGCCTCGATGGCATGGCCGAAGGTATGACCCAGGTTCAGCAGGGCACGGATGCCGCCTTCACGTTCGTCGGCGGCGACGATCTCCGCCTTGCAGGCGCAGGAGCGGTGGATGGCATAGGCCAGGGTCTTTGGTTCCAGCGCCCGCAGTTCGTCGATATGCGCCTCCAGCCAGGCGAAGAAATCGGCATCGCGGATCAGCCCGTATTTGATGACCTCGGCGAGCCCGGCCTGCAGCTCGCGCTCGGGCAGCGTCTTCAGGGTGTCGGTGTCGATCAGCACCGCGCGCGGCTGGTGGAAGGCGCCGATCATGTTCTTGCCCAGCGGGTGGTTGACCCCGGTCTTGCCGCCCACCGAGGAGTCGACCTGGGCCAGCAGGGTGGTCGGGATCTGCACAAAGTCGATCCCGCGCTGGTAGATCGCGGCGGCGAAGCCGGCGATATCGCCCACCACGCCCCCGCCCAGTGCGACGATGCGGCTGCCCCGGTCGAGCCGGGCCTCCAGCAGGCGGGTGATGATCGATTCCACCGTGGCCAGGGTCTTGTGCGCCTCGCCGTCGGGTAGCTCGATCCAGAGGAGCTCGCCCGCGATCCCGCACTGTTCGAGCGTTTCGCGCAGGGCCTCGCCGTACAGCGGGCCCACGGTGGTGTTCGTCACCACTGCCACGCGGCGGCCCTCCAGCGCCGGGCGCAGGGTGTCGGCAGCGGCGAGCTGGCCCGGTCCGATCCGGATGGGGTAGCTGCGCTCGCCCAGCTCGACGTTCAGGTTTTGCGTGCCGGGTGCGTTCATCAGGGGCATCATAGCGTGCGTACCGCTTTGGGCGTAAGCGTGTGCGCGGTCAGGATGGGCATCGTTTCACGGACTTTTGCAAATGGCGGCGGTTGGATTACCATAGGGAGTTCTGCATGGCTGCCCGGAGTGTTTCGGGTGGCGTTTTTGTTTTGGTAGACGAATCAGCATTCGCATCCGGAGATTGTATGCCGCACGTACGAGTTCGCGAGAATGAGCCCTTCGAGGTTGCCCTGCGCCGTTTCAAGCGCACCTGTGAGAAGGCCGGCGTGGTCGCGGAAGTCCGCCGCCGCGAGTATTACGAAAAGCCGACCACCGAGCGCAAGCGCAAGGCCGCCGCAGCGGTGAAGCGCCAGCTGAAGAAGAATTCCCGCGACATGACCCGTCGGGTGCGTCTGTACTAAGAATCGCCTTTCGGGCCTTTGGCCCGGATCGAGGACCCTTATGTCGCTCAAGGCCCGGTTGCAGGATGACGTCAAGCAGGCCATGCGGGCCCGGGAGAAGGAACGCCTCGCGGCGTTGCGCTTGATCCAGGCCGAGGTCTCGCAGTTCGAGGTCGACGAGCGGCGCGAAGCCGACGACGACGCGGTGCTGGCCATCCTGAACCGGATGCTCAAGCAGCGTCGCGACTCCATCGACCAGTACCGCAAGGGTGGCCGCGAGGACCTGGCCGAGCGCGAGGCCGCCGAGATCACCGTGATCGAGGCCTACATGCCCGAGCCGCTGGGCGATGCCGAGCTCGAGCAGATGATCGGCGAGGCGATCGCCGAGACTGGCGCGGCCGGTCCCAGTGATATGGGCAAGGTGATGGGCGTGCTCAAGCCCCGGGTCTTCGGTCGTGCCGACATGGGTGTGGTGAGCCAGAAGGTCCGGTCCGCACTGGGGCATTCTTGACCGTTACGCTCGTTTGAGCGAAACGAACCATTCCTGAACGCATGAACGGTTGAACCCCGTGGCGTCATGCCGCCGGTTCCCGTCGGAGCGAGTGATCCATGGCTTCCAATCCGATGCAGTTCCTGGACCTGCCGCGCCAGGACCCTCAGAAGACTCCCGCCGAGATTCGTATCCACGAGTTTGGCGAGATCATTGGTCAGTTCGACCCGGCGACCGCGGGGCAGCAGGCGGGCCGCTGCCTGGCCTGTGGCAATCCGTATTGCGAATGGAAGTGCCCGGTTCACAACTTCATCCCGAACTGGCTGAAGCTGGTGGAAGAGGGCAACCTGTTCGCCGCCGCCGAGCTCTCGCACAAGACTAATTCCCTGCCCGAGGTCTGCGGCCGCGTCTGCCCGCAGGACCGCCTGTGCGAGGGCGCCTGCACGCTGAACGACGGTTTTGGCGCGGTCACCATCGGCTCGGTGGAGAAGTACATTACCGACGAGGCCCTGAAGGCCGGCTGGCGCCCGGACCTGTCCGATGTCACCCCGACCGACAAGCGCGTGGCCGTGATTGGCGCCGGGCCGGCCGGCCTTGGCTGCGCCGATATCCTGGCGCGCAACGGCGTGCAGGCAGTGGTCTATGACCGCTACCCGGAGATCGGTGGCCTGCTGACCTTCGGTATCCCGCCGTTCAAGCTCGAAAAGCAGGTGATCCGCACCCGCCGCGAGATCCTCGAGGGCATGGGCGTGGAGTTCCGCCTGAATACCGAGATCGGCCGCGACATCCAGATGGACACCCTGCTGGAGGAATACGACGCCGTGTTCCTCGGCATGGGCACGTACACCGCGATGCAGGGTGGCTTCCCCGGCGAGGACATGCCGGGGGTGTACCCGGCGCTGCCGTTCCTGATCTCCAATATCCGCCAGGTGATGGGCTGGGAGCACGATGAAGACGGCTTCATCGACGTGGCCGGCCAGCGTGTGGTGGTCCTTGGCGGTGGCGACACCGCGATGGACTGCAACCGCACCTCGATCCGCCAGGGCGCGGCCTCGGTGACCTGCGCCTATCGCCGCGACGAAGAGAACATGCCCGGCTCGCGCAAGGAAGTGGTGCATGCCCGCGAAGAGGGCGTGCAGTTCGAGTTCAACGTGCAGCCGGTCGAGATCGTCGGCGACGGCAAGGTCGAGGGCGTGAAGGTGGTGCGCACCCAGATGGGTGCGCCGGACGAGCGCGGCCGCCGCCGTCCGGAGCCGGTGCCGGGCTCCGAGCATGTGATCCCGGCCGACCGCGTGCTGATCGCCTTTGGTTTCCGTCCGTCCCCGGCGGACTGGTTCGCCGAATACAAGATCGGCGTGGACGAGGGCGGGCGTGTACAGGCCGTCGGTGAGCACGCCTTCCAGACCGGCAACCCGAAGGTTTTTGCTGGCGGCGACATGGTGCGTGGCTCGGACCTGGTTGTGACCGCCGTCTTCGAGGGCCGCGAGGCCGCCGAAGGCATCCTTGAATACCTCGGCGTTTGAGTTTTTCGATGTCCCAGACCCTGAAGAATGACCGTCTGCTGCGTGCGTTGCTGCGCGAGCCCGTGGATCGCCCGCCGATCTGGATCATGCGCCAGGCCGGGCGCTACCTGCCGGAGTACCGCGAGACCCGCGCCCAGGCCGGCAGCTTCATGAATCTGTGTCAGAACCCGGAGCTGGCCTGCGAAGTCACCATGCAGCCGCTGCGCCGGTTCCCGCTGGACGCGGCGATCCTGTTCTCGGACATCCTGACTATCCCGGATGCGATGGGCCTGGGACTCTATTTCGAGACCGGCGAGGGCCCTCGTTTCCGCGACCCGATCCGTTCGCTCGAGGCGATCGAGAACCTGCCGGTGCCGGATCCCGAGCAGGAGCTGCGCTATGTGATGGATGCAGTGCGCCTCATCCGCCGTGAACTGAATGGCGAAGTGCCGCTGATCGGCTTTGCCGGCAGCCCGTGGACGCTGGCCACCTATATGGTCGAGGGTCAGGGCTCGCGCGACTTCGCCGAGACCAAGCGGCTGATGTACGGCGAACCGCAGGCGATGCACGCCTTGCTGCAGAAGGTCGCCACCGCGGTTACCGAATACCTGAACGCGCAGATTCGCGCCGGTGCGCAGGCCGTGATGGTCTTCGACACCTGGGGCGGTTCGCTTACGCCGCGCGGCTATCGCGAATTCTCGCTGGCCTACATGCAGCGCATCGTGGATGGCCTGATTCGGGACCACGACGGCCGCCGCGTGCCGGTTACCCTGTTCACCAAGGGTGGCGATGCCTGGCTCGAGGCGCAGGCCGAGACCGGTGCCGATGCGCTGGGGCTGGACTGGACGATCGAGATTGCCGAGGCCAGCCGTCGTGTGGGCGATCGCGTGGCGCTGCAGGGCAACCTCGATCCGTCGGTGCTGTACGCGCCGGATGCGGTGGTGCGCGAGGAGGCCCTGCGGGTGCTGGACGGCTTCGACCGGGACACCGGTCATGTCTTCAACCTGGGGCACGGGATTCATCCGGGGATCGACCCGGAACGGGTGGCAACCCTGGTTGAGACCGTCACCTCCTACCGCCGCGACTAAGGCAGCGGCGCCTTCCTGGCGTCAGGACGCGTCGGCCGCCGCTGGTGCGTCGGCGTTCGCGGCGGCCAGCAGCCTGTCCACGTCCGCGCGCCCTGCGCGGGCCATGGGCTTGCCGTCTACCGGCGACGGCGGCGCCTGGCGCAGCCCATCCAGCGGGAATACGGTCAGTTCAATGTCCGTGTCATTCGGCCCGCGAAAACTCAGAAACGGTACCCGCTGCTCACGCCCCTGCCGGCTGCGATAGCGGCGTTCGCCCGTCTGGCAGCGGATTCCGCGCTCGCCCAGGTCGAGGATGACCTCCTCCACCGTCTCGGCAAATGCATGCAGATTGACCAGCGGCTGGCGTTCGACGATGCCGTCCAGCAGCGGGCCGACCAGGCGGGGTTCCAGTGCCGAAAGCCGCTCCATGACGATCCGGGCGGCCTCGAGGCGTTCGCGGTAGGCCTGGCGGCTGTCGTCCGTTGCGAACAGGCGGCTGCGTTCGATCGCAGCCTCCTGAATCTCGATATTGCGCGGCATCTCGTGGCGCGGTTCGACACCCAGATGCTCGGCAGCCTTGCGCTTGGCCAGCGCGAAGTCGCGGATGCCATCGTCGAGCAGGATCCGCGCGGCCTCCTGTGCCAGTTCCTGGCGAATACGCGAGGGGCTCATCAGAACACCGACTCGGCCGGGCCCTGACCATTCTCCCCGCGGGGGCCCGCCGGGGCCTGGCCGCGTTCCGGTACCTGCTGCGGGATCAGCCACTGGATATTCGCCCCCGGGGTCTCCTCGCTTGGTGCGCGGCGGCCGTCTGGCAGGATTGCCACGCGCTGCAGGTCATCGGGACGTTCCACGGGGCGCTCCGGTGTGTCGGTCAGCACTGAGTCCATGAATCGAATCCAGAGCGGGAGCGCCGTGCGCCCACCACTCTCGCGCCGGCCCAGTTCGCGGTTGTCGTCGAACCCGACCCAGGCGGTCGCGACGATGTCGGCGTTGAACCCCGAGAACCAGGCATCGCGATAGCTGTTGGTCGTGCCGGTCTTGCCGGCGAGATCCGAGCGTCCCAGCTGCTGCGCCTGACGCCCGGTTCCTGCGGTGATTACGTGCCCCAGCATGTTGCTCATCTGCCAGGCGGCACCCGGGTCCAGCACCTGTGCCGGGTCGGTATACTGCAGCGGACCCCCGCTGGCGTTCAGGTACAGGTCCTGGCCGGCCGGGTTCTCGCAGGGTTCGGGGCAGGCGCGTTCGGTCGGGGCTGTGTAGAGGACCTCGCCGTCGTCCGTCTCGATGCGCGTGATGATCCACGGGCTGTGCAGCTTGCCGCCGGAGGCGAACACCCCGTAGGCATTGTTCAGTTGCAGGGGTGTGACCGCACCGGTGCCGAGCACCATCGACAGGTTGCTCGGGTGCTTGTCCGGATCCAGGCCGAAGCGCGGCAGCTGTTCGTGCACGCGCTGCGGTCCCAGGCTGTTGAGCAGGCGGATCGATGCCAGATTGCGTGACTGGGCAAGGGCATCGCGCATGCTCATCTCGCCCTGGAACTGCCGGGAGTAGTTCTGTGGACGCCACTCGGCCCCGAGTGCCGGATCGTCAAAAACCATCGGGGCATCGACCAGGACGCCATCCGGGCGGTAGCCATCCTGCAATGCCAGCGCGTACACCAGCGGCTTGAATGCGGAGCCGGGCTGCCGTTGCGCCTGGGTGCTGCGATCGTAGCGATTCTCGAAGAAATCGAAGCCCCCCGCGAGCGCAACGATAGCCCCATCGGCCGGCGACTGGGCGATCACCGCGCCGGTCACCTCGGGTTTTTGCGCCAGGCGCCAGCGCCCGTCGGTATAGGGCCTGACGCGGATCACGTCGCCCCGTTCGAACTCGGGGGTGCGTGCCCATTCCTGGTCGCGGGGTTCGATGGTGAGCTCGCCGATCTGGCCGCCGTCGACCTGCAGCGTGCCGTCACCTTCGCGTTCCATGACGACCGCTGGGAACAACAGGCGCCCATGCACGCCCTGTGCCTTCAGCGCACGTTCGCGGGCCTCGGCGTCGGCCATCACCTCGTCGCCAAGTCGACCCTCGGGCCCGCGGTAACCGTGGCGTTCGTCGTATTCGAGGAGACCTTCGCGAAGGGCCTGGTTGGCGGCTTCCTGGTAGCGGGAGTCGATGGAGGTATGCACCTGCAGGCCGCGCCGATAGGCGTCCTCGCCCCAGAGATTGAAGACGATCTGGCGGGCCGCCTCCGCCACCCAGTGGGCGTCGACCTCGGTCGCGGCCACGTGTCGCTCGGACGAAACCGGGCGCGCCACCGCCTCTTCGTACTCCGAGTCGCTGATCGCGCCGGTGTCCAGCATACGTCGCAGCACGTAATTGCGGCGGATCTCGGCGCGCTGGGCGCTGGCGACGGGGTTGGTCGTGGAGGGGGCCTTCGGCAGGGCTGCGAGCACCGCGATCTCGTCCAGCTCCAGTTCGTCGATGGAGCGTCCGTAATAGACCCGGGCGGCGGCCTCGATCCCGTAGGCGCGCTGGCCCAGGTAGATCTTGTTCAGATACAGCTCGAGGATCTCGTCCTTGGTCATCTCCTGTTCCATGCGAATGGCCAGGAAGATCTCGCGCAGCTTGCGCTCGTAGGTGCGGTCACGCGTCAGGAACACGTTGCGCGCCAGCTGCATGGTGATCGTGGAACCCCCCTGGCTGCGTTCGCCGCGAGTGGAGATCTCGTTGATCGCCGCTCTGGCCAGGCCAACGATGTCGACCCCGGGATGATCGTAGAAGCGCTCGTCCTCGGCCGCGATGAAGGCCTGGCGGACGCGCTCGGGGATGTCCTCGATCGGCAGGGGGATGCGGCGTTCTTCTGCGAACTCGCCCATTAGCAGGCCGTCCGCGGTGCGGACCTGCAGCGGGGTTTGCAGGCGCACGTCGCGCACCGCCTCCGCTTCGGGGAGGGTCGGGGCGTAGTGCACGTACAGGGCCGCAATGGCTGCGGATACGCCGATTCCGGCCGCCAGGATCAGCGCCAGCAACGCCGCAAAAATCTTGAGAATCGGCTTCATGACTGTAGAAAAAGTGGGGCCAAGTTAAGAATCAGCTTTCAAAGCAACTTGCAACCCGGATTTCGGAGTGTATATTGTGAACGAGCTAGCATACTTGATTGTAACGCTACCAGTTACTTTCATTGGGGTATACAGGGGGATGTGTGCTGAGTCTCGGAAAGAGCAAGCAGGGACTGCTGGGCGTGGATGTCAGCTCCGCTGCCGTGAAGGTGCTGGAGCTGGCTCGGCAAGGTAAGGGCTACCGGGTCGAGGCCTTTGCGGTGGAGCCGTTGCCGGATGGTGTGATGGTGGACAAGGTCTGCCAGGACACCGAGGCCGTGGGGAGCGCGCTCGCCCGCGCGGTGAAACGCTCCGGCACCAAGCTCAAGCACTGTGCGATGGCCGTGCCGTCCTCGGCGGTGATCACCAAGACCATCCAGATGTCGGCCACGCTCAGCGACACCGAGCTCGAGGGCCAGGTCTTCGTCGAGGCCGATCAGTACATCCCCTACACCCTGGAAGAGGTCAATCTCGACTTCCAGGTCCTCGGCAAGAACGAAAAGAATCCCCAGTTGGTCGACGTCCTGGTCGTCGCCTCGCGGCGCGAGAACGTCGATTCGCGCGTGGCGATCGCCGAATCCGCCAAGCTCACCCCCGAACTGGTGGACGTCGAGGCCTACGCGATCGAGCACGCCTCCGAGCGCCTGGTCGAGCAGATCCCCGATCGCGAGAACAAGCCCATCGTTGCGATCGTCGACGTCGGCTCCTCGGTGACAGCGGTGTATGTCGTCAGCCAGACCGAGGGCGTGATCTATACCCGCGAGCAGAATTTTGGCGGACGCATGCTGACCGAGGAGATCATGCGCCGCTACAGCATGAACTATCAGGAGGCGGGCTCCGCCAAGATGAGTGGCGACCTTCCGGCCGACTACGTCAGCAATATCCTCGAACCGTTCAAGCAGACGATGATGGATCAGATCCAGCGTCTGCTGCAGTACTTCTACGTGACCCGTCCGCAGGATTCGATCGACCACATCCTGCTGGGTGGCGGCTGTGCCGCGATCGCGGGTGTTGACGAGATGCTCGAGGAGAGCTCCGGGACCCCGGTATCGGTCGCCAACCCATTCCGGGGCATGGCGCTGTCGCGCCGAGTGAACCAGCAGCGCTTCGCCAATGATGCCCCCGCGCTGCTTACGGCCTGCGGCCTGGCTATGCGGGGGTACGCGTCATGATCTACATCAATCTCCTCCCGTGGCGCGAGAAGGCCCGTGAACAGCGGCGCAAACAGTTCTTCGGCGCGGTAGGTGGCGCGGTCGTGGTCGGAGTGCTGCTGGCGTTCGGTGCGCACACCTACATGAATGCCCTGATCGATCACCAGCAGTCGCGTAACCAGATGCTGGAGAGCGAGATCCGCGAGCTGGACCGCAAGATTGCCCGCATCCGCGATCTGGACGAGCAGCGTCAGGCCCTGATCGCGCGCATGGAAGTGATCCAGACCCTGCAGGCGCGTCGCCCGGAGGCCGTGCACCTGTTCGATCAGCTGGTCGAGACGTTGCCGGACGGCACCTACCTCAACGAGGTTCGACAGGAAGGCGAGCGTATTCGCCTGACGGGGCGCGCCGAATCCAACACCCGGATCTCGACGCTGATGCGCCGCATCGATGGCTCGCCCTGGCTGGCCGATTCCAACCTGCAGATTATCGAGACGCGTGAAGACGGCAGCCTGCAGGTGCGTGACTTCCGCCTCGACGCCAATCAGACGCGGCCTTCGGATGTCGAGGAGGATTCCTGATGAATATCAAGGAACTCAACGAGATCGACTTCAATAACATTGGCGAGGCGTCCTGGGCCGTAAAGGTACTGATCCTGGTCGTGATCGTGCTGGTCATCCTGGGTCTGTCCTATTACTTCTTCATCGGCGATCAGCGCACCGACCTGGAACGCGCCGAGAATCGCGAGCAGCAGTTGCGAGTCGAGTTCGAGGACAAGCAGCAGCGCGCCGCGAATCTCGAGGCCTACGAGGAACAGCTCGAAGAGATGGAACGCATGTTCGCCTCGTTGCTGGAGCTTTTGCCGAGCAGTGCCGAGATTCCCAGCTTGCTGGTGGATATCTCGCAGACCGGCTTGCAGGCCGGGCTCGAGATCGAGCTCTTCGAACCGCGTGGCGAGAACCGGCGGGATTTCTACGCCGAGGTGCCGATCCGTCTGCGGGTACGTGGCGACTACGAGGAACTGGCGGAGTTCGTCAGCGGCACCTCGGCGCTGCCGCGTGTCGTGACCATGCATGACATGCACATTCGTCGGGGCAATTCCGATGACGACCTTCTGATGGACGCCACCGCCCGTACCTACCGCTACCTGGAGGACCACTGATGCGGAACCCTGCACAGCGATCCCTGGGAGCGGCCTTTGCGCTTGGCCTGCTGGCTACGTTCGGATTGTCGGGTTGCGCACCGGACAAGAGCGATCTGGAGCGTTACATCGCGGAGATCAATGAGCGCCCGGGCAGCGGTATAGACCCGATCCCGACGCTGGAGCCGCACGAGCCCTACCTGTATCCGGGTCACACCCGCTCCCCGTTCGACTCCTCCGTGATTGCGCAACCCGAGCTGGCCGTGGCCCAGGGCGAGCCCGGCGATGCCGAGGTCGACCCGGATCGCCCGCGCGAATTCCTCGAGAGCTTCCCTCTGGATTCCTTGCGCATGGTGGGATCGCTGGAGCAGGACGAGGTGCGTTATGCCCTGGTGCGTACCCCCGATCGGGGTATTCAGCGCGTGACGGTTGGCAATTACATGGGCGAAAACCACGGTCGTATCGTCGAGATCACTGCCACTCGGGTGAAGCTGGTCGAGGTGGTTCCGGATGCCTTCGGCGGGTACGTGGAACGCGAAAACTCCGTGGCGCTGGCCGACTAGCGGTTGGGGGAGCAGAACAATGATGAAGCGAATGGGCCGCAAGACCGGCAACAACTACAGGGGATTACACATGGGTTCTTCCATGCGCGCGCTGGCGGGCACCGTGATGGCGGCTTTGCTGTTCATGGTTTCGCAGGGGGTGGCGGCGACCGAACTGGAAGAGATTCGGGCGGCCAGCATTAGCGGTGACCGGGTGCAGGTGAATCTGCGCTTTTCCGGCACTCCGCCCGAAGATGTCCGGGCCTTCGCCATCGACTCCCCGCCGCGGATCGCACTGGATCTCCCGGATGCCGGCAATGCGCTGCGCAGCCGCGAGACGGACCTCAACGTGGGGCCCCTGCTGACCGCTACAGCGGTCGAGTCCGGTGATCGTACGCGCGTGGTGCTGAACCTGACCCAGCCCTCCGAGTATCAGACCCGGGTCGAAGGCAACAACCTGATTCTGACCCTCGGCCGCGGGGTCTCCGAGGCCGACAGCGATGTACAGCAGGTGGTCGATCGTGCCGGCGAGCCCTCCGAACGGGCGACGCGCAGTGCGCGCCCGGTCGAGATTACCGGCATCGATTTTCGTCGCGGTTCCGAGGGCGAAGGCCGGGTCGAGATCGACCTGTCGCGCTCGGGGGCCGAGGTCAATGTGCGCGAGCAGGCCGGCAAGGTCGAGCTGACGTTCCCGCGCGCTCGTGTGGACGAATCCCTGGAGCGCCGCCTGGACGTGCTCGATTTCGCCACACCCGTTCGCACCATCGATACTGTGGCCGAGCGCGAGCGTGTGCGCATGGAAGTGGACGCACACGGCGAATACGAGGTCCTGTCCTATCAGAGCGACCGGCGCTTTGTGCTGGAGGTGGCGCCCATTACCGAGGCCGAACGCGAGGCCCGGCGGCGTGAGGAAGAACAGTTCGAGGGCGAGCGCCTGTCGCTGAACTTCCAGGACATCGAGGTGCGCTCGGTCCTGCAGCTGCTGGCCGACTTTACCGATCTCAACATCGTGGTCAGCGATACTGTCGGTGGCAACATCACCTTGCGCTTGAACAACGTGCCCTGGGATCAGGCGCTGGACATCATCCTGCGCTCGCGTGGTCTGGACAAGCGCATGGACGGAAACGTGCTCTACGTGGCCCCGAGCGAAGAGATTGCGGCCCGCGAGCGCCTGGAGATGGAGGCCGCGCGTGACCGCCAGGAGCTGGAGCCGCTGCGCACCGAATTCGTCCAGATCAACTTTGCTCAGGCCGAACAGATTGCCTCGCTCATTCGTGGTGACGAGACCGGCCAGTTCCTGTCCGATCGCGGCAGCATCACCATCGACAGCCGCACGAACACCCTGCTGGTACAGGACACGCAGAGTCGCATTGAGGACGTGCGCCGTCTGGTGCAGACGCTCGACGTACCGGTGCAGCAGGTGCTGATCGAGACGCGCATCGTGATCGCTGAGGATACCTTTAATCGTGAACTAGGGGCCCGCTTCGGTATCTCCGGGACGCGCGGTGATCGTCGCACGCGGGTTGGCGGTGCCGGTTCCATCGAAGGGGCGGATGCCGCCCGGGATGCGTCCACCGCCGGGGTGGGCGGTATCGCGATCGGCGACCGGCTCAACAGCTCGCTGCCGGCCAGTGGCGACGCAGGCCGGGCCGGCATCAGTCTCCTGCGCAGTGGTGTGCTGCTCGATCTCGAGCTGTCGGCCCTGCAGGTCGAGGGACGTGGCGAGATCATCTCCAGCCCGCGTGTGATTACGGCCAATGGCCAGACTGCCTCGATCAAGCAGGGTGAGGAGATCCCGTTCCAGGAGGCCACCGCCTCCGGTGCGACGTCCACCCAGTTCATCGAGGCCGTGCTCTCGACCGAGGTTACGCCGCAGATCACGCCGAATGGCAACGTGATCCTCGATATCCGGGTCACCAAGGACGAGCCCAGCCAGCGTGAGGTGCTGGGCGTGCCCGGGATCAACAAGCGCGAGGTCAACACGCAGGTGTTCGTCGGCAACGGCGAGACCGTGGTGCTGGGTGGGGTGTACGAGATTGACAGCCGTACCAACCTCGAGAAGGTGCCGTTCTTCGGGGATATCCCGTTCCTTGGCAATCTCTTCCGCAATCGCTCCACCGAGAACACCAAGGCCGAGCTGCTGATCTTTGTGACGCCGCGCGTGCTCGACTAGGGGCAATCCATTCGGCGGGTGCAAGCATCCGTCGGGGTGGCCAGAATAGCCGGGGTTTGTCCCCGGCTTTTCTTTGTTCGGCGAGGCCAGTAGCCTTGCCGCCATGCAGAATATTGTCCTGGTGGGGCCCATGGGGGCCGGCAAGAGTACGATCGGGCGCGGGTTGGCGGGGCTGTTGCGCCGTCCGTTTTTCGACACGGATCAGGAGATCCAGCGGCGTACGGGCGTGGATATCCCCACGATCTTCGAGTTCGAGGGCGAGGCAGGCTTTCGCAAGCGCGAATCGGCGATGCTGGAATCGTTGCTGGAACGTGACGGTATCGTGATCGCGACGGGTGGCGGGATCGTCGAGCGCCCGGAGAACCGCGAGCGCTTGCGCGAGCATTTCGTGATCTACCTGCGCGTCCCGGTGGATGAACAGTTCCGGCGCACGCGGCGCAATCGCAAACGCCCCCTGCTGAACGAGGTGGCAGACCCAAGGGCCAAGCTTCAGGAGCTGTTCGAGCGCCGTGATCCGCTTTATCGGGAGATTGCGAGTATGACGCTGGAGGGGCGGGGACGACGCGTACGCGATGCCGTTCGCGGGGTCTGTGATGCCCTGAAGGTCCAGCGCCCGGATCTGTGTCAGCCCCGCTCAGAGGGCTGAATTTCTCGCGCCAGGGCCGCTTGTACGTCAGTGCCGGGTGGAGCCGCCCCCATCCGGTACAAACATCCCCTGCTGCGAGGGCGGGGCACGGCGTCCGTGCGAGGCGTGGTGAAACTGGAGCCGCCAGCCATTACCACTGCGGCGCCAGGTCTGGCTGATCAGGATGGTTCCGGTGGCCGCGACATCACCGGGACGGGTAATCGCCTCCTCAATCACGACGCTCAGGCTTTCGGTCGTTTCCTGGCGCCCGACGATGCGCGGCTCGATCCCGATGTTCAGCTCGCGTGCGAATACCAGCAGCCAGCTTTCCATTACTTCGGAAACCCCGCGATGGGCCCGAGGGCTGCCCGGGTGCACGCAGACGATATCCGGACGTTCTGCCCATAACCGCATCATCCGCTCGATGTCGGCGGCACGGAAGGCCTCGTAGTAGGCCGTCAGGCATTCGTCGCTTGCCCCGCCCATCAGTGCACCCGTCCCGTATCCCAGGCCGGCGGCGGGTCCGGGTCGGGGCTGGCATGGTGCAGGCACATCCGCCAGTTCTCGCCCTCAAGGCAGTAACCATTCGTGGCCAGCATTACGCCGCGGCGTTCGCCGCTGACGTAGAGGTTTTCGCGCAGGGTGTGGATCACCAGGTTCTGCCCCGGGATGACATTGAGCTCGGTGCGATGGATCACGACGCCACGCATGTTCGGCAGGATGTCATCCCAGCTCTCGAGGATGACGTCGGTGCCGACCAGGCGCTCGCCGCCAGGGTGAATGCAGACACATCGGGGGCTGTCCAGCCAGATCCGGCGCATGACGTCGGAGTCGCCTGCCTGAAAAGCCTCGTAGAACGCCGTCTCGGCGGTTTCCGGGGAGGGGAAGGTTGCCATGCCGCCTGCCGTAATCGGGTGAGGCCACATTGTCGCAGGCTGTCGCCGGGATGTCGCGGATGACGCCGACCGTCGCGGCCCGCACAATACGCCCCGGTCGAATGACGAGAGCAACGATGGCGCGCATCCTGACAACGGGCATCGTAACCCTGGATCACACCCTGGACGTCGAGCGCTATCCGCGCGAGGACGACGAGATTCGGGCGCTGGCCAGTTCCTCTCAGCCCGGGGGCAATGCCGCGAACACGGCCCGTATCCTCGCGCAGTTCGGTCACCGCGCGGCCCTTGCGGCCGTGCTTGCGGAGGACGCATCGGGCGACTGGCTGCGTGATCGTCTCGCCGCGGGCGGCGTCGAAACTACCGCCTGTGCGCGATATCCGGGCGCGACCCCGACGTCCTGTATCCTGCGTTCGCGCGACTCGGGTAGCCGTACCATCGTGCACCACCGTGACCTGCCCGAGCTGAGTGCAGCCGATCTGCGGCGGATCGCGTGGGAGGAGTACGACTGGCTGCATTTCGAGGGACGCCAGCCGGAGACCCTGCGAACAGTCCTGCCCCGGGTCCGTGAAGCCGTGACGGACCAGCCGATCTCACTGGAACTGGAGAAGCGACGCCCGGGTCTGGAGGCGTGTCTCGAGTGGGCGGATGTCTTCATGCTGTCCCGGGACTGGGCAGCGGGGATTGCCGCACGCCCTGAAGAGGCCGCGGCCGATCTGGCCCGACGCTACCCCGGGCGCATCGTGACCGTGACAGCCGGAGCCGAGGGGGCCTGGCTCGCACAGGATGAACTACAGGTCTATTGCGCGCCGACCCCAGGTCTGAGTGTCGTCGACAGCGTGGGGGCCGGCGATACCTTCAATGCCGGGCTGATCAACGCGCTGGTCTCGGGCGAGCCCCCCGAGCAGGCGCTCGTGGCGGCCGTGCGCCTGGCGGAGCGCAAGCTCCAGCAGGCGGGATTCGATGGCCTGGCCGCCGCTGACGTCGCACGCCCTTAGAGGTAATCGTCCAGCCAGGCCTGCAGGTCTTCCTCCTCGACCTCGCCGCGATGCGTGTCGCGGATGATGCCATCGCGGTCGATCAGCACCGTGTAGGGCAGAGCGCCGATCCGGTTTCCGTACTCGCGACCGACTGCCACGGCCTCGTCCTGACCGATCAGGATCGGGAATTCGATCCCGAAGTCGTCCACGAAGTGCTGGGTCGCGCTGAGTTCATCCACGGCGACCGCGACGATGGTGAAACCGTCGTCCCGGTGTTCTTCCCAGGTCTCCTGGAACAGCGGCATCTCCTTCTTGCACGGCGGGCACCAGGTCGCCCAGAAGTTCAGCACGATCAGGTCGCCGTCCCATTCGCTCAGCTGGCGGTCGTTGCTGTCCAGGTCCGGAAGGGTAAAGTCGATACGGCGGTCACCCTGGGTCTCTTCGGCGGCGGTATCCGCCGCTTCGGCCCCGTTGGCCTCGGCCGTATCCATTTCGGGTGTGGGTTCCTCGCAGCCCGCCAGTACAAAGGCGCTGGCGGCCACGAGGGCGACCCAGCCAAACCCGTGCGAGCGATGCTTCATGGCGTTACCCCGATGGCGCTTTCCACATGGGCCAGGAAGCGATCGGCATTCAGGTAGCCAACATTACGGTAGTTGCGCAACTCGTTGCCATCGCTGTCGTAGAAGATCATCGCGGGAGGGCCGAACAGGCTGAAGTTGCGCATCAACTCGCGGTGTTCCGAGGTGTTCTCGGTTACGTCCGCCTTGAGCAGATGAACATCGGCCATCGCCCGGATCACGCGCGGGTCCTGGAAGGTGGTGCGTTCCAGGCGCACGCAGTCCACGCACCAGTCGGCGTAGAAGTCCACGAACACCGGCTGTCCGTTCTCGCGCGCGCGTTCGACCTCGCGCTCGAGGTCCTCCAGGCTGTTGATCTTGGTGAACTCCATCTCCGTCGGGCCCTGTTCGCCGGTGGTCGAGGCCACCGGCTGATTCAGGCTGGCCAGCGGCCGGAACACGTCCTTGCCGCCGGTTGCCGCGCCAATCATCAGCAGGATGCCGTAGATCAGGATCACCACGCCCAGGCCCTTCCACAGGCTGTACCAGCCCGAGGTGCCCTCCGGCAGCGAGCGCAAGGCCCCCATGTAGATCGCAGTCACGATCAGCAGGGTCGCCCACAGGAACATCGCGACCTCGCCCGGGATCACCCGTTCAAGCAGCCAGATGCCCATGGCCAGCAGGCCGACGCCAAACACCGCCTTGATCGCATCCATCCACGGACCGGCCTTCGGCAGCAGGCGGCCGGCCGAGGTGCCGATCGCCAGTAGCGGGGCGCCCATGCCCATGCTCAGGGAGAACAGGGCGATGCCGCCCAGTACCGCATCGCCGGTGTGGCTGATGTAGAGCAGGGCGCCAATCAGCGGCGCGGTTACGCACGGACCGACGATCAGGGCCGACAGGAAGCCCATGATCCCGGCGCCCATGTAGGTGCCGCCTTCCTGGCGGTTGCTGATCTGCGACAGCTTGCTCTGCACGCTGGCCGGCATCTGCAGTTCGTAGAAGCCGAACATCGACATCGCCAGCGCGATAAAGATGGTGACGAAGGTCCCAATGATCCAGGGGTTCTGGAAGGCCGCCTGCAGGTTGGCCCCAGCGAGTCCCGCGAAGACCCCGGCGATGGTGTAGGTCAGCGCCATCGCCAGCACGAACACCAGCGAGATCAGGAATGCCTTGCGTGTGGTCAGGTTCTTCTGCCCGATGATGATGTTCGACAGGATCGGGATCATCGGGAACACGCAGGGGGTGAACGTCAGCAGCAGACCGAAGCCGAAGAAGGCCAGCGCCACCAGCCAGATCTGGCCATCGGCCAGCTGGGCCGCGATGCGGTCCTGTTGGGTGACGGGTGCGGCGGTCTCGTCGTCCGCCTCTTCCGGGGCGGCCTCGGCGGTGTCGATCTCGTCCAGGGCCTCGTCGCCGGTCTCCGGGAGGGCGTCCTCGTCGACTTCGGTGGCCAGATCCGCGTCGAAGCTGACCGAGACCTCCTGCGTCAGCGGCGGGTAGCACACACCGCCGTCCCAGCAGCCCTGGTAGTCAATCGCCAGGGTGATCTCGGAGACGTCGTCCTCGTCGCGCAGCACGGGGACGAGGATCTCGACCTGATCGCGATAGATCTCCGTCTCGCCGAAGAACTCGTCCTCGTGACGTTCGCCCTCGGGCGGGTTGACCGGTCCCAGCTCGATCCCGTCGCCTTCGGCGATGCGCACGTCGAGCTGATCGCGGTAGAGGTAGTAGTCCTCGGCGATTTCGAAGCGCAGGATGACCGCGTTTTGGCTGATCGCTTCGAGAGAGGCGGCAAAGGCCTCTTCCGGCTCGAGCAGATCGCCGGCGGCGCCCACGTCGCCCGAGAGGTCGCCCATCTCGTCCAGGGCGCTGCGTTCCTCGTCGGCGGCTTCGTCTTCTGTGGCCTCTTCTTCGGCCGCCTCTTCACCGTTCTCGCCCGGCAGGCCCGGAAGCTCCAGCGAGACGGTCTGGAAATGGGGCGGATAGCACACGCCGAGGTCGGCGCAACCCTGAGAGCGCGCGGTCAGTTCGATCTCGGTGCTGTCGGCCGCGAGGATCGGAAGCTCGATGCTGACCTCGTCGCGATAGGTCTCGACCTCGCCGAAGAACTCGTCGGTCTTCTTCTCGCCATCGGGGATGTTCGGTTCGCCGAGCTCCAACCCTTCGCTCTCGGGTTCGAACTCAAACTGCTCGCGGTACATGTAGTA